>JAISBF010000020.1 GCA_031266335.1 Verrucomicrobiales bacterium
CAGAACGAAACGAGGATGCCGGCGGTGAACAGCAGCGCGTGCCGGATAATTTGTTTTTTGTCCCGACCGGCTTGGTTGATGAAGCCGAGGATTTTGACGCCGAGGATGGGGAAGACGCACGGCATTAAATTCAACACCAAGCCGCCGAGAAACGCGAGGGTCAGCATCAGCGGAAACGCGGCGGGAGTTTTTTCACGGTCGGCGGGCACTAATTTTTTCGCGGCTTGGATGGCGGCGAATTGCGGCGAGGGAGTGGCGCGGTCGCTGACGGTGAGCGTCAGTGTCAGCTCGGCCTTGCCGGGAACGCAAATGTCGGCGCATTCGAGCCAGTCGGCGGTCGCGGCCAGCGTGATGGTTTTGCCGGCGGGCAAATTATTCGGCGGCGTGACCGTCACCAAATGCCACGCTTCGTTTTCGTAACCGTAGCTGGTGAGGCCGCTGACGGTGAACTTTTGCGGCGCGGGCCAGTGGATGTCGCTGACGGTGAAACCTTCCGGCAGCGCGGTCCACGCCAGCTTGGTCGGCAAGCCCGCGGCGCCGGGGTTGCGCCAGTACGTGTGCCAGCCGGGCGCGATGTTGAAATGCAGCGCGACGGTGAACGGCTGCCCCGGCGTCACCGTCAGCGTCTCGCTAACCAGCGCGGCGCGGACGTGGCCCGGCGCCGTGTCGCTGTCAGCGGAGACGGCGCGCGACATCGCGACGGCACACAGCAGCGGCAGCAGATAACGGAGCGGCGACATAAAGCCAAGGTAGCGCAAAATCCGGCCCGCAAAAACCAAAAGTTGCCGGTAAGACAATACGCTGACGGTCAGCGAGGTTGAAGGTATGCCGCAATGTGAAAAGCGGCGGGCAAAAGCAGTGTTAAGTTGCATCTTGTGCCGCTGGCGGTGACGGAAGTTCTGGTTGTTCTTTGTCGTTGTCAGCGGTAACATCACCGCCTTTATGGCGGAAAAATACTATATCACCACGGCGATTGATTATGTCAACGGGCTGCCCCATCTCGGGCACGCTTACGAAAAAGTACTCACCGACGTGTTAGCCCGCTACCATCGCCGCCACGGTCAGCGGGTGTTTTTTCTCACGGGGTTGGACGAGCACGGCATCAAGGTGCAGCAGAGCGCGCAGAAGCAAGGCCGCGACCCGCAGGAGTTTTGCGACGCGATGGCGGCGAATTTTGAAAACTTGTACCGCAAGCTGAACGTGTCGTTCGACGATTTCGTGCGGACGACGCAGCCCCGGCACAAGCAGGTCGTGCAAACGTGCTTGCAAAAATTGTTCGACGCAGGGGAGATTTACCAGGGCGTTTACAAAGGTTTTTACAGCCCGCGACAGGAGCAGTTTTTGACCGAGAAAGACCGCGCCGCTGACGGTCGCTTTCCGGAAATTTTCGGCGAGGTCATCGAGTTGCAGGAGGACGTTTATTATTTCAAGCTCGCCAAACACCAAGCGTGGCTGGTCGGACACTTGCAACAAAATCCCGACTGGATTTTTCCGAGCTTCCGCGCGAAGGAAGTGCTCGGCGCACTGGAGCAGCCCATCCCCGATTTGTGCATCTCGCGCCCGCGTGCGCGGCTGGCGTGGGGCGTCCCGCTGCCGTTCGATGCGGAGCAGGTCACCTATGTGTGGTTCGACGCGCTGCTGAGTTACATCTCCGTCATCGGCTACGACGGCGTCACCGTCAGCGACTGGTGGCCGGGTATTAATGTGATAGGCAAGGACATCCTGGTGCCGGCGCACGCGATTTACTGGCCGATTATGCTGCGGGCGCTGGGCTT
This sequence comes from Verrucomicrobiales bacterium, assembly GCA_031266335.1. Lineage (GTDB taxonomy): Bacteria > Verrucomicrobiota > Verrucomicrobiia > Methylacidiphilales > JAAUTS01 > JAIRPN01. The sequence continues at coordinate 1,776 of JAISBF010000020.1, forward strand.
GCCGCTGCCGAAGCTGCTGCTGGTGCATGGCTGGTGGACGCAGAACAAGGAGAAGATGAGCAAATCCACCGGCAACTCGGTTGACCCGCTGACACTGATTGAGACGTACGGCGTGGATGCGTTCCGCTATTTCGTCATGCGCGAGATGGCGGTGGGTTACGACGCGGATTTTTCGTCCGCGCAATTTCACCTGCGCTACCAAAGCGAACTGGGCAACACGCTCGGCAACCTGGTCAACCGCGCAGTGTCCATGATTGCGCGCTATCGTGGCGGGGTCATTCCCGCTGCCGGTGACGCGGCGCTGACGGTGAGCGAAGAAAACCTGCGGTGCGAAGTCGGCGGCGCGGTCAAAGCATTCTGCGACAACATGGACAAGATCCAGGTGCACATCGCGTTGATGGAATTGTGGAAAGGTATCATCCGCGTCAACCAGTACGCCGACGAAAACGCGCCGTGGCAACTGGCGAAGCATTCCGCTGACGCCGGCCGTCTCGATGTCGTGCTCGCGGAAATGGCAGCAGCGATATATTTGTTAGCCGGGGAAATCGGCTGCATTTTGCCGGCCACCGCGGAGAACATCCTGTCGCAACTCGGCCACCTCCCGCCGCTGCCGGTGACGGAAAATCCGGCGTGGCCGTCAATCCCCGCCGGCACGAAAGTCGGAAAACCGGAGCCATTGTTTCCGCGTATTGAATTGCCCGTCAGTGAATGACGCTGACGGTGGCAGGAAAGAGGAAAAGAGTCAGTCTTCATTTTTTGACAGATTCATTTATTTTTTCAACCTCACTCATTTGTCAAAAAATGAAGACTAACTCCTTTTCCCCTTTTCCAAAAATTTGCAAAACTCACGTGTCGTGATATTGTAAAAATCTATGAAAAAAATCATCTTCTCTCTCGCCGCGGTCTGCGTAGTGGTCATCATCAGCGCTTGCAAACAGAATGTTGATACACCAGCGGCTGACACTCACAACTCCAGAAACAGCCTCGACTGGGCGGGGGTCTATACCGGCATCATTCCCGGCGCGGATGTCCCCGGCATCAAGGTACAACTCACCTTGAATGCTGACGAAACCTACACTATGACCAACGAATACCTCAGCAAAGAAGGTATGTTCATCGATACAGGTAAATTTCAATGGGACAAAAACGGTGGCATCATCACGCTGGACCGCAAAGACGCCCCGACCCACTACAAAGTTGGCGAGAATCAATTGATACAACTTGACCTTGAAGGCAAGCCCATCACTGGCGATTTAACGAAACACTACATTCTGAAAAAGAAGGTGGATTGATGCGTAAAAGGGGGCAGTCTTCATTTCTTGACAAATTCTCTTATCTTCTGTTTTATTTTTAATCTCATCATTTACCTCTTTCAATTTTATTCATCTGTCAGGAAATGAAAACTACCCTCTTTTACCCGCTAATATCCACCCTTTACAGATAATACAAATGCAATAAGCGATAACAGAAAAGCAACTGTACTTTTCAACAAATCACATAAAAAGGCTACCTTTCCCGGATGTTTTCCCTTCCTCCACAAATAATGTAATAAACATTCGCAAGAAACATACCATACCACAGCGGCAATCAAAAAAAACAATGCCAGCATAATTATTTTTTTCAGTGATAAAAGGTATCAGTCCTCATTTCTTGACAAATATCCACCGCTGACAGTGACCTTCACTGTCAGCCGGTTTCCTCGTCGAAATAATCGTGGTCTATTTTCTTGATTTCGTAAGTAGCGGCGGTGGCGGTGCCGATGTCGAAATCAATCATCAAGTTCCACAGCCGCTGACCGTCAATCAGCGAGATTTTTTTGCCGATGTTTTTCACGTACTCCCACGCACTGTCGGAAAAATTCGAGGTGGTGATAAATATCCCTTTATTCGCCCGCTTGCCTTCAAGCGCGCCGGCAAATTTTTGAATTTCGGGGCGGTTGACAGTATTCTCCCATTTTTTTGCTTGAATGTAAATCACATCAAGACCAAGCCGGTCTTCGTTAATAATGCCGTCAATTCCCTCGTCGCCGCTGCGCCCGATGGCGCGCCCGGCATCCTCGCGCGTACCGCCGTAGCCCATGCGGACGAGCAAATCCACGACCAGTTTTTCAAAAAACGCGGGCGACACGGTTTTCAATTTGGCCAGCAATTCCGCGCCGAGATTTTGACGCAACGCCGCTGATGCTGACGCGATTTGCTCGTCAGGCGTCCGCGTGTCATCGGTAATTTTTTCATCGTCAGCGGGTGTGCCGTTCTTTTCGCGCTTGGCATTACGCGCCGCCAAGTAACCCGGTTGTTCGCGCAGCACGCGCAAATCAACATATTGCGGATGTTTCCGTAACACGGCAAGCCCTTGGTCTGTTATCCGAAAAACTCCGCGCGCTGGCATTTCCACCAACCCGGCCATCCTTAGATGAGTCTTGGCCCAGGCGATGCGATTGGCAAAAATTTCCTGCCGTCCACTTGGCAATAATTCCCTGCGCTCCGCATTCGTCAGTGAAAATTTTTTCGCAAGAACATCCAACGCCTCTCGCATCGAATGATTTTTCCCATCGTCAGCGAGCGTCAACAACGGACACATGAATTTTTGAAAATCGGGGATCGCCATGTGTTGAATATTAGAATACCTAACCGGTGACTGCAATAGGCAATTATCGCCGCTGGCTGTGTCCAATTTATTTCACCACTGACTACAAGCGCGGCGGCGGCTTAATCACATCATTTGTTTTTCCAATCCCGCCTTTTTTATCAGACTATGATTACCGCGGCTGCGCGGCAAGGAACCGGGCGATACGGGCGCGGGCGTTTTCGCGCAGATTGTAGTAATAGAACGGAATATCGTAGTGATGAAAGACTCCGCGCGGAAACGATTTACGCCAGACACCCTGGAAGCTGTATTGCTCGACATCCGCCGTCGAGCAAATGACCACGCCGCGCTCCATGTCCACGCGCGCGTCCGCCACGCCCGCGACTTTCTGATATTCCCCCCGCGCGTCCTTGAGGTGCGAGCCGAGGTTGGCGCTGGCCGGCGCGGACACGCTTCCGCGCGTCCACGTAATGGGGTTGATGGCGATGGAACCGGGCAGCCAGGTGGGGCTTGGTCCGTCGAGCCGCGGCGCCTCCGTGTTGTAGGAGATCACCACGCCCGTGTCGCTGCCATGCTCCGCGAACCGCACGTGGGGATGTTCCGCCAGTTCCTGACGGGTAATCGAGATGCCAATCGCATACGCCGCGACCATGCGCGCGTAAACCTCCGGGTGTTCCTTCATGTACTCGAACAGCAGGCGCTTGACCATGAACGCGCCCTGCGAGTGTCCCAGGACGATGAACGGCCGGCCCCCGTTGTAGTGGCGGATATAATAGTCAAACGCGGCGAACGCATCCGTCTTCGGCAAGCCGCCAAAGTAGCGAACTTGGTCCGCGCGCGATTGGCTGACTCCCCACAGGGCGTCAACTTGGCGGTAATACGGAATGAAGACATTGCCGATTTCCTCCGTGGCGATGGCCGAGGCGCTTTCCCGGAGAAACTCCCGCGCCCCGGCGCGCATCCCCGCGTTGTCGATGGTCGAGACCTTGGGGTCGTGCGCCCCGGCCACATAAGCCGTCGGGTAATAGACGAACACATCGACCGGCCGCCGGGGCGCGGCAGTGACAACCATCCAGTTGCCAGGATTCGCGTAATCGCTCGCCTGAATCGCCGGGTCGCCCTCCGCCGGCGGTGTGTCACGGTCAGCGGCGGCCCGTATCCAAGCCGACGGTGTCAAAGCGAATATTATGACCAGCAATTTTAGCATAGTTCCTCCAATTGAATTTGGCATTAGATGAGCCTACCCTCGCCGCCCGGAAATTCAAACTAACTCTGGCAGCTTCCGTGAAAGCAAATTTCCTCAAATGAAAAGACCCCGGCGGCTTTTTGTCAATCGCTGAGCCAAATCCTATAATAACCTCACCGTCAGCCTGCGTTTCGGTGTCGTTTCACCTGGCGCAATGCGGACGGCGGCGATGACCAATAAAAATCATTGCCACTCCCCGGCCCGCTCCCTACGATTTTTTCCGCTTCGTCGCCCTGCTGGATGGGACGGCGCAGACACAACAATGCACCCGTAAAGTCAGGCGGCCATTACACGCCGCCTCGCGTATGGTAAAGAAAGGTAAATACAATGAGCAATTACAAGCAAGTCGGCCATGGCAAAACCAACCACGCGACTTTGTTGCAGTGGATTGACAGGATGGTCGCGCTGTGCCAGCCCGACCAGGTTCATTTCTGCGACGGCTCCGAACAGGAATATAACCAACTCTGCGACCTCATGGTCAGCAACGGCACCTTCGTCAAACTGGACGAAAAGAAACGCCCGAACAGCTACCTCGCCTGTTCCGACCCGACCGACGTGGCGCGCGTCGAGGACCGCACGTTTATCTGCTCGCAAAAACGCGAGGACGCCGGCCCCACCAACAACTGGATTTGCCCGCACGAGATGAAGGATACTTTAAAAAAACTGTTCGCCGGCTGCATGAAGGGCCGCACCATGTATGTCATTCCCTTCAGCATGGGGCCGCTCGGCTCCAACATCAGCCATATCGGCGTCGAGTTATCCGATTCGCCCTACGTTGTCACCAACATGCGCATCATGACCCGCATGGGGCAGCGGGTGTTCGACCTCATTGACCGGCATAACCACGAGTTCGTGCCCTGCGTTCACAGCGTCGGCGCGCCATTGTCAGCGGGTCAAAAAGATGTGCCGTGGCCCTGCAACAAGGAGCAGAAATACATCGTGCATTTCCCCGACACTCGCGAAATCTGGTCCTACGGCAGCGGCTACGGCGGCAACGCCTTGTTAGGCAAAAAATGCTTCGCCCTGCGCATCGCCTCCTGCATGGCGCGCGACGAGGGCTGGATGGCCGAGCACATGCTCATCCTCGGCGTCGAGGACCCGAAAGGCAAGAAAACCTATGTCGCGGCGGCGTTCCCCTCGGCCTGCGGCAAGACCAACTTCGCCATGCTCATCCCGCCGAAGCCGTTCCAGGACAAGGGCTGGAAGGTATGGACGGTCGGCGACGACATCGCCTGGATCAAGCCTGGCCAGGACGGTCGCTTGTATGCCATCAACCCCGAATACGGCTACTTCGGCGTCGCGCCCGGCACCTCGATGAAATCCAACCCGAACGCGATGATTTCCGCGTCGAAGAACACCATCTTCACCAATTGCGCGCTGACCCCCGACGGCGATGTCTGGTGGGAAGACATGACCGACACCCCGCCCGCGAAATTGCGCGACTGGACCGGCCAGGATTGGACGCCCGGCTGCGGCCGCAAAGCCGCCCACCCGAACGCCCGCTTCACCGCTCCCGCCAGCCAGTGCCCGACCATTGATCCCGCTTGGGAAGACCCGAAAGGCGTGCCCATCAGCGCCTTCATCTTCGGCGGACGCCGCATGAGCGACGTGCCGCTGGTGTTCCAGGCTTACAACTGGACCAACGGCGTCTATCTCGGCGCGACGATGGGTTCGGAAATGACCGCCGCTGCCGCTGGCACCGTCGGCCAGTTGCGCAGCGATCCGTTCGCCATGCTGCCCTTCGCCGGCTACCACATGGGCGACTACTTCCGTCATTGGCTCAACATGGGCAAAAACCTCGCCGTGCGTCCGCGCATTTTCCACGTCAACTGGTTCCGCAAGGACCAGGACGGCAAGTTCCTGTGGCCCGGCTACAGCGAGAACATGCGCGTGCTGCAGTGGATTGTCGAGCGCGCCAACGGCGCCGCCGTGGGCCGCGAATGTCCGCTCGGCTGGATTCCCGCCTACGAGGACATTGACTGGAGCGGTCTGAATTACACCAGGGAACAATGGGACCAGGTCATGAACATTAACCGTGACAACTGGAAGCAAATGACCCTGCAACACGAGGCGCTGTTCCTCAAGCTGCACACTCATTTGCCGAAGGAAATGGTGTACGAGCGCGAATTGCTGATCTGTCGGCTCTGACGGCAGCCGCTGAGCGTGGGAAAATGTGAAGTAGCCAAGAGCCAAAAAAGACTGCGGTGTGTGGGCGCGAAAGTCGGCTGAGCATACGGCAATAATCATGTAATCAGTCGGATCTATTCGGTGGAATTGATCCGACTGATTTTCATGGTCATCCCGCTAATGACCAGTCTGGCAAACCGATCATTAGCGAGATCGTCATCAGTTTTAAGCCATGCCGAAAATCCAGACGGCCAGCAAGCCGCCGATAATCGGACCAACCACGGGAATCCAGGCATATCCCCAATCATTGCCACCCTTGCCCGCAATCGGCAAAATGGCGTGCGCGATACGCGGTCCAAGATCACGCGCTGGATTGATGGCGTAACCCGTCGGGCCGCCGAGCGAGAGACCGATGCTCCACACCAACATGCCGACGAGGTAAGGCCCAAGCCCGGTGGGAATCGGGCCGCCAGCCGCCATGGTCTTGGAAAAGATGCAGAACACCCCCAGTACCAAGATAATGGTGCCGATAATTTCCGTCAGGACATTAGCGCCGGAACGAATGGCCGGAGCGGTGCAGAACACGCCGAGCTTGGCGGCCTGATTCTCCGTTTTCGACCAATGCGGCAGGTAGGCGAGCCACACCACGCTGGCGCCGATGATCGCCCCGATGAACTGCGCGACGATTATTCTCGGCGCCCAGCTCCAGTCGCCCGACTGGAACGCCTTGGCGACGGTAACGGCCGGATTGATATCGCCCTGGGCACTGCCGAAGGCCGTGGCGACAAAAACGCCGGCCATCACGGCAAACGCCCACCCGGCGGTGACTACTATCCAGCCGGAGTTCTCCGCTTTTGAATTTTTCAACGACACGCCGGCGCAAACGCCGCAACCCAGAATAATCAGCACCAAAGTGCCCATTAACTCACCCGCGAATGAATATCCACTTAACATAATGTTCCTTTCGTTTGGTTTATACTAACTGTTATTTAGAAGCGCAATATTGTCTTGAGACCGACGATCAGAATATTGTCACGATGGCTTGCTTGGGGATTATTCGGCCCGACCGGATTCACGATGTATTGCAAATCAGGCTGGATCGAAAACCATGGCGTCGGATTGTATTGATAGGACAGCTCCAGCGCCACTTGCGTGCCGAGCGAACCGGAACCCGGCGCGCCGGAATGCCGGTTGTCCGAACTCAACGCGCTGCTGGCGTCGGCAAAAATAATGCCCAAGCCGACCTTATCCTGCGGACGGCTGGCAAACGGGCCGTGGTAAACCGCGCCAAGCAAGCCTTCGAAACGGATCGGGTTGCGGTCTTCCGGCGCGCCCATGGCTTGCAGCAGTAAATCCAAGCCGCGATCCCGGTCAAGCTTGCCGTCAGCGCCGAGCGGACGCCAAACGGTCTTCTGGTAAGTGAAGTACGCCACCAAGTCGCCGGATTTCGCCGCGCCGGTTTGCAGGTCGTGATAACGGCTGATGTCGTTGAAGCTAACACCCAACTTATACACACCTGGATAATCGCCATTGGCAGCGTGGTACCCGACTTCAACGGTTCCCGCCGCGCCGTAGTTGAAATCGTTGCGCCAATCGAGACCGCTGGTGTCCGGATGATAAGCGTCAGCGTAAGCGGTAAACACGCCGCCTTTGACGTAAATGCCCTCGTCCTTGCCGGATGGATCCAACGTCAGCACCACGCCGGGTTTGCCTGCCGGGCTGAACGGTTGCAACGGATAGAAGTTGATGTTCGGACTGTACCCGGTTTCATCGTTCATCAGAAACAACCCGGTTTGGCCGAAATCATTCACCGCGGCGATTTGCCCGACTTTCACCCGGATCTTGTGTTCCCACAAGCCTTGCTCGTACCAGGCTTCATCCAGCCGAAAACTGTTGTAGCCGGCGATGCTACTTGGACTGGTGAAGGTATTCAGTTGGGCGCCCAGATTTTTGCCAAACTGCCACATCCCGGTGACGAAGATTTTGCCATCGAAATCAGCCATTTTCTGCAAATCAATGGTCACCGAACCGCGGATACGTCCGAAGTTGGTGATATGATGCGTCTGGTTGCCGGTCAGGTCCGACTGCAGGTCGTTGATGTAGTTGAAATCGAAGGTCACGCCTTCGTTTTCCAAGTCGGCACGCTGCCCGCCCCAGTCACCGGTCAGATATTTCTGTTCCCAGATCGACTGTGAGCGCGCGGTCATTTCCACAGACTTTACCGTGTCCACGGCCTTGCTACTGTCAACCGTCCCGGTCCCCGCCATGACGCCCCCGGTTTCCGCTAACAACAGCGCAACCCCCATTACCGGTGCCGCGCCGAATCGGCAAACTTGCCGACCCCACTTCATTATTACTGTTTTTTTCATGTTTATTCCTCGTTATGGTTACTGAGTTCCTGACAAAAATCAGCCCGCTGATAATGACTCACGGCAGATACCGCTTGGCCAATGCGGTAAATTCCTCCGTTTGTTGTTGCGTCCAAGCCTCGTCCTTGCCCAATTCCTTCGCCATCAGCGCCGCCACCTTTGGCGCGACTTCCATGGCCGCCCGGGCATCAAGCAACAAGGAACGGGTGCGCCGCGCCAAGACATCGTCCAGCGTCCGCGCCTGCTCCTCGCGCACCGACCAGACCACTTCCGCCAGCGTGTAAGGCAGCCGCGGATGTATTTTCTGCGCCAACTCACTGTTAGCGTCGGCAAGCTGTTTGATTGGCAACCAATCGGTGCCGTAAACAGTCTCCGGAATGTCCTTGGTCACGCTGACATTCAGGTAACCGTGCAAAGGCAGGTACTTGGTCGGGCAGGGTTTGGCCGCCAAATCACCCACCTTGACGACACGGTCAACGGTTTGCTCCGCCATGCGGCGGTAAGTTGTCCATTTGCCGCCCGCGATGGTCACCAAACCGGCGTCGCTGACGATGATCCGGTGATTGCGTGACAATTTCTTGGTCTGCCTGCCGTCACCCGCCGCCACCAGCGGCCGCAAGCCCGCGAATATCGCCAGCACGTCCTGGCGGGCCAGCGGCTTGGTCAGATATTTGTTCGCGTGATGCACCAGAAATTCAATTTCCTCCTCCAGCGGCCTTGGCTCCAACTCGGCCTCGTCGCGCGGAATGTCGGTGGTGCCGATCACCAGCCGGTCGTGCCAGGGAATGCCGAACAGCACCCGGCCGTCCTCGGTCTTGGGAATCATGAACGCCGTCGCGCCCGGCAGATACGATTTGTCCACCACGATATGCACTCCCTGGCTGACACTCAGCAAATGACGCGCGCCCGGCTCGTCCATATGGCGGATGCGGTCGGTGAAAATACCGGTGGCGTTCACCACCACCCGGGCGCTGATGGTGAACTCCTCGCCCGTCTCCGCGTCCCGCGCCGTCACGCCGCTGACGCGGCCGTCCGTTTTGACCAGCGACGTCACTGGCATGTAATTCAACGGCACGCCGCCCTGGTCGTTCATGGTCAGCGCCAGCGTCAGCGCCAGTCGCGCATCGTCAAACTGGCCGTCCATGTATAACACGCCGCCGTTGATTTCCTGGCGGATGGTGGGCAAATATTCCAACGCTTTTGCCCGGCTCAGAATCCTGGAACGTCCCAGACTGGTGAACCCGGACAGCGCGTCATATACTTTCAGCCCGATGCCGTAGAACGGCAATTCCCACCACCTGAAAGTGGGGACCACATAAGTCAGCGGATGCACCAAATGCGGCGCGTTCCGGATCATCAGCCCGCGCTCATGCAGGGCCTCGTACACCAGCGGAATATCTCCCTGTTGCAAATAACGAACCCCGCCGTGCGCGATCTTGGTGCTGCGGCTGGAAGTGGCTTTGGCGAAGTCATTTTGCTCCAGCAATACCGTTTTCAACCCGCGCGCGGCGGCGTCCAGCGCCACGCCCAGGCCGGTTGCCCCGCCGCCCACCACCACCACGTCCCAGGGTTGATTCCCGACGCGCAAGGATGCCAGCAATTTAGCTCTATTCATTGGTTACCTCAGCTTTCTGATTTTTAATCCGTTGATTCCGCGTCCACCCAGGCCTTGGCTCGGTTCAGGGCTTTGTCCCACTGCTTCGTTAACTCGGTGCGCGCCTTGGCATCCATCGCCGCGCTATAGACCTTGTCGGATTTCCAATGCTTGGCGATTTCCGCCTGGTCTTTCCAGTACCCAACCGCCAAACCCGCCAGATAAGCGGCGCCCATCGCGGTGGTTTCCGTGACCGCCGGGCACACCACCGGCACATTGAGGATGTCCGACTGAAACTGCATCAGCAGGTTATTGACGCAGGCGCCGCCGTCAACACGCAGTTCCTTCAGCTTGATGCCCGAATCCTTTTCCATGCAATTTAGCACGTCCGCCACCTGGAACGCCATGCCCTCCAGCGCCGCGCGGGCAATATGTCCGGCGGTGGCTCCGCGGGTCAGGCCGACGATCGCGCCGCGCGCATATTGGTCCCAGTGCGGAGCGCCAAGCCCGGCAAAGGCGGAAACCAAATAAACGCCGCCGTTGTCCGGCACGGACTTGGCCAGGCTCTCGACCTCGGCCGAATGGCGGATGATGCCCAAGCCGTCACGCAACCACTGCACAATCGCCCCCGCGATGAATACACTGCCTTCCAGCGCGTACTGAGTCTTGCTCTTGCCAAGCCGCCACGCCACGGTGGTCAGCAGATTGTTCTTCGACGGAACCGGCTGGTCGCCAGTGTTCATCAACATGAAGCAGCCAGTGCCATAAGTGTTTTTCACCATGCCCGGCTGCGTGCATGCCTGGCCGAACAAAGCCGCCTGCTGGTCGCCGGCAATCCCGGCGATCGGTACTCCTTCGTCCGTCTCCCCGTACACCTCGCTGGAACTGACCACCGCAGGCAGCACCGCGCGCGGCACATTGAATATCCTCAACAGCTCATTATCCCAGTCGTTGGTGGTAATATTATAAAGCATCGTGCGGGAAGCGTTGGACGGATCGGTGATGTGCTTTTTGCCGTTGGTCAGGTTCCATATCAGCCACGAATCAATCGTGCCAAAAGCCAGTTCCCCCTTCTCCGCCCTGGCGCGCGCGCCGTCCACGTTGTCCAGCAACCAACGCAGTTTGCTGCCGGAGAAATACGCGTCGATTACCAGGCCGGTGCGTTGCTGAATGTCCCCCGTCAACCCCTGTTTCTTCAACTGGTCGCAAAATCCCGCGGTGCGGCGATCCTGCCATACAATCGCCCGGTGAATCGGCTGGCCGGTCTTGCGATCCCACAGCACCGTGGTCTCACGCTGGTTGGTGATGCCGATGGCCGCAATGTCCTTCATCTTTAGTCCGGCGCGCGTCACCGCCTCGGTCGCCACGCCCTGCTGCGACGCCCAAATTTCATTGGCGTCATGTTCCACCCACGCGGGCTGGGGAAAATACTGCTTGAATTCCTTTTGCGCGACCGACTTGATGTTGCCGTCATGGTCGAACACAATGGCGCGTGAACTGGTGGTACCTTGATCGAATGCGAGTATGTACTTCATATTAATCCTTATTGGTTAATGTTTGGGGTTGGGTTTAGGTGAAAATCATTGTCAGTCGGCGGCCAGACACATGGGGGACTTGAGGGAGCGCGAAGATACACCAGCGGGAACAGGCGTGTTTTTGATGGTGTCACACGTCCAAAATTAACCGTCCTCACCCGTTTGGTTATGCGAGTCATAAATAAATGGCTTTCTCGCTTTATTGGCTTGCACCCAGCCTAAACCGGAATCTTTTGGTCGTACTATGGCACAGCCAGAATTTTATTCCTATCATTAAACTTACAACCTTTTTCACCGAATGGCAATCATTGTTTATATCATATACATTTAATCAGGTGCTTAGTAAAGCATATTTATCGCGTTGGCGTCAATAAAAATTATGGGCTGAGGCAGCCAAGGGCTGGAATACCGACACTGGCAAGACCTGCAACACGCTGAAGATTAGCGACTTGCCTCATGAATGTATCAACCATCACAGACATTGCGCCGGGCAACGTCATCGCATCACCGGCAGCGAAAATTCCCGGCATCAAGCCAATTAATTGTTGCTGAAGCTGACCTCGTGGCTCTCGGTCAGCGCTTGATTCGCGTCGCCCGGGCCGACATGGCTGCCAGTCACAATGCCTTTTTCATCATACCTATTGATTGTTAGGTTGTTTGCCGAGTCGTTTTTCGATCCGGCATAACACATCAAAATGCCTGGCGGCCAGCCAAAAGCAAAAGGTGACTAATAAACCGCTAAACAGAATAGCCCCGCCCGTGCAGATCAACAATATTACGGCGGCAGCGGTAAGCTCGCCGTTTGAGCCAATAACAAACCAACCGCCAATCACGTGACAAAGCCCTAACAAGATGGTGATCACCGCCACAACCGCGGCAACTATTTCACAATATGACACAGTCGCTTCGTCAGCGCCGGTTGGCGCCAGCTGGTTCGTTGGGCGCGTCACCGATTGGCCGCTGACAATGTTCTGTTTGATACGGTCAAGATTTTGCTCCTGCACCGCCTTGGCCTTGGCCGCTTCAAACGGCAGCCACATGTCCTCGCCTTCCTTGCGGACCGTGAGCGGCTGCAAATACTTGTGGCTGCGAATGGCCTGCTCGATTTGCTCCAAGGCAAAAGGGCCTTCCACTTGGTCCTTATTGGAAACGTAATAGCTGCTCATAGTTTTAAGTTATAGCAGTCCATTTTGACCTAGCGATAGCAATTCCTCTTTCGCAGAGGGGAATTTACCGGTGTCACTATCTCAAGGTGAATTGCTATATGTAGAATACCAATGAATACCCTTATACATGTGTGAAATTGTGAGAAACAATGACGCTTTGTCAGAAAATATTTGTGGTTCCTCGCCATTATATAACCATCGTCCCATCCCGCCGTCATCCTGAGCAAGCGTAGCGGAGCCGAAGGATCGGGTGGCCCAGCTGAATCTGTTGGGTGCATCTGGCATGATGCCAAACTCACCAGCAGCGTAGAGACAGGCCACGCGATCCTTCGGCTCCGCTACGCTGTGCTCAGGATGACGGCATACATAACAAAGTTATGCGGATAGGCTCTAAAGCCGCGCCAATGACCGACAACGATGGCATGGTGATTTTTATCACGGAAAAAAGGCGGGGCAACTTTAACCATTGCTTTAACGGGAAGCTCGGCTTTAATAAAATATCAGTTACTGAAAAAATCTTATGAGTGAAATCCGGGTTCGTTTTGCCCCGTCGCCGACGGGATTGTTGCATATCGGCGGGGCGCGCACCGCGCTGTTCAACTGGTTGTACGCGCGGCATTTTGGCGGGAAAATGATCCTGCGCATCGAGGACACGGACACGGCGCGCAACACCCCGGAGGCAGTCGCCATTATTTTCAAGGGGTTGCGCTGGCTGGGGCTTGATTGGGACGAGGGCGCGCGCGAGGACGGTGGCGCTGACGGTGACCGCGGCCCGTATTTTCAAAGTCAGCGGCTGCCGATTTACCAGCGGTACGTTGAGCAATTGCTCGCCGCTGACCATGCCTACCGCGAGGCTGACGGTGCGGTGCGGTTCCGCCTGCCGCGCACGCCGGGGGTGGTGAAGGACTTGATTTGCGGGGAAATTACCTTCGACCGCTCGCATGAGCCGGATCCGACGATTTTCCGCAAGGACGGCTCGCCGGTGTTTCATTTCGTGAACGTGGTGGACGACCTTGAAATGCGCATCACCCACGTGATTCGCGGCGAGGACCATTTGTCGAACACCCACAAGCACATCGCCATGTTCGAGGCGCTCGGCGCGACGCCGCCGCAGTACGCGCACATCCCGCTGATCCTGAATCCCGGCGGCTCGAAGATGTCGAAACGCGACGAGGGCGCGTCCATCGGCGAGTATATGGAGCAAGGCTACCTGCCGGCGGCGGTGCGGAATTATCTCTGCCTGCTGGGCTGGTCGCCGAAGGACAACCGCGAGAAAATCAGCCTCAGCGAGGTGGTGGAAAAATTCGACCTCGCGCAGATCCACCGCGGCAACGCGCGCTTTGACCTCAACAAATTGTACTGGCTCAACGGCGAGTACTGGAAGGAACTCACCCCGTCCGCGTACCACGCCTACGCCAGGGATTACCTGGCGCGGCGCGGCGTGAACCTGGCCGCCGTGGACGACCGGTACCTGGACGGCGCGCTCGACATCGTGCGCGAGAAAATCAAACTGGGCCGCGATTTGCCCGACTGGCTGGAGCCGTTTCTGGACGAGGAATTTGCCTACGACGAGAAGTCGCTGACGGTGACGCTGAAGGAGCCGCAAGCCGCGGCGCGGATTGAAAAAATCCGCGCGGCGTTCGGCGCGGTCGCTGACGGTGAGTGGACGGCAGCGAAGCTGGAGGAAACGCTCAAGGCGCTGGCCGTCGCCGACGGGGTGAAGGTCGGCGGGTACGTACACCCGTGCCGCGCCGGCGTCGCGGGCCGCGCGGTCGGGCCGTCGCTGTATCACATGCTGGAGGTGATGGGCAAGGAGCGGGTGCTGGCGCGCCTGCGGAGAACTTTGCGGAAAATCTAAGCCGCGGCGGACGCAGTTGCGCCGCCGCCGCATAACCGGTGGACGAAACTTATGACGCTGGCAACCCGCATCACCATTCTGCGCATCCTGCTGATCCCGGTGTTCGTGGGCGCGCTGCTGTATTATAACAACTGCGCGGTCCGGGGCATGGTGAAAGAGCTTTATCACTGGCTGGCGGTCGGCGCCTTTTTGCTGGCCGCGGCGACCGACGCGCTGGACGGCTGGATCGCCAAGCGGTTCCGGCAAAAAAGCGAACTAGGCGCGGTGCTCGACCCGCTGGCGGACAAGGCGCTGCTGCTGGCGGCCATCATCACGCTGAGCATCATCCAGGCGCCGGGCCTGTACCGGCTGCCGTTGTGGTTCCTGGTATTGGTGCTGGGGCGCGACGCGATTCTGCTGCTGGGCTTCGCGGTGTTGCATTTGTTCGTCCGGCACGTGCGCGTGCAACCGCACTGGTCGGGCAAATGCTCGACCGCGCTGCAAATGATCACGGTGGCGCTGGTGTTGCTGAAACTCGACTGGCCGCCGGTCGGCTGGTGGGTGGGCGCGGCGGGCCTCTTCACCCTGTGGTCGCTGGCCGTGTACCTGCGGCGCGGCGCGCAAGTGATAACAGAAGCAACTTCCCCACCCACGCGAATTTAAAATTTGTAATTTGTAACTTGTAATTTGAAACTTTCCCCCCCATGCAACCCGTACTCGCCATCGTCGGTCGCCCCAATGTCGGCAAATCCGCGCTGTTCAACCGGCTGGCCGGCAAACAACTCTCGCTGGTACACGACCTGCCCGGCGTGACGCGCGACCGCCTCACGCACGAATGCCGGTGGCGCGACTACGCCTTCACGCTGATGGACACGGGGGGCATCGGGCTGGACGACCAGTCGGGGTTCGCAGCGGCGATTCAGCGGGAGGTCAACATCGCGCTGGCGACGGCGACGGATATTCTGCTGGTGGTGGACGGGCGGGCGGGCCTCAACCCGCTGGACATCGAGGTGGCGAGGAAATTGCGCCGGGCGGACAAACGGGTGGCGCTGGCGGTGAACAAGCTCGACACGCCGGAGTTGCAACCCCTGGCGGCGGAATTTTACGAACTGGGGTTTGCCCAGGTGTTCCCGCTGTCGGCGGCGCACGGGCTGGGGGTCGAGGCGCTGCTGGCGGGCCTGTCGCAGGCGTGGGAACCCGCCGCCGCTGACCGTGACCAGGCCGCTGACCGTGAGTTTCGCGTCGCCGTGGTGGGGCGGCCCAACGTCGGCAAATCCTCGCTGATCAACGCGCTGGCGCGGGAACCGCGCGTCATCGTCAGCGACCTGGCGGGCACGACGCGCGACGCGGTGGACGTGGCGCTCGAGCACGCCGGCCGCAACATCGTGTTCGTGGACACGGCGGGGATGCGGAAGAAAGCGCGGGTGAACAACGCGCTGGAGCAGGCGATGACCGCGCGCGCGGCGCACACCATCAACCGCGCGCACCTGTGCGCGCTGGTGGTGGACGCGCAACTCGGCATCAGCGAGCAGGAGAAAAAAATCGCCGGCCTCATCAACGGCGCCGGGCGGCCCTGCGTGATTCTGGTGAACAAGTGGGATTTATCCGGGCGGGTGGAGCTGCCGGGCTTTGAATCAACCACGCCGCGCGAGTTTTTAAAAGAGTACGAGGAGAGCATCCGGCGGCAGTTGTTTTTCCTGCACTACGCGCCGGTGATTTTTGTCAGCGCGACGGCGGGCACCAACCTCGGCCGGTGGCTGCGGGTGATGGAACGGGTGCGCCGCACCGCCGCCGCGCCGCTGCCGACCGGCCAGGTCAACCGGCTGGTGCAGCGCGCCATGGAACGGCACCCGCCGGTGACGAGGCGGGGCCGGCGGTTGAAGATCTATTACGTCTCCGCGCAACGCGCCACGACGGGCGTGCCGACGCTGAAGGTGTTCCTCAACGACCGCGCCTTATGGACGCCGAATTACGCGCGTTTTTTGGAGCAGCACCTCCGCGCCAGCTTTGACCTGACCGGCTGCCCGTTGCAATGGGTGTTGCAGGACAAGCAAGCTGCCGCGGCCTGACTTTTTTAACCACGGATGAACACGGATGGACACGGATAAAAACTGCGCCAGCACTGGGAGCGCCGGCATCCTTGTCGGCAGACTGACCTTGGCAGGTGAACCAGCCGGCTGGAAGCCGGCGCTCCCAGTGCTGGCGCAGTTTTTTTTAAACCTCCAATAACTCCATGCTCTCCCTGTAAAAAAAACCTTCGCGCCTTCGTCCCTTTGCGTCTTTGCGTTAAGGTGGCTTCGTTATTTGCGGTGGCGAGCGAGGATGAGCGCGCCGAGGCCGAGGGTGAGGAGCAGCCACGCGGTGGGTTCGGGGACGGCGGTGGCGTGGAAGGTTAGTGTGCCTTTGGTGTAGCTGACGGTGAAGTTGCCGGTCATGTCGTCGCTGAGGCCAGTGGCGGTGAAGGAACCGGCGTCCAGGGTGCCGCCAGCGGCGTCGCCGAAGTTGGCGACGAGGTAGCTGCCGCCATCGGTCAGGGTCACGCCGCTGAAGTCCACCAGGATGCCGTTGCCGATGGTGATGGGGGTGTTGTCGCTGACGACCAGGCCGCTGGCGTTGCCGACGTAGTCGATGACGGCGCCGGTTTGCAGGGTGATGCCGTTGGCTAAAGTCAGGGTGGTGACCAGTCGGCCGCCGGCCTCGACGGTCAGCGGACCGCCAACCAGGGTGCCAGCGCCACCGAGGGCGCCGCCGTCGCTGACGGTGTTCGCGCTGCCGTTTTGCAGGGTCAGCGTGGCGCTCACGCCGAGGTTCAGGAGGCCGCCGCTGACGCTGAGGTTTTTGACACTGCTGTTGGCGGCCAGGGTGGTGGTGCCGGAGTGGTGCTCGATGCCGAGATTGGCGCCGCTGATGGCATTGGCAAAGTTGAGATTGCCGCCGTGGGTAAACTTCAGCGTGCCGCTGCCACTGCCGCCGGTGATGGCGGTGGCGGTAGTGTTGTCCATGCGGGTGATTTGGCCGGAGCCGTCGCCGCCGATTTCCAGGACGCCGGCGCCGCCCGCGTTAAGGCCCAGGGTCAGGGTGTTGGTCCGCAACTGGCCGCCGTTGAGCAGCAGGGTGCCTTGGCCATACACACCGACCTGGGTCGTGGTGCCGCTGACGAAACCGCCGCTGCCAAGCTCCAGGGTGCCGACGCTGTAATAATTCCCGGCGCCGCCGATTTCAATGGATCTCAGGTCGGCCAGGGTGCCGCTGCCGTTCACCCGCAGATAGCCGTTGCTCTCGGTCTGGGCATTCTGACTCCTGCCGAGTTGCAACACGATGGCGGTGTAGGAACCGGAGGCGAGCAGGGCCGTGCCGGTCGTATAACCGGGAGCGCCGATCACGGCGGTGCCGCTGGCCGAGGAGAAGGCCGGCACGCCGGCGCTCCAGTTGTCGGCTACGCCCCAGTCGCCGGCGCCGGCGCTTCTCCATTGGTTCACCTCGGCCCGTGCCGGCGACAGGTGCCCGAGGGTGAATAGCGCGCCGAGCAGCGCGGTGGTGGTTAAGATCAAGCTGCGGGTTGGTGGTTTCATAGGTTTTTTGTTAGCTGCATTAACGCAAAGGAACAAAGGGGCAAAGGTACGAAGGATTTTTTACAGGGAGATCATGGAGTTCATGGAGGTTTTTTTTAAATAATCATCTCAATGTTCTCCATGTTCTCCCGGTAAAAAAATTCTTTGCGCCTTTGTTCCTTTGCGTCTTTGCGTTAATGCGGCTGTTTTGTTTGGTTAGCCGGCTTGTTGGACGAGGATTTTATGGTTGAGCGGGTTAATGTTGTTTAGTTGGCTTCCCGTACCGCTAATCCGGGAGCCAAAATCGGTAATCTTAGCGCTAAAACCGCCAGCCTTAGAGCTAAGGCGGTCAGCTTTAGAGCTAACGCCACCCAGCTTAGAGCTAAGGCGGTTGGCCTTAGAGCTAAGGCTGCCCAGTTTAGCGCTAAAGCAGTCTGCCTTAGAGCTAAAGCAGACCGCCTTAGAGCTAAGATAAATGGGCTTAGAGCTAAGGCGGAGCGCCTTAGGCGTAAACCGAGGGAAATGAGTATCAGTGCAGCAAGCTGGTGCTCGTGGTGCGAGTCTGCGAGTCTGCGAGTCTGCGAGTCTGCGAGTCTGCGAGTCTGCGAGTCTGCGAGTCTGCGAGTCTGCGAGTCTAATATGGGGGCAAACACAAGGGGCAATCTAGTGTTGACCGGGTGGGTGTCAACGTTTTTTTAGCTTCATTAACGCAAAGACGCAAAGGGACAAAGGCGCAAAGATTTTTGTTAATTAAAAAACCAAAACAAAAAACCTTCGCGCCTTTGTCCCTTTGCGCCTTTGCGTTAAGGTGGCTTGCTTAAAGATAATGCCGCCAGTCAAGGTGCGGGAAGATATTGTCGCGCCACTCGCAGTTGGCGAGGAACGGTTCGTCGATTTGGTTGGCTTGGAGTTGCTCGTAGAGGCGGGTGAAGCGCAGGAGGTGATCCTTGGTCCGCTTCACCGCGTAGGGCACCATCGTGCCGGTTTTCATGATGAACGCCCAGTCGCTCGATTGCGCCAGCAACAACTCGCGGGCCGCCTGTCGCAGCGCGCGCTCGGTCAGGCCGCCGGCGTCGCCCCCGGCGTCGCGGAACTGCCGCGCCAGCTCGGTCATGCGCCGCGCCGCCTCGTGCAGGTGCGGGTAAATCCAGGCGTTGCTGCCGTCCAGCCACACGTTCCAGTAGCCTTCCGCGCCCCAGGACGAGGCGGACGGGGTGGCGACTTGCTGGGTGGGGCATTGCTCCAGGTACTCGGACGGCGTGATGGTCTTGAACACCTGCTGGTCGTAGGCGGTTTTGCGGAGCAGGAAGTTCAGGAAGTCCGGCCCCTCGAACCACCAGTGCCCGTACAACTCCGCGTCGTAGGGCGAGAGCACCACCGGCGGCACGGTGGTGTGCGCGGCGAGGTGCGCGATTTGCTGCTCGCGGTTGAACATGAAGTGCCCCGCGTGCTCGGCGGCGCGGGCGCGGGCGACGGCGGGCAGGTACGGCTCCTTCCAGTCGGACTGGCCGGTGATGCGGTGGTATTTCAAGCCGGTGAACTTGCGCAGGCCGTTGGACTGGATGTAGGGCCGGATGTAGTCGAAGTCGAGGTCGTAGCCGATGTCGCGGTAAAAATCGCGGTAATACACGTCGCCCGGATAACCCTCCTTGGAACTCCACACCTGCCGGCTGGACTCCAGGTCGCGCCCGAACGCCGCCGGGCCGCCGGGGGTGTAGATGGGCGCGTACACGCCGTTGCGCGGGCGGTGGTCGGCGAACATCACCCCGTGCGTATCGACGATGAACCAGCGGATTTCCGCCTCGCGCAGGAACTTTTCGATGCCCGGCACATACGCGCACTCCGGCAGCCAGATGCCGCGCGGGTCGCGCCCGAAACACTCGCGGTAATGGTCGCGGGCCACCAGGATTTGCGCGCGCACCGCCTCGGGATAATCCGCCATCAGCGGCAGAAACCCGTGCGTGGCGCCGCAAGTGATGATTTCCAGCTTGCCGGCGTCCTGGAACTTCCTGAACGCGCCGACCAAGTCGCGGCGGTACCGGTCAACGAACACCTCGCGGCAATGCGTCAACCGGTGATGATAAAACCACGCCACCTCGCGGAAATTCGGGTCGTGCTCCGTGCGGTTGATTTCCTTCACACTCAACTCGATGAGCTGGTCGAGCTTGGCCAGATACCGCTCCTGCAACAACGGATCGCGCAACATCGAGCACAACGGCGGCGTCAGACTCATCGTCAGCCGGAACTCCACGCCGTCGCGCAACAACCCGTCCAGCATATCGACCAACGGGATGTAAGTCTCCGTGATGGCCTCGTACAGCCAGTCTTCTTCGAGGAATTCAGCGTATTCGGGATGCCGCACAAACGGCAAGTGCGCGTGCAGGACCAGGGCGAGATAACCTTTGGGCATGTGCGCCAGCCTAGCGGTTGACCGGGCTGAATTCCAGTCAATTTAGCTTCATTAACGCAAAGACGCAAAGGAGCAAAGGCGCGAAGATTTTTTTGGTTTGGTTTTTAAATTAACAACAACCTTTGCGCCTTCGTTCCTTTGCGTCTTTGCGTTAATGAAGCTTTTTTTATTTGGTGAACTTCAGCGTGACGATTTCAAACGGCCGCACCGTCAGCGTCAACCGGCCGGCGTGGAACGGCACCTTGCTGGTCGTGCGCTCCAGCAAGTCGGTGGTCACCGCCTTGGTGAACGGCAGCGTGGTGGTCAGCGTCAGCGGGCCGCGGGTGCCGTGCGCCTCGTACAAGCGCGCGATGATGCCGCTGCCGTCCTCGGCGTTTTTCACCGCCTCGATGACCACGCCGGGGCGGTCGAGGCTGAAGAAGCTGTGGCTCGCCGGCAGCGGGCCCGTTTGCCTGGGCAACGCGCTGACGGTCAGCGGCACGTTCAGGTTGTAGGCTTCCTCGACCACCCGGCCGCTGGCGATATCGCCGGCGTGCGGCAGCAGCGCGTAGGTGAACCCTTGCTCGCCGCGGTCGGCGCACGGGTCGGGGGCGCTGGGCGCGCGCAACAGGCTCAGCCGCAGCGTGTGGCCGAAGATGTCGTGGCCGTACTTGCAATCGTTCAGCAGCGCCACGCCGTAATCGCGCTCGGACAAGTCCGCCCACTTCTGCGCGCACACCTCGAAGCGCGCCAGGTCCCAACTGGTGTTGTAATGCGTGGGCCGCTCCAGGTGGCCGTACTGGATTTCATACGTCGCGCGCGGCGAATGGATCGCCACGGGGAAGGCGACCTTCAGCAGCCGGTGCGCTTCCTGCCAGTCCACCTTGGTGACGAAATCCACCCGGCGCGAGCCGGCGCGGATGATGATGTCCTGCCGGATGACGGACCGGCCGAACTGGCGCGCGACGCTGACGGTGGCGCGCAGCGGCCCGCGCTCGCTGACGGTGACGCTGTACGCCGCCACCAAATCCTCGCCCACTTCCTGGTAGTGCAAATCCAAGTCCCAGGCGTCCCAGTTGTTCGGGTAATCCTTGAACAACTGGAACAGGTTGCCGCGCTCACCGGGCGCGATGACCTCGCGGTCAGCGGCGAGGTCGCGCAGGCTGGTAATCAGCCCGTGCTTATCAAACGTCACCCGCAGCAGGCCGTTGTCCACGACGATTTTGCCGGCGAGCTGGCGGACGCTGACCGTGGCAACGTCTCCGTCAGCGGCAGCGGCCCCGGCGGCGGCGGCACCGTCAGCGTCCACCACGGCGTAACCGAGCGCCGGCGCCTGCACCCGCCGCGCCGTGCCGTCCGGCAGCGTGATGACTTCGTCGCGCGCGTGGCCGAGGGTGTTGGTCACCAGCAGCGGCCTGGCGAAAGCGGCGGTGTCAATCTTCAGCGTCAGCGCCGGCTTGGTTTCGTTCAGCACTTGATGGCACAACTCGCTGATGGTGACGTAATCGTTGACGCTGTCCAGATAGACCCAGTTGATGGAGGAGCCGGGGATGATGTCGTGAAATTGATTCAACAACAGTAGCTTCCACGCGCGCTCCAACCGGCGCTGCCGGCTGGGGTTTTGCTCGCGCGCGACGACATCGTACACCGCGTGCGGCACCGCCCGGCGCCGGCCGCGGACCTTGGCCCCGCCCAGCGTCACCGCCAGCGCGTCGAACCACTCGGCCTCGCGCAACGCGAACTCGCACCAGCGATTGCCGCACTTGTTGCGCGCCTGCGTGGTGTAGGTGCCGCGGTGCAACTCGAAATACAACTCGCCGATCCACACCGGCAGGTCCTTGGCCTCGTACGACGCCCGCGCGCAGAAGCTGTCAACCCGCCCCAGCGCGACCTTCGGCAGCCCGTCCAAATCCTTCGCCCGCCGCGCCACTTCAATCATCTCGCGCGTCGGCCCGCCGCCGCCGTCGCCGTGGCCATAGACGAACAGCGAGCGCCTGGCGCGGTCGTGCTCGCGGAAATTTTTCACCCCGTGCCGCAACTCCGCCGCCGTCATCCGCGCGTTGTACGTGTCCGCCGGCGGGAAGTGCGTGAACACGCGCGTGCCGTCGATGCCCTCCCACCAGAACGTGTGGTGCGGGAACTTGTTGAACTGGTTCCACGAGATTTTTTGCGTGAGGAACCACTTGACGCCGCTCTGCCGCATGATTTGCGGCATGGACGCGCAATAGCCGAACACGTCGGGCAGCCACACGTCCCGCGGCTCGTATTCGAACTCCTCCTGGAAGAATTTCTTGCCGTACAGGATTTGGCGGACCAGCGACTCGCCGGAAGTGAGGTTGCAGTCCGCCTCGATCCACATCGAGCCAATCGGCTCCCACTGGCCGCGCTTGGCCGCCGCCCGCATGTCGGCGTAAATTGACGGATAATACTCCTTCATCCACGCGTACTGCTGCGCCGAGGAACAGCTGAACACGTAGTCGGGATATTCCTCCATGTAACGCAGCGCGGTCGAGAAGGTGCGCGCGCATTTGCGGATGGTCTCGCGCAACGGCCACAGCCACGCGGTGTCAATGTGCGCGTGCCCGACGGCGGAGACGCGGTGCGCCGCGCCGCCGTTCCGCTGCCTCAACACCACGATCAGCGCCGCCCGCGCCGCCGCGACGGTGCCGCGGTCCGCGGGGTCGAAACAGTTGGCCGCGTCGTTCAGCGCCCGCAGCAACTGGCCGTAACGCGGCTCGTCCGCCGGCAGCGCCTGCAACAGCTCGAACGCGATTTTCACGTCGAGGTACAACTGCCACGCCGCGCGGTCGAACAGCGCCAGCTCCGCGCTGACGAAACGGAAGCGCGGTTTGCCGTGATAATCCGGCAGCAGCAGCTCGTTGTCGTTAATAAATTGCGAGCCGCGGTTGGCGCCGGCCTCGAGGAAAAATTCCACCTGCTCGCCGCCCTTGGCGCTGACGCTGACCGGCACGTCGCGGCGGTTCACATTCAGCGCCCGCGTCGGCTGGCCGTCTTGCCACACCAGCGCCTCCGCCGTGAAGCCCTCGCCGCCGGCGAAGCCCAAATCCACCAGCGCCACCACCTCGCGCCCGCGCCATTCCGCCGGCACCTGGCCGCGCGCGCGGAACCACGCGGTGTCCCAGGTCGCGCCCCACGCGTCGCCAGCCGCGAACGGGCGGTAACTCTGCTGCAACGCCGCCGCCGCCGGCACCGGATCGCCGTGTACCTCGTAAATACCGAGTTCCAACGGTCGCTGACCGTGATAAATGATGGCCTGGATTTGTTGCAATAGATTGGCGATGCGCCCCTCGGTCAGCTTGGGATGTTTGTGCATAAACAGCGGCAAGCTATCACTGGCAGCGGGGTTGACAATGTTTAATTGAAGATTGATTATTGAAGATTGATTATTTGGGAAATTTGCGCCTCCGGCGATTTTGTAGCTAATTCCGCCGGAGGCGCTGTTTTTACAAATATTCAATAATCAATAATCAATTCCTCCATGCTCTCCCGGTAAAAAAACTGCGCCAGCACTGGGAGCGCCGGCTTCCAGCCGGCTGGTTCACCTGCCAAGGTCAGTCTGCCGGCAAGGATGCCGGCGCTCCCAGTGGCCGAGACGCGGAGTTTTTAAAAAAAATAATCTCCATGCTCTCCATGTTCTCCCTGTAAAAAATTTCTTCGCGCCTTTGCGCCTTTGCGTTAATGAAGCTCTCAGGTAAAATTGCTTTGCGTTCCCGGCGTCTTTACGTTAGAAAAATCGCCAACACCTATCATATGAACTTGAAACTATTCATCCTCAGCGTCCTCGGCATTGCCGCGTTGCACCTCACCGCCAGCGCGGAAACCCAAACCGACGCCAACGGCACCCTCATCATCAGCACCAATGTCGGCACTGTGAGCGACTTGATTCTGAACGACGGCGCCGTCCTGGTGGTTGACCATAACTTGAACAACGGCGGGCTGCCGCTGACCGTCACCGGTTCTCTTGACTTCAGCTCCCTCACCGTGGATTTTAGCAACATCTTCGTGCAAAACGGCCAGGACTACGTTCTCATCGACTACTCCGCCGCCACCGGCAGCGAGGGCAACTGGACGCTCACCGCCATCGGCCTGGGCGAGGGCCAGCAAGGCGGCTTCTTCACGCAAGACGGCCTGCTGTTATTCAACACCGCCGCCGTTCCCGAACCGTCCACCTGGCTCCTCCTCGGCGCGGGGTTGGGCGCGCTGACGCTCATCCGCCGGCGGCAATGACCGGCGCTCCCAGTGGCCGAGACGCGGAGTTTTTTTAGTTAGCTTCATTAACGCAAAGGCGCAAAGGGACAAAGGAACAAAGAATTTTTTACAGGGAGAACATGGAGTTCACGGAGGTTTTTTAAAAAAATAATCTCCATGTTCTCCATGTTCTCCCTGTAAAAAAAATTTCTTCGTGCCTTTGCTCCTTTGCGTCTTTGCGTTAATGAAGCTCTCAGTCAGCGATTTCCCGCTCGTACCCCGCGAGGATTTTCTCAAACGACCTGGCCCAACTGTACTCCGCCAACACCTTGGCCGCCGCCGTCGCGCCCAAGGCCCGGCGGTCCAGCGTCGCGTAGCGCCGAATCGCCGCCGCCAGCGCCGCCGGCGTGTTCTCCGCCGCCCAATGCTCCAGCCCGGCGAAAATGTTCGCGTCCATGTAACTGCCGCGGATGCCGACCACCGGGCAGCCGCACGCCTGGCTCTCCAGCGCCACCAGCCCGAACGTCTCGCACACGCCCGGATGCACGAACAAGTCCGCCGCGCGGTAATAACCCGCCAGCTCGCCGCCGTTGGCGCAATAGGGCCGCCAGTGCAGGCGCGGCGCGGTCCGTTGCGCCGCCAGCACCAGCGGCCGTTGCGCGCCGTCGCCGATGATGAGCAACTCGAATTTCACCGCCGCATCACGCGCCAGCAATTTGAACGCCTCCACCAGCGTCCCGGTGTTTTTCTCCCCCGCCAGCCGGCCGACGTACAATAATAAGATTGCCTCGTCAGCGACACCGAGTTGTTGCCGCCAGGCCGTCCGTGTACCGTCAGCGTCAGCGGCGCCCGGCCGGAAAATTTCCGTGTCCACGCCGAGTTGCACCGCCGCGGCCCGGCGCACGCCCCATTGCCGCAGCAGGTCGGCCAGGTACACCGACGGCACCAGCGTGCGGTCGAAAGTGTTGTACAACCGCCGGATGTAGTCCTGCGCGTACGCCATGCCGACCTCGCGCAGCCACGGCCCGCAATATTTGAGCGCCGTGCGCAGGTACGCCTCGGGAAAATGCGAGTGATAAAAACCGACCACCGGGACGCGTAACTCCGCGCCCGCCTGGATCATGCGCCAGCCGAGCTGGTACGGGTCGCCCGACTCGATGATGTCGGGCCGCTGCTCATACACCATTTGCGCCGCCTGTTTTAAATTAAATAATATGCGATAGCGCGACGTGCGGTTGATTTTCGGCGACGCGACGGTACACGTCGTCAGCCGCCCCTCGTTGACCGTCTCCGTGCGCTCGCCCGGAATAATCAACACATGCTCGTGCGCCGTGTGGCGGAGGAGGTAGCGGCGTTTCTCCGTGAGATACCGCCGCACGCCGCCGCCGACCTCGGAATAAAATTGCGTCGCGTCGCAGATTTTCATGATCAATTTTTACGCGCCATAAGTGTCCTCGTGCGCGTACGGCGGCGCGCAACAGCACAGGAACCGCAGCGCCGTCAGCGCCCGCAGCTGATGCCACGCGCCGGGCGGAATCAGCACCGCGTCACCCTCGGCGACCGCGCGCGTCTCGCCGTCCACTTCCATCACCCCGCGGCCGGCGAGCACGAAATAAAATTCCTCGCTGAGCCGGTGATAATGCCGGTCGGTCGCGCCGCCGCCGGGCAGCGTCGCCTCGGCCAAACTCTGGTTGCGCACCGGCGCGTTGGCGCGGTCAAGGATGCTGCGGATGGTGGAGCCGTCCTTGGTGGTGAACGGCGACTGCGCGGCGAGGTTGTTAACAGTCATCATAAACGCATCATCAGCGGCCGGGCAGCGCGGCGAACCGCGCGGCGACGGCCTCCCACGCGGCGGGGTGGCGCGGCCGGTAGGTTTGGGTGGCGAAGGAACGGCGCGCCAGAGCGCGGCCCGCCGCCAGTGACGGCAACTCGCCGAGCGCGATGAGTTGCAGCAAAATGTTGCCGATGGAGGTCGCCTCGACGGGGCCAGCGATGACCGGGCGGCCGGTGGCGTCGGCGGCCAGCTGGTTGAGCAGCGTGTTTTGCGCGCCGCCGCCGACGATGTGCAGCGCCGCGGCCGGCGCGCCGGTGAGTTGTTCCAATTGCGCCAGCGTGACGCGATACTTCAGCGCGAGGCTCTCGAAAATGCAGCGCGCGAACTGCCCCGCGGTCGATGGCGCGGGCTGGCCGGTGGCGCGGCAAAAATTCACGATGGCGGCGGGCATGTGCGCCGGCGCCTGAAACTCGGCGGCGTCGGGGTCAATCAGCGACACGAAGGCGTCAGCGTCGGCGGCTTGCCGGGCGATGGCGGCGTAGTCGGGCGCGCCGCCGTCAGCGTCCCAAACCCGTTTGCATTCCTGCAACAGCCACATGCCGGCGATGTTTTTCAAAAAGCGCGTGGTGCCACACACGCCGGTCTCGTTGGAAAAACCGGCGGCGAAGCTCTCCGGCGTCACCACCGGCGCGGCAAGCTCGCGCCCCATCAGCGACCAGGTGCCGGAGCTGAGAAACACCGTGCCGGCACCGTCACCGTCAGCGGGCACGCCGGCCACCGCCGACGCCGTGTCGTGGCAGCCGGGCGCGATGACTTGCAGCGCGGTCGCGCCGACCTCGTGTTGCACCGCCGCTGACAGTGGCCCGATGACCGTGCCGGCGTCCACCAGCGCGCCGAAAATCTTGGCCGGGAAACCCATCGCCGCCAGCAGCGCCCGGTCCCACCGCTGCGTCCGCGCGTCGAGCAACTGGCCGGTGCTGGCGATGGTGCGCTCGTTCATTTTTTTGCCGGTGAGCAGATAGTTGATAAGGCACGGCATGAACAGCAGGCAGTCGGCGTCGGCGAGCCGCCGTTCCGCTAACAACTGGTACAACGTATTGAAAAACATGAACTGGATGCCCGTGCGGCGGTAAATTTCCGCCCGCGGCATCAAGTCGTAGGCCCGCGCCATCATGCCGTCGGTGCGCGCGTCGCGGTATTGGAACGGATTGGCCAGCAGCTCACCGTCAGCGCCGAGCAGCCCGTAGTCCACGCCCCAGGTGTCCACGCCGAGGGACACCACTTGCGGGCCGTACTCCGCCAGCGCCAGCGCGAGGCCGGCCTTGACGTGGCCCAGCAGCTTGGGGAAATCCCAGTGCCAGCCGTCGGCCGCGCGCGCGGCCTCGCTGGGGAAGCGGTTCAACTCCCGCAGCGTCAGCGTCGCGTCACGATAAACCCCGGCCAGCACCCGTCCGCTGCCCGCGCCCAAATCCACCGCCAAACAAACTTTCGCCGCCATAAATGCAAGGCCATCAGCATACGCGCGGCACATTCTGATTGCCAAGTTTTTCCCGCGTCCGCATGATGCCGCACTCGTGACCCGCGCCGAATTCCTCAAACTCATCGCCGCCGGCGCGCTCGGCGTCGGCGCCTGGCCGCGCCTGGTCACGCGCGGGTTCGCCCGGCCGCTCACGGTCAGCGGCGCCGCGCCCGGCGACACGACCGGCCAACTCTGGCAGCCGGTGCCCCCATTGTCAGCGGAACCGCCGTCGCCCACCCGGTTCGCCTCCTCCGGCCCCGGCCTGGGCAACCGCATCGCCATCACTTTTGATGACGGGCCGACGCCCGGCGTGACCGAAAAAGTGTTGCGCGAACTGGACCGGCGCAACGTCAGCGCCACGTTTTTCATGATCGGCCGCAATGCCGAGCGCTATCCCGGCCTGGCGCGGGAAGTCGCCGACGCCGGTCACGAAATCGCCAACCACACCCACACCCATCCGCCGCTCAGCGCCCTGTCCCCCGCCCGCGCCAGCCATGAAATGCGCCAGGCGCAGGACGTAATCACCACCGCCACCGGTCGCGCGCCCAAATGGCTGCGCCCCCCTTACGGCGCCTTTCACCGCGAGGCCCAAGGCCCGCTGGCCCGGTCGCTCGGCCTCGGCGTGTTGTACTGGTCGGTGGATCCCCGCGACTGGGCGCGGCCCGGCGTGAATCAGATTATCAACCGCGTGGTCAGCGCCACCGTGCCCGGCAGCATCATCCTCAACCACGACTTGCATGCCCAGACCGCGCAGGCCGTCGGCGCCATGTTGGACCGGCTGCTGGAGAAGGATTTCAATTTCACCCGCGTTTCCGGTTTCCTCGGCGAGCCTTACGGCCCCTATCAGGCGGGTTAACTCTGAACTCCTGCCGCCAAGACGCCAAGGCGCGAAGGTTTTTCACCACGAAGACACGAAGGCACAAAGTATTTTTTCAATCAAACTTCGTGTCTTGGTGGTGAAAACAACACCCGTTCCGCCGCCAACTCCAGCAACTCGGCGGCGCGGGCCACGGAGTCCGCTGACGATGCCGCCAGTTCCCGCAGACTGCATACCGCCGCGAACCCGTCCCGCAACACCTCGTCACGGTCAGCGTCCAGTTGCCCGACAATCGCCGCCACCGGCACGCCCGCCGCCCGCCCCGCCCGCAGGATGCCGTAGGCCGCCTTGCCGTTGCGCGATTGCGCGTCCAGCCGCCCCTCGCCGGTGATGAGCAAATCGGCGCCGGCGAGCCGGTCGCGCAGCCGCGCCTCGCTGACGATGAGGTCGATGCCACTGCGCAGTTCCGCGTGGAGAAAACCCAGCAGCGCCGCGCCCAAGCCGCCGGCGGCACCGGCGCCCGGCAACTCGGCGATGTTCCGGCCGAGCAAACGCCGCGCCGTCAGCGCGTAGTGCGCCAGCGCGGCGTCGAGTTGCGCCACCATCGGCGGCGTCGCGCCCTTTTGCGGGCCGTACACCGCCGACGCGCCGCGCGCGCCGCACAACGGATTGGTCACGTCGCAGGCGACCAGCAACTCGCAATCAGCCAGTCGCGCGTCCAGCCCTGACCAATCTATCGCTGACAGTCGCGCCAGCGCCGCGCCGCCCTCCGGCAGCGGCGCGCCGTCGGCGTCGAGCAAGCTCACCCCCAGCGCCCGCAGCAACCCCGCCCCGCCGTCGTTGGTCGCCGAGCCGCCGAGGCCGATGATCAAACGCCGGCAGCCGCGCCGCAGCGCGTCGGCTATCAATTCGCCGGTGCCGGCGCTGCTGGTGACCAGCGGATTGCGCTCCGCCGCCGTCAACAGCGGCAAGCCCGACGCCGCCGCCATTTCAATCACCGCCGTGCCGTCGGGCAGCACGCCGTAGGCGGCGGTGATTTCCCGCATGAGCGGGTCGTGCGCGCGGACGCTGACAGTGACCCCGCCGCGCGCCACCGTCAGCGCCTCGACCGTCCCCTCGCCGCCGTCAGCGACGGGCACCTTAACCACCGTCGCTGACGGTGACACCCGCCGAATCCCGCGTGCCACCGCGTCCGCCACCGCCGCGGAGCTGAGACATCCCTTGAACGAATCACTGGCCACCACGATTTTCACACCATTACCAATCGCCAATCCCGGCCAAATTACAATCCCCAAATTGGGCACCACCTACAGCGGCGGCAAGGGTATATTGGTCGGTCTCTGGAGTCACTTGACCGCCGACCAACTGGACCTCAACTGTTCTAAAGACCATTTACACCACGAAGACACGAAGGCACGAAGGTTTGTTTGAAAAAACAGCCTTCGTGCCTTGGTGCCTTAGTGGTGTAAATTCCTCCATGCCTCCGCGTCTTCGTGGTCGGAGTTTTCCCGCGAATGTTACTTGTGCGCCGTTTGTTCGTAACAATTCGCTCGCAGCTTGGGTGGTGTCGCGCGCCGGCGCAAGGGTTGCGTCGCGGCGACGCTGAATAACCTAACAAAGGAAGGAATATCTAAATGAAAATATTAAAACAATGGGGCGCGGCGGCGTTGGGCGAGGCGCTGAAGGTGTCCTCGGTTTTGGCCGAGGGCGCGGATGGTCGGGCGTTGGTTGACGCTCAGGTGCAGAAGGGCGTGTTGTCCTCGCTGGAAGGCGTGGAGATT
>JAISBF010000066.1 GCA_031266335.1 Verrucomicrobiales bacterium
GACCAACAGTCAATGTGACCTAGTTTTGCTTCATCAGCGCCGTGACAGTCGCGCTGCTGAGCCGTTTTCATAAGGTGGTCTTGGCTGAAAGATGCCCTGGTGGGAAAAGATTGCCGTTGGTTGTCGGTGACAGCACTGGATGGAGGTGGACCCGGGTGTTGGAGCGTTCGCGAGATGGTAAGTGTAAAATCGTCGGCAATTACACGCCGACTCTGACTCTTTGCCAAAGGCAAAAACAAAGGCGACTTGGTGAATACCCTGCCCTGATTAACGAGAAGCTGTCACGGTATCGTTTTATTAAACAGGAAGGTTGTGCCTTTTCCTAAAAATTGGCACGCCGAAGGCTGTTGGTTGCTGTACATATCTATCATCACCTCCAGTGCGCGCCCCAATCAGGGGCTGCTGGTCTTAGCGCTGGAGGCCCCGGTTGGGTTTGCGGCGCTGCCGCGCAAACACCAGCGGTTTGTGGCGGGGTTTTTGCCGTCGGGCGATTCGCTCATGCGGGGAATCATAGTCAACGGAGTTTGTCTCGGTGCCGCGGCGACTCATGCCGCCGACGGCGCTGATGGTGGGAATCTAACCTCTTAAAATTCGCCCAACTGCCCGTAATAGCCGACGAAGGTGTTGATGACCAGCCAGGCGATGTAGGCCGCGGCGAGGGTGAAGATCAGTCCGCCAAGGCCGGCGGCCAGCAGCGCGGTTTTGCGTTGCGCTTCCTCGTCGAGCAGTTGCGCGTTTTGTGCCAGGGTCAGCGGCAGCGTGCCGCTTTGCTCGCCGGTGGCGATGAGGCCGCGGCTGACCGGCGGCAGGAAGCGGCAGACGGTCAGCGCCTCGCTCAGGGTGTCGCCGTCGGCGATGCGGTCCCGCGCGCGCGCCAGGTCCGCCGCCGCGGACGGTGAGCCGGTGGCCGGCGCGCATTCGGTCAGCGCCGCGCGGACGTTCACGCCGGCCAGCAGGAACGCGCCGAGGCAGCGGGAGAAGTTGCCGGCGGCGCGCGCCTTGAGCAGGAACCCGAGCAATGGCAGCCGCATCATCAGCGTGTCCAGCGGCGCGGCAGTCCGGCGCGCGCGGAGTACTTGCCAGCCGCCGAGGATGGCCGCGTAGAGCAGCAGCAGCGGCGGCGCAATCTCGCCCGCGGCGGCGGCGGCCCCTTGCAGGAACAGGGTTTTGCCGGCGGGAATGAGCACGGCGGCGTGGAGCAGCAGCAGCGGGTAGGCGAGTTTGGATGACAATTTGCGCAGCGTGTCGCGTCGTTGCGCGACGAGGTCGGCGGCGCGGGTCAGCAGCGCGGCGAGCCGCCCGGTGCGTTCGCCGACAGCGATGAACGTCAGCGTGGCGGGGTCAAACCGCCGGCGATGGCGCGCGACGGCTTCGCTGAGGGTGACCCCGGCGGCCAGGTCGTCGCTGACGGTGGCGGCGAGGCGGTTGAACGGCGCCGGTAGTTGCGGCGCCAGCGCGCGCAGACCCTGCGCCATCGGCACCCCCGCGTCGGACAGCGTGGCGAGCTGGCGCAGGAACAGTTCGAGATTGCGCGAAGGCCAGGGCATCTCTTGTGTTTAGCGCAAAGATTTCAGATTCCAACCAGTATCTCAATTTGCAGAAGTTAACGCAAAGGCGCAAAGAGGCAAAGAGCGCAAAGTTTTTTTAATAATTCATGACTACACTATCTAGGGAGTTTATAAAACAGGAGATTCTAGGACGACTCAACGGGCTCCCAGCGGACGCTGGAGAACCAGGCGGTGCCGCGGCCGCCGAAGCGGAGTTTGAGCACGCCGCGCAGAATGTTGTTGGGAACGGGATCGGTAATGAGCTCGATTTTCGTCCATTCCATCGTCTTCCATATGGGAAGGCGATCGTTGAAGAGGCTTGGGCTCCAGCCGTAGTCCACCAGTGTGCGCGTGCTTGCGACGGAGGGGCCGTTTCCCTGCGTCAATTCGACGCCGAGCTGTGGACCGTGCTCGTAGCCGCCATCGCCGACGAAATCCTCCACCCGCACCCAAGCGGAAAAGCGATAGCGGGCACCGGGGATGAAGGGATTGCCCCAGGACTGCGGGCCAAACTCGCAGAACCACGAGCCCGTGGCGGCGTAGGAGTTGCGGATGACGAGGCAGCCGCTGCCGGGCGAGTGGCCGCCGGTGCGGAGCCAGGAGCAGCCTTCGCTGGTCGGGCGCCATTGCTGGGCGTCGAGGCGGTCGAGGTTGGAGACGGTGAAGGTGTTCTCGGGTTCCTCGTAGGCGGGCATGTCGGCGCAGGCGTGTTCCTCGGGGGTGAGCCGCAGTGGCCGGGCTTGGTCGGCGATGGCGCGGACGGTCTCGCGGTCAACCATGCGCGAAGTGGTAGCGCAGATGATTTGCGTGCCGGCGGGGATGATGTTGCCGCACGCGAAGGGGTCAAGGTCGCACCAGGCATGGAAATCCATGCCCCATTCGCAGACGTGATGGTAATGGGTGGGTGCATCGACCTGGCATTCGAGCGCTTCGCCGGTGTCCTTGACCAGGTAAAAGGGTCCCTTGGCCGCGCAGGGCCGGGAGCGTCGATTGTCGAAAGTAAGGTACAGCCACAGCGTCTTGTTCAGCGGTGCCTTGGCGAAGCTGCCGTCGGGATCCTGCAAAATGATCTCGACGTACTCGCGCTTCCAGTGCTGGCGGAAGCTGTCGGGGCCGTTATAGGGTTCGGGGAAACCGATCCAGTCGCGGATCATGGGCACGGCTGGTCCCGAGGCGCCCGCCGGCGCGGGATCAAAAAACTGAAATAACCGGCCAGGCCGGCCATCGACATGATGAAAGCGGTATATCCTCATGCCGTTGTTGTCACGGGCATCGAGATCGAAATCGTGGAAGAAGCGCAGCACGGCTTCCTGTTTCCACACGTAGCGCCCGTCCTCGATCCGTACGCTCAAGATATTTTCTTCTTTCCACTGGAAGAGACCGCTTTGGCTACCCCGCAACTTGACGGGGATGATGCGGATCTGGAGAGTGTCGCCTTGCGTCGTCACTTCGTAGCGCACTGCAGCCAGCGTGCAGTGTGGGTAAGCGGAACAGACAGGCTGGACGGCGATCTCCGGCTTGCCGCCGGGCACCATGACTTGGTCCCGAACCCAATAGGCCGATCCGAAGTAGGCGATGTTTTGGTCGAGACGGACAATCTCCCTGCCCTCATGGACGATGGCAGCGTGGGAACCTTGCTCGATAAATTGAAATGGACAGGCGGTTGGCATGATTATTTTGGTATCTCCTGAATTTGTAGCGAGACGCACCTTGCATTGTGAAGCCGTGGTTTCGCTGTCCGCAAGCCGATTGCGCTTGAGGCGCGGCGAGACGGACAGGAACCATAAGCTGCCTTTTTTGAAAGGGCAAGAGATATTTTGAGGGCAATAATATCGGACAACATTGGAGCTATAAAATTGGCGGAAAATTTTGACGTTTTGGGTGACGCAACCCGCTGCAATGGGTACGCTGATGGTGATTTCAGGGCAACCAGAACAAGCCACCACGTAAGGTCAAACGTGGGTGCGTTTAACCGGTGAATTCAAAAGGATGCACGACATTCACGCCGGCCAGCAGGAACGCGCCGAGGCAGCGGGAGAAGTTGCCGGCGGCGCGCGCCTGGAGCATAAAAACTAGCAACGGTATCCGCATCATCAGCGTGTCCAGCGACGCGGCAGGGCGGCCGCGCCTTGCAGGAACGGGGTCTTGGCGGCGGGAATGAGCACGGCGGCGTGGGTCAGCAGCAGCGGGTAGGCGAGTCTGGAGGATAATTTGCGCAGCGTGTCGCGCCGTTGCGCGATGAGATTTTTTGCGTCCGCTGCCGCTTGTTCTCTTTACGTTAAAAAAAGTTTTGCCAAAGCCGCGCCGCTCTTCATCATCACGACATGAAACTGACAGTGAACCTGACTCTCGTGCGCGGTATTCTGGTCGGGCTGACCGGCTACAATTTGTTGTTCTTGCTGCAAGGGTTGTTGCACGGGCTGTGGTACCTGCTCATGGTCAGCGGTGGAGAACCGCTGCATCCCTCGTTATACGCCGGGCAGCTCGTGCTGATCGCCATGCAGGTTTTTTTGCTGTTCGCGCTGCTCAAGAAAACGCTGCCGTTCATGCCGCTGATCTTCACGTTGTTTATCGTGCAGGCCGCGCTTAACACCATCCTGCCGACGTTTTATGCCATCACCAACCCGCAACACCTGGAACCCGCGCGGCAACTCCAGCAATTCGCGCTGGCGCTGGCGCAGACCTATGTCATCGTCAGCCTCGTGGCGGTGTGGCTGGCCTGGCTGTTGTATCGGGCCAACAAACCGGCCGCCGGCGGCGCGCGGTGAAATTTAACGCGGGATTTTGACATTAATTTGAACATTTTTTCGCCCGGCCTGTCCAAGTATGTTGAATAGTCTATTCCTGAGAGCGGGAGTGCGTTTCTCCTTGTCGCACTCCCGCTTTTTTTGCCCGGCCACGGCGGCGGGCCGGGCGGGATAAAATTTATGCGGTTGGCATTGTGTTTGGGGCAAAAAGCGTTAGTTTCCTCGCATTAACGATATGTGCAGACACCAGGTTTTTTTATTGGCGCTGATGCTGGCCTGCGCCGCCGGGTTGATTTCCTGCGGCACGACCGTGGTGCCCGAAAAAACCGTGCAGCCCACCGGCAGCGTGCCGCCGCGCGCGGCTTTTTCGCACACGCGAGTACGCACCAACGAGCCGCTGCTGGCGCTGACGTTTGACGACGGGCCGAGTTCGGCGCACACGCCGCGCTTGCTGGAAATATTGCGGGACCAGGACGCGCGCGCGACGTTTTTCATGATTGGCCGGAATGTCGCCGCGCAGCCCGAGCTGGTCAGGCAGGTGGCCGCCGCCGGCCATGAAATCGGCAGCCATTCCTGGTCGCACCCGCGGCTGTCGGCGCTGTCCGTGGCGGCCGTGACGGATGAGTTGCAAAAGACCGAGCGCGCGCTGCTGGCGGCCGGCGTCAAACCGAAATACCTGCGCCCGCCGTACGGCGCGTTCACTGACGCGCAGCGCCGGTGGGTGCATCAGCGGTTCGGCTATGAATTTATTTTCTGGGACGTGGACCCGAACGACTGGCGGAAGCCGGGCGTGGCGGCGGTGGTCAGCCGGGTGGTTGACAACGCCCGGCCCGGCTCGATTATTTTGCTGCATGACATCCACGCTGACAGTGTGGCGGCGGTGCCGGAGATTATCGACCGGTTGCGGGCCAAGGGGTTCAAATTGCTCACGGTCAGCGAATTGCTGGCGGCGGAACAATAACCGGCCGCCGCCGAATTGTCGGTTGTTTGACGCGCGATTGACACAATGCGGCGGTTGAATGGGTGGGTTTGGTGGCCAACATGAATGCGAAAATTTTAGTCATTGACGACGAACCCGACGTGGTGGATTTGCTCGCCATCAACCTGAAGGCGGCCGGGTTCAACGTGCTCGCCGCTGACAATGGCGAAGCCGGCCTGGCCAAAGCCAGGGCGGAAGTGCCCGACCTGATTGTGCTGGATCTCATGCTGCCGAGAATGTCCGGCACGGAAGTTTGCAAACTGCTCAAGCGCGACGCCGCCACCGCCGCCATCCCGATTATCATGGTCACCGCCAAAGGCGAGGAAGTGGACCGCATCATCGGCCTGGAACTCGGCGCTGACGATTACGTGACCAAGCCGTTCAGCCCGCGCGAGCTGAGCCTCCGCGCGCAATCCATCCTGCGCCGCAGCCAGCCGGAACCGGCCAGGCCGGAGCGCATCAAACACGGGGCGCTGACGCTGGACCATGCCCGTCACGAGGTGTTCATTGGCGAGGAAAAAATCGAGCTGACCGCGACCGAGTTCAAACTGCTGGCGCTGTTGCTCGAGCGCAAGGGCCGGGTGCAAAGCCGCGACCGCTTGTTAAACGATGTCTGGGGCTACGAAAGCGTCATTGACACCCGCACCGTGGACACGCACGTGCGCCGCCTGCGCGAAAAAATGGGCCGGCTGGCGGATTACGTCGAGACCGTGCGCGGGGTCGGCTATCGGCTGCTGGACACGGTTTGATTGGCAGGCAATTTACCATTACGTCATCGCATGTTCACGCTGGCCATTCTCCTCGGTTTGCTCGTCCTGGGCGGCGGCTGGTTTTATTGGCGCGTTT
Source organism: Verrucomicrobiales bacterium (assembly GCA_031266335.1). GTDB lineage: Bacteria > Verrucomicrobiota > Verrucomicrobiia > Methylacidiphilales > JAAUTS01 > JAIRPN01. The sequence continues at coordinate 6,120 of JAISBF010000066.1, forward strand.
ACCGGGCGGCCGCTGAGATTCGCGATTACTGCCGCCAACTGGCGCTGCCCCAGGGCCAGCCGCGCCGCGCGGGGGCGTTCGGCCGCAATGAAATCCTGCGCAACCTCGCCGCCATTGACCGGCGGCTCAAGAGCCTGGATCGCCGCGCCGACGCGGAACAGTTCAGTTTGCAAACCATTCTGGCCAGCATGGCGGAAGGCGTGGTGATTGTTGACGTCAACGGGGTGATTCAGGCCGACAACCGGGCTTTTCAGGATATGTTTGCCCTCACGGAGCGCCCCGCCGGCCGGCGCGTGTGGGAGGTGTTGCGGCAGCCGGAAATCAGGACGCTGATCGAGGGGGCGCTGCGCGAGCGTCGGCAATCCGCCAGCGAGCTGGTATATGAGGATTTGCTAGCCGCCGCCAGTCGCCGGAAAGCCTTCCGGGTGAGCGTCTCGACTTTGGGCGACGAGGTGATTTACGGCGCGGTGGCGGTGTTTCACGACATTTCACGCATCGCGCAACTGGAGGAACTGCGCAAGGAATTTGTCGCCGACGTCTCGCACGAATTGCGCACGCCGCTGTCGATTTTTCGCGGCTATTTGGAAACCCTGCTCAACCAGCCGGAGTTGTCCGGCGAGGAGCGCCGGCGGATTTTCCAGGTGCTGTGGCGGCATTCTGACCGGTTGCATTCGCTGGTGGAGGACCTGCTGACGCTGTCGCGGCTCGAATCCGGGCACATTCAGTTGCGGCGCGGCCGGGTCGCGGTACGGCAATTGTTCAAGCAGTTGCGGGAAGACTGGTCGGCAAAATTCCTGGCCAGGCACAGCGCGCTGACATTCGACCTGGCGGACGAGACGCTGACCGTGTACGCCGACAGTTTCCGCGTCGAGCAAGTGTTTTACAACCTGCTCGACAACGCGCTGAAATACTCTGACCCCGGCCCAAGCCAAGCGGGGACAGGCGGCGAAGTGCGGGTGGGCGCGCAAGTCAGCGCGGACTCGCTGACCGTGCGGTTTTATGTCCGTGATGCCGGCATTGGCATTCCCAGCGACAAAGTGGACCAGGTTTTTCAGCGCTTCTTCCGGGTGGACAAAGCCCGTTCCCGCGATCAGGGCGGCACCGGGCTGGGGCTGGCGATTGTCAAACACATCGTGCAACTCCACGGCGGCCAAGTCTGGGCGGAAAGCACCCTGGGCAAAGGCACCACGGTATGGTTCAGCCTGCCGTGTTAGGGCAAATTCTTTAACCACGGATGAACACCGATGGACACCGATAGTGCGCGGTACCGCGTAAATTAACACCATCAGTGTCCATCCGTGTTAATCCGTGGTTAAAAAAAAGTCTCCTCCTTCGCGTCTTCGCGGCTGGAGTTGCACGGCGATTTTGCTTTTGGTTTTTCGCCTTTGCGGTCATAACCTGAGCATGATGAATCTGACGGTCGAACGCTGGTTGCGCTGGCTGCCCGGTCTGCGCGACCTGACACACTATCAGCGGAAAAACTTGCGCCCCGACGTGCTGGCCGGCTTGTCCGTGGCGGCGGTGGCGCTGCCGGTGAGCCTGGCTTACGCGCAACTGGCGGGCTTTGCCCCGGTGGTGGGCTTGTACAGCACCATGCTGCCGATGGTGGTGTACGCGCTGCTCGGCTCCTCGCGGCAATTGATTGTCGGGCCGGACGCAGCGACTTGCGCGATGGTGGCCGCGACCCTGGCGCCGCTGGCGGTGGCGGGCAGCGACGAATACCGGTCGCTGGCGGTGACGCTGACGCTGCTGGCGGGGGTGTTTTGCGCGCTGGCGGGAAAATTCAGACTGGGCTTTTTCGCGGATTTTTTGTCGCGGCCGATTTTGATGGGACTGCTCAACGGCGTCGGCATTAACATCGCCATCAGCCAGCTGGGCAAGGTGACGGGGCTGACCCTCACCGGCAGCGGCGCCATCAGCCAGTTGGAATCGCTGTACCGGCAAATCGGCGCGACGCATTTGCCGACGCTGACCCTGGCGACGGGCGCGCTGGCCTTGTTCGGCGCGGTCAAAATTTGCGGGCCGCGGGTGCCGGCCGCGCTGGCGGTGACGGTGGCCGCGGTCACGGTCAGCGGCGTGTTTGACCTGGCGCGGCACGGCGTCGCGGTGGTGGGCAAACTGGATAGCGTGTGGCCCGGCTGGCACGCGCCGCTGCTGCCGCCGCCGGACGCGATCGGCTCGCTGGTCAGCGGCGCGGCGGCCGTGGCGCTGATCAGCTTTTGCAGCGCCATGTCCACGTGCCGGGGCTTCGCCGCCAGGAACGGCTACGACATTGACGCCAACCGCGAGTTCACGGCGCTGGGCGCGTGCGACGTGGCGGCGGCGCTGTCGCAGGGCTTCGCCGTCAGCGGCGCGGACTCGCGCACCGCGGTGAACGACGCCGCCGGCGGCCGGACCCGGTTGGTGTCCGTCGTCGCGGCGCTGGCGGTGCTGCTGGTATTGCTGTTGCTGACCGGGCCGCTGGCGCTCATTCCGGTGGCGGCGCTGGGGGCGATTCTCATCGGTTCGGCGCTGGGACTGATGAATTTCCGCGAGTTGGCCAATCTGCGCCGGTACAGTCGCGCGGAATTTTACATTGCCGTGGCGACCCTGGCGGGCGTGGTGTTGGTCGGCGTGATGGAAGGCATTGTGCTGGCGGTGACGCTGGCGCTGGTGCGGTTTTTGCTGCGCGTGGCGCGGCCGACGGACAACGTGCTGGGACTGATTCCCGGCCACGACGGCTTTTACGAACTGGCGCATTATCCCGCGGCGCGGGCGGTGCCGGGCCTGCTGATTTACCGTTTCGAGTCGCCGCTGACGTTCTTCAACGCGGACTATTTCCGGCAACGGGTGGCGCAATTGGTGGCCGCGGCCGGCGGGCCGGTGCGCTGGGTGTTGCTGGACGCGGTGTCCATCACCGACAGCGACGTCACGGGAATGCTGGCGGTGAAGCGGCTGGAGGCGGAACTGCGCGCGCAGCGCATCCGGCTGGCCGTGGCGGGCCGCGCGGCGGAATTCGCGGAATGGCTGCGGCAGCGCGGCCTGCGGACGGCGGACGTGAATATCACCTTATTCGCCTCCAAGCACGAGGCGCTGGCGGCGTTCCGGGCGGGTGGTTAATGGTTGAAGCAGATAGTAAAATCGTTGTCAGCCGTTCTTTTTGGTTCATACTATCCGACTTTGACACCTATTATGCGCGCGTTTGAAATCTGGCCGAAATTGTCGAAAGAGTTGAACCATGAGATTTTGGAGACCGCTTGTCTGCATGAAAAGCAGTTGTACCGCCATACGGTGCGGGATTTGAGCGAAGCCATGCGCAAGCGAATGCCGGCGGTTTTGGAACTGCCGCGGGCGGCCCGGCACGAATTGTTTCAACCGTTGCTGGGGTGGTCGAAATTCGATGTGCTGGGACATAATCTGGTCATTAACTGGCTGCGGGTCGCCGGCGAGCCGATGATGGTCGCTTTTCTGGACGCGGTGGAGGTCAGGCATGACGGGCGCGGCTGCACGGAGAATTTCCCGGCAACGGTGGCCGCCGCCAAGCTCGCGACGGCTTGCCAGTTGTTGTATGAAAAATTCCCGGCGGAAAAAGTGACGCTTTATTTGCAACTGTTCCCGAACATCAGCGGGGTGACGTGGAATCTGGAGCAACATCTTAAAGTTTGACGTGACTGCGCGCGACCGATTTCTCAAAGCGCTGGCCGGCCAGCCGCTGACCCGCCCGCCGGTGTGGCTGATGCGCCAGGCGGGGCGTTATTTGCCCGAATACCGGGCACTGCGGATGAAGCATTCGTTTCTCGAGATGGCGCACACGCCGACGCTGGCGGTGACGGCAACCTTGCAGCCGTTGCGGCGTTACGCGCTGGACGCGGCGATTATTTTTTCCGACATCCTCGTCGTGCCCGAGGCGATGGGGCTGCCGTTCGCCTTTCGCGAGCAGGGTGGCATCGAAATGGCGTTTCGCGTCGCTGACCGTGATTCGCTGGGCCGGCTGACGGTCAGCGGCGCGGCGGTACGGCTGGAATATGTCGCCGCGGCGCTGCGGCAGGCGCGCGCGGCATTGCCTAACCACGCGCTGATTGGCTTCTGCGGCGCGCCGTGGACGCTGGCGACTTACATGGCGGGTGGCGCGGGGCCGCTGACCGTGCTGTGGCGGGAACAGCGCGCGGTGTTCGACGACTTGCTGCGCGGCGTCGGCGCGGTGTGCGGCGAGTATGTGCGGATGCAAGCCGGCGCCGGCGCGGACGCGATTCAAATTTTTGACAGTTGGGCGGGACAATGCCCGGCGGAGCTTTATCGGGAGACGGCAGCGCGCTGGCTGGCGCCGCTCATCGCCGCTGCCGGTGACACGCCGGTCATCGTGTTCGCGCGCGGCGTCCGCGACTGGCGCCACCTCGCGGTCAGCGGCGCGCGGTGCCTCGGGGTTGACGAGCACACCGACCTCGCGACGCTGCGGCTGAGCCTGCCTGAAAACATCGCCGTGCAAGGCAATCTCGACCCGCTGACGCTCACCGCCGATACGGCAACCGCGCGGTCGGCGGCGACAGCGCTGCTCGAAAAAATGTGTGGCGCGCGCGGGTATATTTTCAATCTCGGCCACGGGTTGCGGCCGGAGACCCCGCCGGAGAATGTCAGCGCGCTGGTGGCAACGGTGACCGGCTGGAGGGATGCGTGAAACGGGTCGCGGTCATCGGCGCGGGCATCACGGGTTTGTGCGCGGCATATGAACTGCGGCGCCGGGGTTGCACCGTCAGCGTGTTTGAAAAAAACGACCGGGCCGGCGGCGCGATTCAGAGCCGGCGCGTTGACGGTTACACCCTGGAACTCGGCCCCAACACCGTGCTGGCCGGCGGGGCGATTTGGGACGAACTGATTGATGCGCTGGGCTTGCGGCAGCGGCTGCTGACCGTCAGCCCGCAGGCCCGGCGCCGCTATATTGTACGGGACGGACGCTTGGTGAATCTCCCTGGCAACCCGCTGACCACGCCGATACTCAGCGCCGCCGCCAAGTGGCGGTTGCTGGGCGAGCCGTTGATTCGCCGGCGGCCCGCCGACCTGGAGGATGAGTCCGTGGCGGCTTTCGCGCGGCGGCGCGGCGGCGCGGAGTTTCTGGACTACATTGTCAATCCGCTGGTTGGCGGAGTCTATGCGGGCGCGCCGGAAGGTCTGTCAGCGCGCCACGCGTTCCCGTGGTTGTGGGCCATGGAAGGCGAACACGGCTCGCTGACGCTCGGTCTGTTGCACAAACTGGCCGGCAGGCGCCGGCGACGCGCGGCCAGGAAAACCATGGTTTCATTTCCGCGCGGGTTGCGGGAACTGACGGACGCCTTGTCAGCGGCCCTGGGCGACGCGCTGCAATTGCACACCCAGGTCGGGCAAGTGCGAAAAACCGCCGGCGAATGGTGGCTGGCGACCGGGGACGCGGCCGCCTGGCAAAAGTTTGACGAGGTAATCGAGGCCATTCCGCTGCGCGGTTTGGCGCAGGCCGCCAATGGCGAGCTGGCGCGGGAACAACTGGAGCGGTTGCGGCGGGTGCCGTACGCCCCGCTGCGGGTGTTGCACCTGGGGTTTGCCCGCCGGGACGTGCCGCATCCGCTGGACGGTTTTGGTTTTTTGGTGCCGGAGCGCGAAAGCCGGGAGTTGCTGGGAGTGTTGTTTTCCTCGTCGCTGTTTCCCGACCGGGCGCCGGCTGGCCGGGTGTTGCTGACGCTGATGCTGGGCGGAATGCGAAATCCGGACCTGGCGCGCTGGCCGTCGGCGCAAGTCCGGCGCGTGGCCGCGGAACATTTGCGGCGCTATCTCGCCATCGTCGCGCCGCCGGAATTTATCCATGAAACCACTTATGACGCGGCGATTCCGCAGCCGCCGGTCGGCTACGGCGAGGTGCTGGCCGAATTGGAAAAATTCGAGGCCACGGCGGGCAACATCCATCTGGCGGGTAATTTTCGCGGCGGAATTTCCGTATTGAATTGCATCGAAAGCGGCGTGCGGCTGGCGCGCCGTGTGGTTGCATGATACAGTTTTTTACCACGAAGACACTAAGGCACTAAGGGAGCACATTTTTTTGGAAAGCTGTCGCGCTAGTTGTACTTAAATTAAAAAACTGCCTCCCTTCGTGCCTTAGTGTCTTCGTGGTAAAAAAACTGTATCTCCTTTCACCAGGGATGCCCTACAGTGAATGGCCAGTCATGAACTTGTTTTGCATCGGCGCGGATTTTAAGACCCACGGCATTGAAGAGCGGGAAAAACTGAGCCTGAGCCAGGCCGACCAGGAATTAATGCTGCATTTTTTCGCCCGGCATCGCTCCTTCAAGGAGTTCGCGGTACTGTCCACCTGCAACCGCACGGAATTTTATTTTGTCACCACCATGTCCGAGGAAAAGGCGTTGCGGGAACTGGTGGCGAGTCTGGGGGAATTGAAAAAAATGCCGCCCGACTGGATTGACACCGCCTACTACTTTCGCGACCGGGAAGTGGTGTGGCATTTGTTCGAATTGGCCAGCGGCCTGAAATCAATGGTGGTGGGCGAAACCGAGATTTTCGGCCAGCTCAAGGACGCCTACGCGACCGCGCGGAAATTGCAAACCTGCGGGCGGCTGTTCAACCGGTTGTTCCAATCGGCCTTCGCGGCGGCGAAGCAGGCGCGCTCGGCCAGCGCCATCGGTCGCGGCAACGTGTCGGTGGCGTCGCTGGCACGGGACTTGGCCCTGGCGCAACTGCCGGCGCCCGGCCAGTGCTCGCTGCTGGTGCTGGGCACCGGCGAGATTGGCCGCGGCGTGGCGCGGGCGTTTGACGAAAGCGGCGTGAGCCGCGTGGCTTGCAGCAACCGGCACGCTGACACTGGCCGGGCGTTTGCCGCCGTGATTGGCGCGACGTTTCTGCCGTGGACCCGCTGGCAGCGGGAACTGGCGCAATACGATTTGGTCGTGTGCTGCACCGCGGCGGCGGGGTTTGTTTTGCGCCGCGCCGACCTGGCCGGCCGCGACCGGACCGTTGTGTTAATCGACCTCGGCGTGCCCCGCAATATCGAGCCGGCGGTGCGGCAGCTCAAGGGAGTGCATTTGTTGAACATCGACCATTTGCAGGCGCTGGCCCTGCAAAATCTGCGACAGCGCGCGCAACAAACGGAAACATGCCGGGCGCTGCTGGCGCCGTTGGCGCGGCGTTTTGAGGAGCACTGGCAGCGGGCCAACCCGCCCCCGCCAATGCCCTCCACGACCTCTTCATAAAAAAATTTCATTTTCCTATTGACCCCCATCGGCAACCCGTTACCTTACCCGCCATGATTTCAGAGCTTGACAACGCGGACGCCGGGCGGGTAAGCTACCCTCGCTCCCTCGCTCCCTCGCTCCCTCGCTCCCTCGCTCCCTCGCTCCCTCGCTCCCTCGCTCCCTCGCTCCCTCGCTCCCTCGCTCCCTCGCTCCCTCGCTTGACCCCTGCCCCGACTCTTTAATTTTCCGGCAAAGTTTTACCCTTTTCATTCCCCATCTGACTATATCCCGGCATTTTATGATGCCGTCCCCGTCGGCTGTCACCCCCTTACCGGCAACCACGTCCCCTGCACCGCAGGTGGCAAATCATACATGTCAGATGCCAAAATCTGAACGGCAGATGTCGCAATCTGAGCCGCAGATGTCGCAATCTGAGTGGCAGATGTCGCAATCTGAGTGGCAGATGTCGCAATCTGAGCGGCAGATGTCGTCATCTGAGCCGCAGATGTCGCAATCTGAGCGGCAGATTTCGTCATCTGAGCGGCAGATTTTCCCCCTTTCGACGGCGGCCCCGTCGCCTGAAAAAATATAACCACATCAACCACAAGGAATAAGAACATGAAAAACATGAAGAACAGCAACAACATCGGCGCCTTCAGCGCCAAAAAATACATCCACAAAACCTGGGACGGCATCTTTGACTTCTTCAAACGATACAGCGGCAACCTCATCAACGTCCAAAACAAGACCAACCCGCCCCTCTCCGACGCCGACATCCTCGCCATCCGCGACACCAACACCGCCTACGGCCAGCTAAACGAAGCCATCGTCGAGACCGAAACCCTCCTTGAATCCCTGCGCACCCTGCGCATCCAACTCCTCACCCAGAAAAATCTCGACCCCATCCACGTCCCCGTCATCAAATACCTCATTGACTTATTGGCTGCCATCGAAGGCAAACGCGGCGGCCTCTTGTGGCAGGAAGATTGCCTCACTGACCGCGTCCTCCGCAGCCCCAAATGCACGCAAGAAGACTACGACCTGCTCGGCCTCAACTACCAACCAACCCTCAAACCCGACCCCGCCAAATCCATCGGTCGCATCTACCCCACCTTCACCGGCGGCAGCGTAACTGTCCACTGGACCCTCCCGCGCGGCCTCAGCGATTCCCGCGTCAGCCGCAGCATCAACCACGAATCTCCGGTCGTCCTCTACCAAGGCAGCGAGAACCACCTCATCGACACCCACCCCGTCGCCCACCAAGCCCAAGTCTGGGCCTACACCCTCGAACCCCTCCTGCACGGCCAACTCTACGGCAAACCCATCACCGAAAAAATCATCGTCGGCACCGACATCGCCATCGAGGAAGAGAAAATCTAACCAGCCTCATTAACGCAAAGACGCCAAGGAACAAAGAACATGGCCACAAAAAAACACAGAACCCACAAAATTTTGTTAACCCCGTTTCTTTCTGTGCTTTTTGTGTTTTCTTGTGGCCATTAAACACGATTAAAAAAATCTTCGCGCCTTTGTCCCTTGGTTCCTTTGCGTTAATGCAGCTCAAAAAAACTAATCACAAACCAACAACAGAAAGAACCAACATGAACCCCAAACTAACCTTCCTAACCCTCTGCGCCCTCAGTGTCTCCGCGTTGAATGTGCTCGCGCAGAACCTCGTCGTCACCTCCGACACCACCGTCAGCGGCACGCATTATGAGAACAACAGCACCACCTATGCCGCCCTTACCAACAGCGGCACCTGGACCTTCACCGGTAGCGACGTTACCCTCACCGGCACCGCCGACAGCGGCAATGGCGGCTACGGCGTGCGCAATACCGGCGGCGGCACGGTGAACTTGATTGACGGTGTCATCGAAGCCAACGCTGGCGGTGTACTACAGAGCAACACCTCCGCCGCAGTGTTGCGTAATGTCAACATCACCACGCAAAGCGGACCCGGCGTAACCATGTCAACTTCCTCCACCGCCACCATCAGCGGCGGCACCATCACCACCAACTCCGGCGGCAACGGGGTGACGCTTACCACGCAAAGCGGGGTCACCTTGCGGGACGTGACCGTCAACGCCTTCAACCAGGGCGTCGGCCTTTCCGGCACGTCCACCGCGGAACTGCATGACGTCAACATCACCGCTGCCAATTCGCACGCCGTGGCTTTGTCAACTTCTTCCACCGTGGTTATGGTCGGCGGCACCATCGTCACTACCAGCACCGGGGCGCATCATGGGGTGAATGCCGGCACCCAGAGCAGTGTGTCCTTAGAGAATGTCGTAATTATCTCCGCCAACGGGCGCGGCATAAGTCTGACCGGCACTTCCACCGCAGTCTTGGATAACGTCAATATCACCACCAATAATAGTGAAGCGATAACGGCCATCGGCATAGCGATTAACACCGGCACCCTGACCGCGCGGGATGTGACGCTCACCACCAGCGGCAGCAACAGCGCTGGCATGACCATCGTCAGGGCGAGTTTCTATGGCGAGGACCTTACCATCAATACCACTGGCGCGATGGCGCGCGGGTTTAGATTTGAGGTCGGTTCAACGGGCACGATTAACGGCCTGCAAATCACCACCCAGGGTGACTACGCGCATGGTTTTACAGTCAATGGTGACAACATCGACACTCTGACCGTGCTGCACATCAACGACGCGCAAGTCCAGACCAGCGGTTACAGCGCGCACGGCGTTACCATCGGTGGCGACCTTGAATCTGAGTTATACATGGAGAACTCGACCATCACGGCCAGCGGGGAGGGCAGTAACGGCATTTATTTTTCCACCACCGGCACCTCCGTGGAGACCGTGACCTTGACCAATGTCACCGTGACCGCGCAAAACTCCGGCATCTCCGTCGGCACGTCAAAAATCACGGATACCCCGTCAAACTACGAGAACCTTATCGATCGCACGGGCACCTACGCGGTGCTGTTGCATAGCTCGACCATCAGCGGCGGTGCCCACCTGATTAACATCAACACCGTTCTGTCCGGTACCAACGAAGCGGGCGAGATTGTCTTGGTGGATAATCCCGTCGCCCTGACCACCGCCGCCGAGAACAGCACCCTGATCGGCGATACC
>JAISBF010000095.1 GCA_031266335.1 Verrucomicrobiales bacterium
GTCGCGCCCCAGCACCCGCGCCGACCCGCGCGTCGGCGCCAGCAGGCCCAGCAACATCCGAATCGTCGTGCTCTTCCCCGCCCCGTTGCGGCCGAGGAAGCCGAAGATGCTGCCGCGCGAAATTTTCAAATTCAATTCGCTGACCACGCAATTTTTCCCGAAAAAGCGCGTCAACCCGTTGGTCTCAATCACATACTCGCTCATAATTTTTTATATTCGGCGGACAAGGTCCGCAACCGGGCCTGGATTTGCGTCTGCGTCAGCCCCAGCAGGGCCACCTCGTCCAGAAAAGCGCGGATGGCCGCGTCCAGCCGCCGCTGACACTCGGCGTCAGAAAACACCTGCCGCCGCGGCGCGACAAAAAAACCGCGGCCCGGCCGCGCGACCAGCACGCCCTCGGCAATCAGCTCGTTGTACGCGCGGGCGACGGTGTTGGGGTTCACCGTCAGCCGCTCCGCCAGGGCGCGGACGCTGGGCAACTGCTCGCCCTCGGTCAGCGCGCCGGCGACGACCGCGCGGCGCACCTGCGCCTCCAACTGCGCGTAAATCGGCTCGCCCGAGCCGGCAAAAATTTCCAATCGCAAGGTCATGATGCAACTGTACTAGCCAAATTAATACGGTTAGGTCAAGGATTTTTTCAAGGTCGCCAGGATTATTTACCAAGCGGAAAAATTTGCGTGGGTTGGTGTCAGTTTGAAAGTTTGTTGAGTGACGCGGTACCGCGCCGACTTACCCAAACCCAGCAAACCGCCCAAAACTTAACAAATCGGCTTGCTCACTGGCCGTGATCACCGTCAGCGCGCTGCAAGACCAGCATTTGTGACACGCCGAATTTTTTGAGCAGCGGCAATTTTTCACCCAGGCCGGCCAGCGCGCGCAATAGCGGCGCGAGCATTTTCAGGCACGCGGGCTGGCGGCCGGAAATGTTTTCGAAGGTCTGCCAGAAATATTTTCTTTCGCGGACGACAAAGCCGTTGCGAACGGCCAGCGCGGCCAGTTCCCGCGGCCAGTAATTGCGCGCCCAATAGGTGATAAACCGCTGGCCCACGGTCAGCGGGATATAGGGAATGAACGGCATCCAATGAGGAATTCTAATAGGGGGGGGAGCGAACTTATACTTCAAAAATGTTCCGTGGGTTTCAAACGGATACCAGCGATTGGGCGAAAAAATGATCAGCACGCCGGCCGGTTTCAACACGCGGCGGATTTCGGTTAGCGCCGCGTTTTCGTCAGGCACGTGCTCCAGCACCTCGTTCAGCAGCGCCGTGTCAAAGCTGCCGTCGGGAAAAGGCAGACGCTCGATGTCACCCTGCCGCACATGGTCGGCAACCCGCGGGTCGGCCTTGGCTTGCGCGACTTTGTCCGTCAGGTATTCAACGCCCTGCGCGTTAACCGCGTGGCGCTCGCGCAGCGCCCGGACATATTCGCCGCAACCGCAGCCGCAATCCAAAAACGCCGCGCCGCTGTGCAGCCACGGCGCGATGGCCGCGAGTCTTTTTGCCAAATTCCTGGGCGTGGCGGTGTCGCCGCCCGCAATCCTGATGGTGTCATAGGGGGTGGTCATAACGAGGTCACGGTCAGCGGCTCATTCCAGCACCAGTTCCGTGCCGATGCCCTGGTCGGTGAACAATTCCAGCAGCAGCGCGTGCGGGATGCGGCCGTCAATCAGGTGGACTTTGTCCACACCGAAATGCAGCGCCTTCAGGCAGGAGTTCACCTTGGGTAACATGCCGCCGGCGATGATGCCCGCCGCCTTCAGCGCCTGCGCCTCGGCGCCGCTGACGGTGGGGATGCGGGTGGCGGCGTCCGCCGGGTCGCGCAGGATGCCGTTGACGTCGGACAGGTAGATGATTTTTTCCGCCTCCAGCGCGATGGCGATTTCCGCGGCGGCAATGTCAGCGTTGATGTTGTAGAGTTGCCCGCGCTCGTCCCGGCCGATGGGGGAAATGACGGGGACGATTTCCTGGCGCACGCATTCGAGCACGCGCGGAATCTGGCAGCCGGCGACGTCGCCGACAAAGCCGAGGTCAACCGTCGCGCCCTGGCATACCACGGCCGGCGATTTCTCGGCGCGGAACACGCCGGCACCGGAAAAGGATTTGGCGCAACCGCCGAACTCGTTGAGTTTGCGCACAATGCCGGGATTAATGACGGTGTCCAAAACTTCCGCGACAATTTCAACCGAGGCGCTGTCGGTGACGCGCAGGCCGGCGACAAATTTTGCCTCCAGCCCCCGTTCCCGCATACGTTTGGTAATCGCCTTGCCGCCGCCGTGCACCACCACCGGGTTGATGCCGACCGCCTCGAGGTACACGATGTCGCGCAGCACCGACGCCACCAGCAGCGGGTCGTCCATCGCGCTGCCGCCGTATTTGATGACAAAGGTCCGGCCGCGGAATTTCTGCAAGTACGGCAGCGCCTCGACCAGGGTCTCGGCGCGCTTGATTTGTGAGTCAAAGGAATTCATGGTCAGCGGCAATCATTCGCCTTTGTTGAGTGTCACATATTCCTCGGTCAGGTCGTTCACCCACAGCGCATAGCAGCCCCGGCCCAAATGCAAATCAATGTTGATGGCAAAGGCCGGTTTGCTGACTTCTTTTTTCAGGCGCGCGAACGGGGTCTTGCTGGCCAGCCCGCCCTTGACCGCCAGCAGGCCGTTGTAATAAATATCCACCAACTCCTCGCGCACTTTCGCCGCGCTGTAGCCGACGGTGTCCATCAGCCGGCCCCAGTTCGGGTCGTTGCCGCACCAGGAGGATTTCACCAGCGGGGAGCGGGCGATGGCTTCCGCGGCGCGGCGCGCGTCGGCGTCATTGGCCGCGCCGCTGATGGTGAGATCCACCACCTTGGTGATGCCCTCGCCGTCCTCGATGATCAGGCGCGAAAGTTTCGACAGCACCAAATGCAGCGCGGCGCGGAATTGCTCAAACTCCGGGTGCGCGCGCGCGATGAGCGGCCCGCCGGCGGCGCCGTTGGCCAGCACGAACACGGTGTCGTTGGTGCTGGTGTCGCCGTCCACGGAAATGCGGTTGAAGGTGGTCTCGACCACGTCGGCGGTGACGCGGCGCAACGAGGCCAACTCCACCGCGGCGTCGGTGGTGATGACGCACAGCATGGTCGCCATGTTCGGGTGAATCATGCCCGCGCCCTTGGCCATGCCGCCGATGGTGACGTGCCGGCCGCCCAGCTCCAGCCCGACGGCGCATTCCTTCACGTAAGTGTCAGTGGTCATGATGGCCTTCGCCGCGGCGTGACCGCCGTCAGCGGCGAGTTTGCCGACCAGTTTTTTGATGCCGCCCTTGATCCGGGCCATCGGCAGCGGCGCGCCGATTCGCCCGGTGGAACACACCAGCACGTCCGGCGTGCGGCAACCCAGCGCCTTGGCGGTTTCGCTGGCGGTGAGCTTGGCGTCATGAATGCCGCGCAGGCCGGTGCAGGCGTTGGCGTTGCCGCTGTTCAAAATCACCGCGCGCGCCCGGCCGCGCTTGGCGTGCTGGGCGCTGAGCTTGACACAGGCGGCCTTGACCTGGTTGGTGGTGAAGGTCGCGCCGACCGCGGCGGGTTTGGCGCTCACCAGCAGCGCCATGTCCTTGGCGCCTTTTTGCTTGATGCCGGCGGCCACGCCCGCGGCGCAATACCCCTGCGCCGACGTCACCCCGCCGTTCTTAATCCATTGAATCTCCATAAGCGCCTGACCTTTCACTAATCACCAGCAAACTCACAGCAGCCCGGTCGTCTCGGGATAACCGAACCGCACGTTGAACGCCTGCAGCGCCTGCAACGCCGCGCCCTTGCCGAGGTTGTCCTGGGCGCTGAACAGCAGCAGCCGGCCGGTGCGGCGGTCGGCGCGCACGGCCACCTCGCAGGCGTTGGTCCGCAACACCCGCTTGCTCTCCGGCAGCCGGTCGGGCGGCAGCACGGGCACAAACAACTCCTGCCGGTAAAACTCCTCGTAAATCCGCTGCACCTCCTCCGGCGCGCGCGGCCGCGCCAGTTCCGCCGTCACCGTGGTCAACATGCCGCGCGTCAGCGGCACCAAGTGCGGCGTGAACGAAACCGCCACCGCCTCGCCGCTGAGATTGGACAATTCCTGCTCGATTTCGGGAATGTGCCGGTGCCGGGTCACGCTGTAGGGCATCATGTTCTCGTCCCGCTCGGCAAACGAGTACAGCACGTCGGCCTTCTTGCCCGCGCCGCTGACGCCGGACAGCGAGTTGACCACGATGGTCTCGGGACGAATCAACTTGTACCGCAGCGCGGGCGCCAGCGCCAGGATGGTACTGGTCGGATAACAGCCCGGACAGGCGATCAGCCGCGCGGTCTTCAGCGCCTCGCGGTACAATTCCGGCAGACCGTACACCGCTTCTTTCAACAGCAGCGGCGCGGGATGTTCCGCCTGGTAATATTCCCGGTACTGGGCGGCGTTTTTCAGCCGGAAATCGGCGCTCAGGTCAATCACCACCTTGCCCGCCTGCAACAGCGGCACGGCGTACTCAGCCGCCGCGCCGTGCGGCAGCGCGAGGAAAAACACCTCGGCCCGGTCGCTGACCGTGGCGGGGTCGAGATTTTCCAGCGTCAGGCTCACCGTCAGCGCTTGCGCGCCTAGTAACTCATTAACAGTCTTGCCGGCGTACTGCCGCGAGGTAACCGCCGTTAGCGCAACGCCGGGATGCCGCGACAACGCCCGCAGTAATTCCTCGCCGGTGTAACCTGACGCGCCAATCACCGCCACTTTCTGTTTGCCTGCCATGAGAAGGCATAGAATGCGATAAACACCGTCAAAAGCAAAGCCGAAAAACAGTAGCGCATGGAGCGCGGGCATCCTTGCCCGCAAACTGGAAGCGTCGGCTGTCCGCCGGCCTGACCATCGCCGGCAGGATGCCGGCGCTCCCGGTGATGCAGCGGGCAAGGATGCCCGCGTTCCATGCGGCGCTCACACCAGCGGGTATTCGCGCGCGGCGCTGACGAAGGCGCGGAGATTTTCCGCCGGCACGCCTGCCGGCAGGCCGCAGCCGGCGCCGATGACGATATTGCGACCCCGGAAGATGTCCAGCACCTCGCGCGTTTTCGCGGCGACTGAAGCCGGCGAGCCGAAATAAAACACCCCCGACGGATCAATCGGCCCGAACATGACGGAATGACCGGCCAGGCTGTCCCGCGCCTTGACCAGGTTGGTCTTGTAATCCACCTCCACGCCGGCAAAGCCGACGGCGGCGACATCGTCCAGGATGAGGTCGAGGTTGCCGCATATGTGGCAGACGGTCTGGATGCCCAGCGCCGCCAGGTCGCGCTGCAAACGCCGGTGAAACGGGTTGCCGAATTTCAGGTACAGTTCGCGGGAAATCAGATTCGGCCCGCACGAACTGTCGCCGAAGCTGGTGAGGTCGGAGCCGACCGCCAGCGACATCTTGTGAAACTCCAGGTGCACGTCGTAACAACGGTCGATGAGCTTCAGCAGGTCGGGCGCCAAATCCTCGTCGAGCAAATCCTCCATGAACCGCTGCATCCCGTACAGCAGCATGGCGATGCTGAACGGCGCCTGGTCGGCGTTGCCGCGCAGACACAGGTCAGGGTTCGCGCGCTTGAACAGGCGCAGCCCTTCCAGGTAATTGTGAATCCGCGGGTCGCGGTACAGCTTTTGCGGGTCAACGGAATCAATCAGCCGGTTCAGCGGCTGCGGTTCCGAGTCCACCACCCGCGCCGGCTCATCCTCGGGAAAGGCCAGCGTCGCGCCGAGCGCGTGCGCCTCCAGCGCGGTATCCATGTCGGTCATCACGCCGTCGAGGCCGTATTTTTGCGCGAACGCTGACAGTGCGCCGGCCATTTTTTCCGGCGACTCGCGGTATTCGCGCATGGTGATGCCATACTCACGGGCAGCGGCCATGAAGCAATGCAGCATGACCGGCACCCGGTCCGCCGGCTCGCCGCGCAGGGTTTGCAAAATCCGCTCGCGTCCGGTGAGCGGGACAACGCGGTCGTGGCCGTGACTATCGCTGATCATGTCCGAAAACTAGGCGCTCCCGACCGGTCGCGCCAGTCTTATTAATTTTCAATTGATGATTGATAATTGATAATTTAAGCGGCCGCTGACGCCGCAGGTGGAATCGCGGAATTTTTTTGAGAGAGTAGCTTTTTAGCTTTAAACCAGAAAACTCCCTGCCTCAGCCTCAGCGGCGGCGGCGCAGGACGAGCAACAGCCCGACGCCGGTCACCAGCAGCGTCACCACGCCCGGCTCGGGAATGGTGTTCAGGATCAATCGCAGGTCGCCGTTGGTGAAATCCCAGGTGTAATCGTCGCCCGCCGCCAGGCCGGTGACCAGCACGTTCGCGGCAAACGTGCTCGCTATGGTGTCGTAACCGACGGCAAACAGCCAGGAGTCACCCTCAGCGGGGGTGTAGTTGTTGAGGAAATTCAGCGCGATGGTCGCGCCCGCGTCAAAGTCCAGCGTGGCGGCGCTGTTGATGAATTCCAGCGCGTCGGCCAGGCCGTTGCCGGCAATATCAATGGCAAAAATCGAATCCGCCAAAAAATGGACGGTGTTCACATTCGCGCCCAGCAGCAGCGTGCCGACGCCGTCCGACGTGGCGACCCCGCCCGGCGCGATGACACCGTCAGCGCCGACGGTGACGGTGTTGTTCACGGACAATGCGGGATCAGCGTCGCCGATGTTCAATTGGTTCGGGCTGACGGTGCTGAACCCGCTTGCGGAAAAATCCACCTTGCCGTCGCCGCGCAACTCGCTGACGTACACGCGCGCGCCGGTGGAGACGTTGTCCGCATGACCCACGACCAGGGCACCGTTCTGGTCCAGCAGCAGCGCGGCGCTGGCGTTGAGCGCGTTGGATTTTTTGGCCACCAAGGTACCGCTTTGCACCAATGTATAGCCGTTGTAATCGTTCACCGCGTCCAGCACCAGGTGCGCGTCCGACACGAGCGCGACAATCAGGCCGGGCGAGTTTTGCCCGCTGACGGTGTTGAGATAAGGCACGTGGATGGTGTTGTCATAATTGGCGGCGCCGCCGTGCACGATGAGCGGGTTCGCGCCGGTGTTCAGCGTGCCGCCGCCGCCGTAGCCGATGCGATACCGCGACGCGCCGCTGCCGAGCAGAATGACGCCGCTGGTCACTGTCAGCGCCGAGTTGTTTTGAAAAACGATGTTGCTGTCCCAATCGCCAGTGAAGCGCAGCGCGTTGACGGTCTTGTTGGCGCTGACGGTGTTGTTGGTGTTGTTGTTGCGAACGGCGATGTTGTCGGTCGCGGCGGCGCTCATGATGGCGCCGGTGTTGGTGGCGTAATACTCGGCGTCGGTGAGCAGCCGCAGGGTGCCGCCGCTGACGGTGACCAGGCCGGTGCCGGCGAAGTAGCCGTTGTTCCACGCGTTGTTGGACTGGTAGCCGGTGGGCACCCCGTTCTGGATTTGCCCGGTCGCCCACGGCAGGATGGAGATGTTGGTGCTGCCCGCCGCGCCGCCGCCGCCGACGAGTTGCGCGGCCAGCGCCGCCGCGTCGCTGACGATGACGGGCGAACCGGCGTTGCCGAACAAAAAGTTCACCGTCGCGTCGCCCTCGCGTAACAACTTGTTCATCGTCAGCGTGAACACGGTGTTGTTCGCGCCGCCGGTGCCGATGATGCTGCGCCCGCCTTTCAGCGTCACGTCGCCAACCTGCTGGCTGGCGCTGGCGGCGGAGCCGTAGGCATTGAAAATGCCGGAATGCAGATTGATGCTCGCGTCGCTCTCAATCAGATTACCGCTGCCGGTGCCGCCGATGAGTTCCAGCACCGCGCCGTAACCGTTCAAGTTGTATTCCTTCGCGCCGGAAATACGCGGCGCCGTCCAAGCCAGATTGGCCGTGCTGACGACAATTTGCCCGTTGTTGATGTTCACGGTGCCGCCGACGCGCATATAAATATTTTCCCTGACGTTACCGGTGTTCACCATCAGCGAGCCGACACCGTCCTTGGTCAGCGAGCCGACATTGGTGGCGGAAACCCCCAGAATCATGATGTCCAAACCGCTGGCGCCGCTGTTCATCAGCGCGGCACCGGTCGGGTCAATGTTGAACACCACAGCGTTGTCCTGGGCGTTGATGGTTCCGTTCCAGCCGGACGAGCCGAGGTTGAATTGCATTTGGTCGCCCGGCGCGCCCATGTCCACGATAAAGGCAAAAGTGCCGCTGGTCGGCGCGAGCGCCCAGTTGATGTTTTGCCCCAGCGTAAAGTAACTATAATCGCTGTTTTTATAGACAAATTGATCGCCGCTGACAGTGTAGGCGCCGGTGGTTTTCACGAGCCATGCGCCGTAGTTGCCCGGATCGCCCGGAACGGCATAACCGGCGAATATGCCGGAAGCGGTGGCGGAAGTGTTGATGGTGACAGTGGAGCCGCTGATGGCGGTGATGGTGGCGCCGGCGGGCACGGCGCCGTTGGCGGTAAAAAATTCCCCGACGGCGTAGAAGTGCTCGGCGTTAATGTTCGCCACCAGCTCGTTTGACCCGGCAACAGCGGTAAAACTGGCATTAGCCTGCGGCCTGGACGGACGCTGATAATCACCGATGCCGGTCACGGTCAGCGCGCCGCTGCTGGCGGCGGTGGTGGTGGCGCTGATGGTGATGACGCCGGCGTTGTTAATCGCGGTGATGACGGTGCCGTCGGGAATGCCCGCGCCGCTAATCATGTCGCCGACCTTGAATTGTGTGGCGTTGATGGTGCCGGTGAAAATGAGATTGGAATCTGCGGCGAACACGGCGTCCGGGACGCTGACGGTACTGGCGTTAACCGGGCCGAAAAACAAATTATTGACCGTGTCGTTGAGCCAGTTGGTATCGGTGGCATATTCAAGGAAATCCTTGGCGCCAACCGACGGGTCAATGACAAACTGCGCGCGGGCACTGACGGTGAGCGCGACCAAAACGGCAGCGGCCCAAACGGGCCACCTCATGCCCCGAATCTCGCGCCGGTTAACGATAGGATTTACTGTTTGTGTATGTTTCATAGTGGTGTTCGCCTTTCAAAGGATTGTCATTGACCAATGGGAAAACCTCCGCTGACCGTGACCAGTCGTGACCGGGAAATAAAAAAACAGCCGTGATCGGCTGTTTTGGCTTGCAAAAATCGAAAAATGTGCCTTGCCGCAAAGTTTTTGCGGCTAACGCTGAGCCGCTGAGCCGCTGAGCCGCTGAGCCGCTGAGCCGCTGAGCCGCTGAGCCGCTGAGCCGCTGAGCCGCTGAGCCGCTGAGCCGCTGAGCCGCTGAGCCGCTGAGCCGCTGA
>JAISBF010000017.1 GCA_031266335.1 Verrucomicrobiales bacterium
TAACACTTGCTTAATAGCCGAAACTTCGCCGCGGAAAAGTTCGCAACTTTCAAATACCGATTCTTCATCTGTCTGCCTTACTTCTAGCGGTTTTTATCTCGCTGAGCTAGGCAAGACCCTTGAAAATTACCAAAAAAGAATAACGGCTCGCAAAACCGCCCAAGGCGTCAACTCGTTTTGCGCTTACCCGTTGTGGTTTTGAGTATTGAGCTTTGAGTTTTGCGTTCCCGAACCAGCTCGCCGATAGCTTCCCCGGCAAACTCAATTTCCGCCATCGTCAGCGCCATGCTTGGCGCCAGGGACAACACCCGGCCGTCCGCGCCCGCGCCGAGCAAAATCAGGCCGCGTTGCAAACCGTCCGCCATCAGCGGCCCCGCCGCGCCCGGCGCGCGCAATTCCACGCCCCACAACAAGCCGCGCCCGCGCACCGCCGCCACCGCTGACCGTGACCGCAACGGCGCCAGCGCGGCGCGCCACGCGGCCGCGTGCGCGGCGATTTGTCGCTCACGGTCAGCGTGCCCCCAAAAATCCAGCGCCGCCAGCGCCAGCGCGCAACCCACCGGGTTGCCCAGAAACGTGCTGGTATGCAACGCCTCGCCCGCCGACCGCGGCCACGCATCCATCACCGCCGCGCGCCCGACGCACGCGGACAGCGGGAACGCGCCGGTCAGCGCCTTGCCGAGGCAAATCAAATCCGGCGTCACGCCCTCGTGCTCGCACGCGAACATTTTGCCGGTGCGAAAAAAACCCGTGTAAATCTCGTCCAGCACCAGCAGCGCCCCGTGCGCGTCGGCCAGACGGCGCAACAGGCGCAAAAACCCGTCCGGCGGCACCACCTCGCCGCCGCGCCCCAGCACCGGTTCCGCCAACACCGCCCCCGTCTCGCCGCGCGACAGGATGGCCGCCATCAGCGGCGCCAGTTTGGCCAACTCCGCCGCCGTCCGCGGATACGGCACGAAATCCGCGAAGTCCGCCAACTGTGCGCGGAACGGCGACTTGAAAAACTCCCCGCCGTTCACCGTCAGCGCCCCGAACCCCAGCCCGTGATAAGCGCCCTCAAACGCCAGCACCCGCCGCCGTCCCGTCGCCAGCAGCGCCGTCTTCAGCGCCGCTTCCACCGCCTCGAACCCGGAATTGCCCAACAGCACCTTCCCCGCGCCGGCGCCCCAGCGCCCGAACGTCACCGCCGCCAGCCGCTCGCACAACTCCACCTTCAGCGCCGTCGGATGCACGTCGCCCATCGCGTGCGCCAGCGTCGCGCCCTGCGCCGCGAACACCTGCCGCTGACGGTGCGCGCCGAACCCCGCCGTCGCCACCCCGAACGCCGAGGTCAAATCGAGGAACCGGTTGCCGTCAACATCCCAGACATTCGCACCGTCAGTGCGCTCCCAAAACACCGGGAAATCCGCCGCCAGGTACGTGATATTCCGCGACTCGCTGGCCGCCAGCCGCCGCGCCAACTCGCGCGACCGCGGGCCGGGGATTGCCGTAATCAAATTGGGAAGCACGGTTAACTTTAACCACAGATGGACACTGATGAACACGGCTAAATTGCTTGCAAACAATCAGCGGTGTCCAGCCGCGTAAGCCGCGGATTAAAAAATTTTCAACCCGCCACCGCGTTAACACTCTCCGGCGCCGCCATGAACTCCTTGTAAAAAATCCCGCGCGCCCTAGCGTTGCTTGTTTCACTGATTTTTAATTTGCCGGGAGACTATGGCGCGCCCGCGGATTGCTCCCGGTAAAAAATACGCGATGAAAACGCTGGAAAAATTTGCCATCGGCGCGGTGTCTTACTTGAACGCCAGGCCGCTGCTGCACGGCTTGCCGGCCAAGGTCAGCTTGCTCGAGCCGGCGGCGCTGGCGGCGGAGTATGCGCGCGGGGCGTTTGACATCGCGCTGATTCCCGTCGTCGCCGCGTTGCAACATCCGGGCGCGCGCTTGCTCGACGCCGGCATCGGCGCTGACGGTGCGGTGTACAGCGTCATTCTGACCTTGCCCAAGCCGCTGACGGCGATTAAGACCGTCTCGCTGGACTCCTCCTCGCGCACGTCGGTTAACCTGGTCAAAATCATTTTGGCGCGTCACTATCAGCGGCGGGTCGAGTACGTCCCGCACGGCGCGCCAGCCGACGCCCAGGTGCTCATCGGCACGAAGGCGATTGACTTTCGCGCCGCGCAGCCCGACACGCCGGTGCTCGACCTCGCCGCCGCGTGGAAGGCCTACACCGGCCTGCCGTTCATCTTCGCCGCGTGGACCGTGCCGCCGCGCTCGTCAATGTCAGCGGCCGACCTGGCCGCGTTCCGCGCCGCCACCCTCAGCGGCCTCGCGCACCGTCAGCGCATTGCCAGGAACGATTTTGAATTGCGTTACCTGACGCGGTACATCCGCTACGAACTGACCGCTGACTATCAAGCCGCCGTGCCGCGCTTGGCGGCGGAATTGCGCGCGCTGAATTTGCTGCCGGCGGCGCCGCAAGTTTGTTTTGCGGCGCCAAGTTCCAATGGCACAATGCACCCTGGGATTTTATAAACCGGTTGCTTGCGAATGGTTGAAAAATTCAATCAACCAAAAAAAATAAAAAAAATTTTATTTTCCTGTTGACACTCTCCAACAACTCGTTAGTTTGCCCCTCATGCAATTGGTGATTGACAACGCGAACGACGGGCGAGTAGAGTACTCTCGCTCTCTCGCTCTCTCGCTCTCTCGCTCTCTCGCTCTCTCGCTCTCGGCTTGAGCTAATTTTCCGGCAGATTTTTATCCACTTCATTCCCAATGCGGTTAACCATACCCGCCAAGGGGTGACCGAATCCACCAATAGGAAAACCTTTCCCACTATCAGGAAAGGCTTGCCCGTCGCCAGGAAAGCCTTTCTTGCCAACAGGAAAGCCTTTCCCGGCGTCAGGAAAACCTTTCTCATCATCGGGAAAGTCTTTCTCATTGTCAGGAACGCCTTTCCCATCGTCGGGAAAACTTTTCTCATCGTCAGGAAAGACCTTCCTATCGCCAGGAACGGCTTTCCCCAACCCGTTTTTACCGGCCTAAACCCCGGTTTAACCCCCAACTAAAGGAATAACATTATGTCCACCCAATTCATCAAACCGTTAACTCGCAACTACTTGCCTTACGCCGAGGCCCCCGCCTTCGACTGGCTGGTCAACTTCAAAACCGAACTACCCCGCTTCGCCGCCATCTTCAACATCAGCGCCACCCAAAACCAGCAGCTCATCAACACCACCGCCGTCTATGAGCACACCCGCGAGTACGCCGCCAACGCCGCCGACGTTTATCACGAACGCATCGCCAACAAAAACCAGGCCGCTTGGAACCCGCCCGGCATCGAACTCATCATCCGCCCCTTCACCGCGCGGCTGAACCTCGCCAACAACGAGACCAGCAGCGGCGGCGCCCTGACCTGCGCCATCGCCCTCGCCGACCAAATCCTGAAAAGTCCCGCCTGCACCAGCGACGTCAAGGACGCCCTGCGCCTGAACAACCTGCCCAAACACCAAACCATCGGCAAACCGGAGTTCCGGGCCTTCATCGAAAACAACCAACTCACCGTCACCTTCACCAAGGGCGAGTTCGAATATTTCATCGCGAAAATAGACCACGGTACCGGCGCCTTCGACAAAGAATACACCGTTTTACACAGCCCTTGGCGCGACCCGCACCCGCTGCCGGAGACCGACTCGCAAATTTGGAACGTCCAGCTCATCGGCTATTTGAAAGGCGACCCCGTCGGCATCCCCGGCGACATTATCGTCATCGGCGCCAAAGCCTACACCGCCAAACACTCCGAGGGCGCGAACTAAGCCATGAACGCTGAAACACCCCGTCCGCTGACGCGGACACCCCTCTACGAGAGGGGAATATTCAAGCGGCAATTACACGCCGCTTCCGTGTTCCTTCCGCGAGGAAGGGGAATTGCTGACGCTGAGACTGCCCTCGCTGACCATGCTCCCGCGCGAGCTAATTCCCCGCTCGTAGAGGGGTGGCGCGCAGCGCCGGGGTGTTTTAGCGTTAGTTTGGAGTTTGGAATTTGGAACGCTGGCAACGTTCCTTGCAACCGTTTGCAATTATGGGGACGCGGATGGTCACGCAAGGAACGAATGGCATTACCGAGACGCTCGACCAGCCTGGCATCACGCAAACGCGCCAAAAAACGCTCAACCGCGGGTTCCAACCGAATAGTGTACCGTTGCCCCGGCATACTGGCGCCTACGCGAATTTAATGCCGAACTTCTTACCCAACCGCGCCTCGACTTTCTCCCATGACACCAGTTCATTACGCTGCGCGGAAATGGCATCGCACTCGCGCACGGCACGGAGGTCGTCGAGGATTTCCTCCATTTGTGCCAAGTCGCGGTCATCCATCCCGGCGGTAAAATTCTCGGCTTTCAACTTTAATTCAGCAGCGGTCACGCCCAACACCCTATCACACCCCGCCGCGACAATCAACCGTCCGGCGCATAATTTTGGTACAACTTTGTCCTACCCCGTCATCACCGGCAGTGCAGCCATTAACCCCCGTCATCCTGAGCGGAGCCGCGCAGCGGCGCGTCACCCTGAGCTTAGTCGAAGGGCGAAGGACCGGCTTGCCCAACATCAGCGGCCCGCTTACCCCCAACCGACTGAACCATACTTTACCGCTCCTTCGACTCCGCGCCTCCGGCGCTCCGCTCAGGATGACGGAGCGCGGGCAGATAACGCGTTAACCCAAATTTCTTATGAAAACATCAATAATAAATAAAATAAGCAAACTAACCTTAACCCTCCTCTGCGCCCTCAGCGTCTCCGCGTTGAATGTCTTCGCGCAACAAAGCCTGTATGTCAACGGCACTGCCTACGTCGAGCCGGGCGCGGCGACTTATTCCGCCACCTCCACCGCGCGCGCCGCGTTGGAGGTGCTGGGCACTTCCGCCGCCGGCGTGCACGGCAGCTACACCGGCACCGGCATCACCATCAGCTCCACCTTCGGCACCGGCAACGGCAGATATGGCATTTATGTTTACAGAAGCGGCACCCTGACCTTGACCGACGGCTCGATCTCCACTGATGGTTCGAACGGCGGCAGCTATGCCTACGGCATCTATGTTACAGGCACCTCCG
The DNA here is from genome assembly GCA_031266335.1 of Verrucomicrobiales bacterium. Classification (GTDB taxonomy): domain Bacteria; phylum Verrucomicrobiota; class Verrucomicrobiia; order Methylacidiphilales; family JAAUTS01; genus JAIRPN01. The sequence goes on from JAISBF010000017.1 coordinate 5,113, forward strand.
TCGCCGATTTACAGGAGGTGAATGTTACCACCAAAGGACTTAGGGGCCACGCGTTGCAAGCAGAGTTTTCTTCGACTCTGTCCCTGGTTGGCGGGATGCTCTACGCATCCGGTTCGAATGCGTGGGGAATTTCCGCCGCCACCTTTGCAACGGTGAGTGCGACTAACGTGATGATTCATACTGACGGCGTTCGCTACGGCTATGCGGTACAAGCAGCCGGTGACGCTGAGGTGCTCTTGACTGACGTAACAATTTCAACCTCGGGCGACGAAGGAATCGGACTGCGGTCGGTGGGCACGATTCGGATGACTGGCGGCTCCATTCAAACCAGCGGCAGTCAGGGTCAGGGTATGCAGTCATTAGAGGGTGGTTTGGTCGAGGTGACCAACGTAACCGTCAAAACTTCGGGACAAGACGCCTATGGTGGCTACCTCAACAGCAGCACTGATTTGGGCGGCGCGATGTACTTAAATAATGTGACCATCGAAACAACCGGGATGGGGGCGAACGGCGTAAACGTGCTTTATACTGGCACGACGGACGCGACGACGACACTGGTGGTCAACGGTGGTTCCATCAATGCGCAGCAGGCCATCGGCATTGCGATTAACGCTCCGTCGGTGGCGACGACTAGAAGCGTTGACTACCTGAAATTAGTCCAGGGCGATTATGACATCACCATCGGAGGCGGCGCGAGCGTGACCGGCGAGACGGCGGCACTGGCGTTGAGCAGTATTCGCACCGGCACCGACGCGGCCGGCAACTTGGTGGAGGTGGACACCGCCACCATGATTGATTTCCAGATTACGGAAAACTCGACGATTGCCGGGGATGTCACCGTCGCGGGCAGCGCCACCGCCGCCATCAACTTCGATGACAGCACCCTGACCGGTGACATCATCACGATTGATAAAACCGTCCTCACCGTCACCGCCAGCAATGGCGCCATCCTCACCGGCGATGTCATCAGCAGCGCCACGTCCACCATCGGCCTTACCCTCAGCGGCAGCGACACCACCTTGACCGGCACCCTCACCGGTAACAACAACAGCACACTGGAGGTAACCGTCAGCGACCACAGCACCATCACCGGTGACCTCATCGGCACTGGCAGCAGCACCCTGGCCATAACCGTCAACGACAACGGCACCCTCGCCGGCGACCTCACCACCAGCGACAATAACACCACCACCGTCACCATCAGCGACAGCGGCATCATCAACGGCGACCTCACCAGCACTGGCAACAGCACCCTGGGCGTGACCGTGAGTGACAACGGCACCCTCACCGGCAATCTCACCGCCAGCGACAACAGCAGCCTAACCCTCGGCATCAGCGAGGACAGCACCGTCATCGGCAATATCACCGGCAGCGGCAGCAGCACGCTGGACATAACCATCAGCGACAACAGCACCCTGGCCGGCAACCTCACCACCAGCGATGACACCATCACCACCGTCACCATCAGCGACGGCGGCACCATTACCGGCGACTTCACCGCCAGCGGCAACAGCGACCTGACCCTCGACCTCAGCGAAAACGGCACCGTCAGCGGCAATATCACCGGCACCGGCAGCAGCACGCTAGACATAACCGTCAGCGACAGCGGCACCCTAGCCGGCAATATCACCACCAGTGAAGACAACAATACCACCGTCAATGTTAGCGCCGGCGGCGCAATCATCGGCGACCTCACCGGCAGCGACAACAGCACTTTGGCCGTGACGGTCGATGACGGCGGCACCTTAACCGGCGCCCTCAACGGCGAGCAAGTAACCGTCACCGTCAACACCGGCGGCAACGTCACCATTAACCAGGACTCCGACTTCAACGCACTGGCCAACAGCGGCAACGTCACCGTTGACACCGGCAG
>JAISBF010000169.1 GCA_031266335.1 Verrucomicrobiales bacterium
AGCCAAGTAGCGTAGAGGCCGCCGTAATAGCTGTTGAGTTCACCATCAGTGCCGGGGGTGCGGTAATCTATATCACTGCGACCGTAGCCAGCATACACTCCAAGATACAAGTCACTATCAGCGTTGATAGTGAACTTATGGTCAGTGCCGAGATCGACGCCGTAGATGAATTGTTCGTAGGCTTTGCCGGCGACTTGGCTGCCGACATTAAGTTGTTGGCCATAGCTTCTGAGCCAGAGGTTGTCGATGAGGTTATGGAACGCGGGCGTCTCGCCCGCCAGCGGGCGGGACGCCCGCGCTCCATAGCGCAGTTCGCCCATACGCTTGAGTAAACTGTTTTGCTGGGCGAACCACATGGCTTGTTGGATGGCCACGCTGCTGTTGAGGACTGCGCCGGCGGGGCTGACGCCGCTTTTGATGAAGTGGTCGCCGTCTTTGATGATGGTGTCGATGCCCCAGTCGATGGGGTCCCATTGCCAGTTCTCGGTGCCGTCGCCGCTGACGATGCCGGGCAACACGTCATTGGGATTGAGTTGGCCGTTGCCGGTGGTGTCGATGTGGACTTTTCCTTCACCGTCAGCGGTGCCGGTCACGGCAATGAAACCGCCTGCGCCGGTGTCGCTGTTGACGCTGATGTTGATGGTGCCGGTGTGGGTCAGGTTGTCGAAGATGACTTCATAATCGCCGAGGTTCCATACGCCGTCGTTTTGGCCGTAGTTGCCGTGGCTGTTTTTGTTGAAGGTCCAGGTGCTGTCGCTGCCGGTGATGAGGTTGCCGCCGTGGTAGCCGCCGGTGCCGACTGAGTCGTTATCAAGGATGATGGTTAGTGTGCCGTCGCCAGTGTTGATGATGTCGCCGGTCAGACTGCTGTCGTTGAGGTTCACAGTCAGCGCCCCGCTGCCGGGGTTGGTGACGTCGCCGTTGAGGCCGCCGGTGCCACCGTTGATGGTTACGGTGGTGGTGCTCAGATCGGTGTCAGCAACATTAATGCTGTTATCGCCGGTCACACCGGTGGTATCCACGTTGTTCAAGGTCACTTGATTGACGCTGTCGGCATTGCTATCAATATGCAACAATCCCGCACCGCCAGCCAGAGTGCCGCCGTTGACAATCAAATTGTTTTGCGAGTCGCCAGCGATCACCGCTACCGCGTTTTCGCCGGTCATGGTCACCAAGCTATCATTCAGAATGAGCGTGCCGCCGCGATTAACCCTCAGCCCCGTCAATTCACTCGTCACGGTAACTTGGTTGGCAATGAGGCTGGCGTTGTACTGTACGGACAGCCCGGTGCCCAGGCTGTTGACCGTCACATTCTTCAGTGTAATCAATGAGCCACTTCTTTCCGATATGATGCTGGTGCCCCTGCCATTAATCGTGACGAGCAAATCCTCGGCATGGATCTGCGCGCCATAGAGTGCCATCAAACCCCTGGGACCATAGGAGCCGCCTAAGCCGCCGAGGGTGATGGAACCACCCTTGACGGATACGGTTGATGAATACGTTGCTATTACCCCGTAAGTGTTTCCGCTGCCGCTGATGTCGATGCTGACATTTTCCAATCTGGCCACTGAAGTGTTGATTACATCAACACCGTAAACCGTGCCCGCGTCACTATTGCCGGTAACGGTGCCGCCGGTCAGGGTGAGCGCGCCTTGGCCGTAGATATAGGCACCGTACCGACCGGCAACTGTCGAGGACAGGGCGATGTTGGTGCCGGTGTAGGTGCCGCCATTGACGGTCAGCGCGGAGTAGCCGGTGACGGCGGCGTAGGTCTGGTCTGTTTCAATGACATCTTGTCCGGCCGTGACGACTTTGTTTGCCGCGAAGACATTCAACGCGGAGGCGCTGAGGACGCTGAGGATGAGGAGTGTTAGTTTGGGGTTCATGTTGGTGGTTTCGGTTGGTTTCTGTTGGTTAAAGCAATAGGTTGGGTTTGCTGGCCGCGAAAGGACGCAAGGAACGCAGAGATTTTCAAAAAAGTTTCTCTTTGTATTCTCTGCATTCTCTTGCGGCCATTAAATGGACGTTCGGGAGAAGCTGGCGGATGATGTCCTGCCAGATGGGGAACGGGATGGGTAAAACTCTGCGGGGAAATTAGAGAGTCGGGGCAGAAGTCATGCTTTGAGCGCGTGAGCGCGTGAGCGCGTGAGCGCGGCTACACTTACGTTATGACTTATCTTGCTCATCTTCAGCGGGTTTCGATAACGCTGATTTGACGATATGGAATTTGTCTGTTTTGCGCAAGGTTTTTTTCGTTTTTTTAAACCACCGATGGACACTGATGAACACGGATTGCTTTTTTATCCGTGTGCATCAGTGTTCATTTGCTTCACTTCGTTCGGAATTTGAGGCGGCGGGTAATTGCCGCCTGACTCTTGTGGTTTAACATCGTCAGCGGCGGCTGCTATTTGTTTTTGTTCAGGATTTCCTTGATCTGGGCCGAGCTAAGCGATGGTTGCTGCCATTGCAGGTCATCCTTGTTGCTCAATACCAGCGTGCCGGTGAACTCTCCCAACTCCGTTATTTCCTTGCCCCGATATAACTTGCCGGAAAAAGCGGACTGCTTATGCCAATTTTCCGCCGTAAACGGTTTTTCACTGTCCCGATCGACGTTAAGCGTCAGGATTTTGCCGGCAACCCTTTGCTGGTCCACATCAAACGTCTGGCCGGTCGCGAACTTCCTGTTTTCCGCCGTGGCAAACTCACGCGCGAAACCGTTGAACGAACCGGTCTGGTATCGTTTGGCGGAGGAATTGCTGGGGAAGGAAAAATTATTCGCGTTGCGCATCAAGCCGGAGTCTTTTTCATTGAGAACCCTGGTGTTAAAAACTTTGGTGTCAAAGCCCTTATAGGCAAAGTTTCTGGCTGTGCCCGTCATGGCCGCCCGCATTTGCCGCATCATTCTGGAGTCATCCGACAGTGACTCCGATACCTCCTTCTCCTGTGCCGTCACCGTCAGCGGCAAACTTGACAACCACAGGACTGCTATGCCGAGCCGTTTCATCGCTGACCGGCAGTGTGGCATGAATCGTCGGCCAGGCCAAGCTCAATTAAAAACGCCGCTGACGGTGAGCGTCGGCGGCGTTTTAAAGTTGCGGTTGGCGGGGGCTTACGCCTTGACCAGTTTCACCACTTGCGCGAAGGCGCCCGGCTCGCTGACGGCGAGGTCGGCGAGAATCTTGCGGTCCACCTCGATTTTCGCCTTGGCGAGGCCGGCGATGAACTTGCTGTAGGTCAGGTCAAATTCCTTCAACGCGGCGTTGATGCGGACAATCCACAGCGCGCGCAAATTACGCTTGCGCGTCTTGCGGTCACGATAAGCGTACTGCTTGGCTTTGCGCGTGGCGTCGGCGGCGTAGCGGTACAGCTTGCCGCGGTTGCCGCGGTAGCCTTTGGCGGCTTTGACCACGCGTTTGCGGCGCTCGCGTGAGGCCGGGGCATTGGTAACTCTGGGCATAAATGTTCCTTTAAATCCTGACTTTGATATTTTGTGGACGGGTAATTAAAGGGATTTTCAACCGAAAGGCAAGCAGACTTTCATGCGCTTGATGTCGGCATCGGAAATCAGCCCGGGGGCTGACAGCTGGCGCTTGCGTTTGCGGTTCTTGGCGGCGGCCAGGTGGCGTTTGCCGGCCCTGGCGCGTTTGAGTTTGCCGCCGGCGGTCAATTTAAAACGCTTGGCGACGGCCTTCTTGGTTTTGGCTGAGCTTTGCTTTTGCATAAAATTCTCTGTTCGGTTGCGGTTATTCCTGCTGGCTTGCGTCGTGATCGTCAGCGTCGGGCTGGTCGCTATCGTCGGCAAATTCCTCGTCGGTTTCCTTGGTAAATTTCCTGACCCGCTTGCGGATCGGCAGAGGAGTTAACATCAAATTAATGTTTCTGCCAACTAATTTCGGCTCGGCGTCGGCGCTGCCCACGTGTTCCAGGTCCTTGCGGATGCGGGCGACCAGTTCCCGGCCGAGTTCCTGGTGCTGCATTTCGCGCCCGCGGAAGATCAGCATCATTTTCGCCTTCATGCCCTTGAACAGGAATTGCTCGGCGTTGCGGAGCTTGGTCGCGTAATCGTGCTCCTCGATGTTGACGTGGAATTTCAACTCCTTGACCTTCGCGGCGGAATTCTGCTTGCGCGCTTCCTTGTCCTTTTTGGCCAGTTCGTAGCGGAACTTGCCGTAATCAAGGATTTTGCAAACCGGCGGCCGCGACTTGGGACTGACCTCGACCAGGTCCAGGTTGTGCCGGCGCGCCTCCTGCAGGGCTTGGTGTACATCCAGCACGCCGAGGGAATGACCATCCGCACCGATGACCAGGACTTCGCGGGCGCGGATGCGGTTGTTAATTCTGAGTTGGAACGGGTGTATAACTACTCTCCTTTTTGATGGTTGAAAAACTGCCGGTGGCACGGGAACGGAAAATGCGGCTGGACATAGCAAATCAGCACTGATTCGACGGAATCGTTGGCGTAACGCAATTTCCCAAAGTCATAAAGTGGTATTAATGATGGAAATCCGAAAAGAAGCAAGCACTTTTTCAGCGAAAAAACAAAATTTGCTCAACCGCGTCAACCCGGCGCGGCGGCGCGCTGAATCCGGCGCCGGAAATCGAGGTGACAGCGCGGCGGAAATGTTGAATGATGGACTGACGGTGACGGACTGGATTGCAACAGGGGATGTATGGCTGTTTCGCGAGATTAACACACACGGGGTCAACCCGGTGTTTGACTGGCTCATGCCGTTGATCGGCGCTGCCGGGGTGATGAAATGGCTGTTGTTGGCGCTGATGGTGGTGTTGCTGTGGCGGGGCGGCTTTAACGGGCGGGTGCTGGTATTGCTGGCGTCGCTGTGCGTGGCGATTGGCGACCCGCTGATTATCAATCCGGTGAAACATGCCGTCGCCCGCCCGCGGCCGTATCAGGCGCTGACGGAGGTGCGGCGGGTGAGTTGGCAACCGTCCGGCGCGGTGGCGCTGATGGTGTCCAACCGCCAGGGCAAGGCCAACAGTATGCCGTCCGCGCATGTGGCGAACAATGTGACGCTGGTGCTGGCGTGGCTGCTGGTGTACGGCTGGCGCCGCTGGTGGTGGCTGCTGGGCTGGCCGCTGCTGATGATGTGCTCGCGGGTGTACACCGGCGACCATTTTCCCGCGGACACCGTGGCGGGATTGTTGCTGGGCGCGGCTTACACGTTGCTAATTTGTTGCCTGGCCGATAAAATCTGGCAGAACTATGGTCGGCGGTTGGCGCCCAAGTTATATGACAAGCACCCCACTTTACTCGCGAGCCGGCGCGCCCGTTGAATTACGGCTGCCCGGCGGCTGGTCGGTGCCGTGGCATCGCGCGGCGCTGACGGTGATCGCGCTGGTGACGTTGTACCGGCTGTGGTATGTCTCGCAACTGGAGTTGATCGCCGACGAGTCGTATTATTTCCTGTGGTCCAAGCACCTGGACTGGAGCTATTACAGCAAGGGGCCGGGTGTGGCCTGCGTCATCTGGCTCGGCACGCAATTGTTTGGCGACACGGTGTTCGGCATCAGATTTTTTTCCGTCGCACTGTCAGCGGGCACCGCGTACTGCCTGTACCGCCTGGGGCGCAAATTATTCGACGGGCAAATCGGTTTCTGCGCGCTGCTGGTGGCGCTGGTCACGCCGCTGTTCGCCATCGGCAGCGTGCTGATGACCATTGACCCCATCAGCGTGTTTTGCTGGGCCGCAGCGGCGCTGGCGTTCTGGCGGGCGAAGGACGCCGCCGGCAGCGGCTGGTGGCTGTTGAGCGGGCTGCTGGTCGGGCTGGGAATGCTGGCGAAATACACCAACATCGCGGAGTTGGCGTGCTTCGCGCTGTTCTGCGCGTGCTCGCCGGCTCACCGGCAGCGGCTGCGGGGCAAAAATTTCTGGCTGATGACGCTGGTGGCGCTCGTCTGCCTGACGCCGGTGGTCCTTTGGAACTGGCAGAACGACTGGATTACCGTGCGGCATTTGTTGCAGCGCGGCGCGCTGGACAGCGGCAGCGGCTGGCGGTTTTCCCCGCGCGAGTTGCGCAAGTTCGCGGAAGTATTGTGCGCCGCCTATTCGCCGCTGCTGTTGCTGGCCACGGTCAGCGCCGCGGTGGCGGGCCTGTGGCGGTGCCGGCGCGACGCGCGAATGTTGTTTCTGACCGCGCTGTTCTGGCCGCTGACGCTGTTCTACACGGCGCTGAGCGTGAACAAGGCGGCGGAGGCGAATTGGGTGGTGCCGAGCTTCATCAGCGGGTTCATCCTCGGCGCGGCGGTGTGGCGCGAATGGTGCGCTCGCCGCTGGGCGCGGGGGTTTGTCATCGTCAGTGTCGCGGTGGCGCTGACGATGACCGTGATAATCAATCTCGGCGCCTGGTGGCCGCTGCCGTTGAAGAAAGACCCGCTTGACCGCGTGCGCGGCTGGTCCGGCCTGGGCCAGCAGGTTTACGATTTGCAAAAGGAGCACGGCGCGTCGTTCATCATCGCCAGCGATTACGGCACGGCCAGCCTGGTGTCGTTTTACCATCCGCTGCGGCCGCAAACTTACCTGGTCAACACGGCGGGCGTGCGGAACCAGTATTCGTTCTGGTCGGATTACAGCGACGGTTTTTCCCACGAATCGGCGATTTATGTGGCGCAAAATCCGCGCGCGGAAATCCCCGGCCAGCTCCGGCGCGAATTCCGCCGGGTGGAGTTGCTCAAGGTGGCGTCCACGGTGTGGCACGGGCGCAACCTCAAGCCGTTCGCCTTTTACCTGTGCAGCCATTTCGGCGGTTATGACGGCGAGGACCTCAACCGCGAGCCGGCCGCTGACCGTGAGGCGGAACAATGAAAGTTTCCATCATCATCCCCTTTTACAACGAGGAGGACAATGTCCGGGCCTTGCTGCTGGAAACGCGCGAATGCCAGCCGGCGGCTGAAATTATCGCGGTGGACGACGGCAGCACCGACGGCACCGCCGCCCAGATCCGCAGCGTCAGCGGGGTGCGCTATCTGTCCAACGGCCGGAACCTGGGGCAAAGCGCCGCGCTGTACCACGGCCTGCGCGCCGCTGCCGGTGACGTGTGCGTGATGCTGGACGGCGACGGCCAAAACGATCCGCGCGACATTGACAAATTGCTGGCGAACATCGGCGAGTACGACCTGGTCTGCGGCTACCGGGCCGCGCGGCGGGACACCTGGTGGCGCCGCGTCGCCTCGCGCATCGGCAACGGCTGCCGCCGCCTCGCGCTGCCCGACCCCATCCGCGACACCGGTTGCACGCTGAAAGCCATCCGCCGCGAACATATCAGGCACCTTGTGCCGTTCAACGGGCTGCACCGCTACCTGGCCGCACTGTCAGCGGCGGCGGGCCTGAAAATTTGCGAAGTGCCGGTCAATCATCGGGAACGGCAGCGCGGCGTGTCGAAATACACCGTCAGCGGGCGGGCATGGCGCGGGCTGTACGACTTGTTCGGTGTCGGCTGGTTGTTGCGCCGCCAGATACACTGGCAGAAAGATCCTTATCATTATGAATAACACCTTGTTCACGCTGCCGTTCAACCTTGACCTGCATTGGCTGGGGATTCACGCGAACCTGACTATTGCCTTCACCGCCTGGAAAATCATCGGCTGGACCGGCGCGCTGATGTTCGGCGGCCGCTGGGCGGTGCAGGCACTGAGTTCGCACTTGGCCAGGAAACCGGTGCTGCCGATAGTTTTTTGGTACATGAGCTTCATCGGCAGCGCCTGCGCGCTGGCGTATTTCATCTGGGGCAAAAACGACTCGGTCGGCATCATCATGAACGCCTTTCCCTGCGGCTTCACGCTGTACAACATCTACCTGCATTTTTCCCCCCGGCAGCCACCTTTGCGTTAACCTCTTCAAATTACCACCCCGCACGGGGGTGTTACGTCCTTGACCAATACCGCTTCTGCTTTAACATGGCACCGCATGAATAAAATCCACATTGGCGCGCTGGCGTGCTGCCTGGTGTTGACCGACCTGACCCAGGCGGCCTTGGTTTGGCGTCCGGGCGAGGGCTGGACCAACGAAAGCAGCGGCGAATCCCTGGCGGCGAGCGATGCGAAGGCGGCGCTGCAACTGGCGCGCAACCTGGAGGCCAAGGAGGATTACAAAAGCGCCCTGGACGCATATCGCGGCATTGTGCGGCGCTGGCCGTTGTCAACCTCGGCCGGCGAGGCGCAATTCAAGATCGGCTTCATGCTGGAACAGCGCGGGGAATTCGGGAACGCCTACAAGGCTTACCAGAAAGTGGTGGAAAAATACCCGGCCAGCCAGTTTTTTGATTTGTCCATCGAGCGCGAGTTTGCCATCGGCAATTTGTTCCTGAGCGGTGAGCCGCAGCGGTTGTGGAAAATCCCCCTGCTGCCGTCCATGGACAAGGCCGTGGAGGTTTTTAACACCGTCATCAAAAACGCGCCTTACGGCGTTTACGCCCCGCAGGCGTATTTCAAAATCGGCCTGGCCCGCGAAAAGCAACGGCAGTGGTCCGATGCCATCGCGGCCTATAACAAGCTGCTGGACAAATATCCCGGCAACGACCTGGCCCCGGCGGCGCAATACCAGATTGGCTACGCCTGGTACCAGGCTTCCAGCCAGCCGGACTACGACCAAAGTTCGGCGCAAAAGTCCATTGACGCGTTTCAGGATTTTTTGACGCGCTTCCCGCGCAGTGAGAAAGCGGACCAGGCGCGCGTTTACATTAACGAGCTGGACTCCCGCCGGGTGCAGGGGGCCTATAATATCGCCCTGTTTTACACCAAGCAAAAAAATTACCAGGCGGCGATTATTTATTTCAACGACGTGATTCAACAGGGGCCGAACACCGCGCTGGCGGCGCAGGCCAAGGCACAAATCGAGACCATCAAGAATATTCAAAGCGGCCAGTCGCCCGGGTTCAAACAGCCGGCCGCGCCGGGCCTGACCGAGAATTCCCAGGCGACCGCCGCGCCCCCGCCGGCCGCTGACCGTGACCGGCAACCGCCGGTTGACGCGAACCAAGGAACCCCGAATCATCCTCCCGTTTTATGAAATTACTCTTGCGTGGCGCATGGCTGGCCTGGCTGGCATTGTTGACCGGTTGCGCCGGTTATCAATTGGGCAACATTCCCACCGGGGAAATGAAAGGGGTCAGGAATATCTGGGTGCCGATGGTACAGAATGAAACCTTCACGCCGTACCTGCAATCGCTGGTTACCAACGCGCTCATTCACGAGTTCGACAACGACGGCACTTACCAAACCGGCCGGGCCGGCGAGTCCGAGGCCACCTTGCGGGTGACGGTGGTGAAATTCGAGCGCAGCTCGGTGAATCAAAATCCCGACAACACCACCCAGACCACCCAATTCCGCGGCACCTTGACGGCACGGGCCACGCTGACCAACAACCTGACCGGCAAGGAGATTTTCAAGGACCTGGAATTTCACGGCTCCACCGACTATTACGTGCCGAATTTCCGCCAGGGCGGCGACAATATCGAAGCCGAGCGCCAGGCCATGCCTCTGGCCGGCATCAAATTGGCGCAAAACATCATCCATCAAATCACCGAAGGCTGGTGAGTTAACTCCCTCCGTGAAGGGGCTTAAGTTTTTTAGGTTTATTGAGTTTTATCAGTTGGCGCGGTACCGCGTGACTTGACAAACTTTCAAACTTGGACCGTGTGGCGTCTTCGCAGTGAATCGACCAGGCGCTAACCCTCCGGCGCGACGAACTTCAGCCCGATGATGCAACCGATGATGCCGAACAAAAACACCAGCCGCAGCGTGGTGGACGGATCCTTGAACAACCACACGCCGACCAGCGCCGTGCCGACCGCGCCGATGCCCGTCCACACCGCGTAAGCCGTGCCCAGCGGCACGCCTTTCAACGACAGCGTCAACAATCCGAAGCTGGCCAGCGCGCACACGCAAAACGCCGCGCTCGGCCACAGGCGGGTGAATCCGTCCGACATTTTCAAGCACGTCGTGAACCCGACTTCGAACAAGCCAGCCAGCACCAGCAACAACCAGTAACTCATAAACGCCAAAGGCTACCACAGCCGCCGCCGCCTGTCGAATGCCGGCGCTGCCCTAGCCTTCGATGGTATTAAGCTCGACCGGCTTGACTTTCACGCCCTGCGTCTCCAGCCAGGCGATGGCCGCTTGCAACACCTCGCGGTCAGCCTCAAACTCCACGCCCATCAAGCCCATGGTGTCGCTGATGGTGGCCTGGCGGATGTTGAACACCACGTCGAATTTTTTGCTCAGCTGGTAAATCAGCGGCTCGGTCGCCGTCGGCCCGGTGAAATTGAGCCAATATCTGCCTTTGCACTTTGCCATGCCGGGATATTACCCGCCGGCGATGGCGGGCACAATGCTAACTTCAACGTCAGCGGCCAGCGGCGTCGCCTGCTCCTGCAAAAAGCGCACATCCTCGCCGTTCACGTAAATATTCACGAACCGGCGCAGCTTGCCCGCGTCGTCCACCAGGCGCGTTTTGATGCCTGGATATTTTTTCTCCAGGTCGTCAATCAGCGCCGCGACCGTCGCCCCCTCGACGCTGACCGTGTCCTGGTTGTTGGTTAGCCCCCGCAACGGGGTCGGTATGCTTACTTCGATTGCCATAACTTTTATTCACCGCGGAGGCGCGGAGACACGGAGTTTCCAAAATCCCGTTCCCGCGTTGGCGGTACTCCATTAAACTGTTTTTTTCTCCGCGTCTCTGCGGTTCATGTTTCACTATCAGCGCGTCAAACTCGCGCAGGCTGGGCTTGATGCGCGCCGGCTCGGTCAGCTGACCGTCCAGCGCTTCCGCCGTTTTTAACCCGTTGCCGGTGATGCAAATCACCACCCGCTCATCGCGCGGAATCCTGCCGCTGTCGATCAGCTTCTTCGCGCAGGCCAGCGTCACCCCGCCGGCGGTTTCCGCGAAGATGCCCTCGGTCTCGGCCAGCAACTTGATCGCCTCGATGATTTCCGCGTCCGTCGCGTCCGCCGCCGCGCCGCCGGTCTGTCGCATCACGTTCACCGCGTAATACCCGTCGGCCGGCGTGCCGATGGCCAGCGACTTGGCGATGGTGTCCGGCTTCGGCACCGGCCTGATCAAATCCGTGCCGGCCTGTTGCGCCGCGGTGATCGGGTTGCAACCGCGCGCCTGCGCGCCGTAAATCCTGAATGGCGATGCATTGACCAACCCGACCTTGACCGCTTCCTGGTACGCCTTGGCGATTTTGGTCAGCAGGGAACCGCTGGCCATCGGGATGACCGTGTGCGCCGGAATCCGCCAGTCCAGTTGCTCGATGATTTCAAATCCCAGCGTCTTCGACCCCTCGGCGTAATAAGGCCGCAAATTCACATTCACAAACCCCCAGCCGTACTTGCCGGCGATTTCCGAGCACAGCCGGTTGACCTGATCGTAAGGCCCCTCAATGCCGATCACCTTCGTGCCATACACCAGCGAATTGAGCACCTTGCCGCGCTCCAAATCATACGGGATCAACACATAGCTCTCCAGACCGGCCGCGGCGGCGTTCGCGGCCACCGAATTGGCCAGATTGCCGGTCGAGGCGCAGGCGACAATGTTGAACCCCAGTTCCCGCGCCCGCGTCAGCGCCACCGCCACCACGCGGTCCTTGAACGACAGTGTCGGATAATTCACCGCGTCGTTCTTGAGATACAACTCGCGCACCCCGAGCGCCCGCGCCAGGCGCTCCGCCTTCACCAGCGGCGTGAATCCCACCTGTAGGCCGACCGTCGGCTCGCCGTCAATCGGCAACAACTCGCGGTAACGCCACATCGTCAGCGGCCGCGACCGGATTTTTTCCCGCGAAATCGCGGCGCGAATTTTCGCGTAATCATAGTCCGCCTCGAGCGGCCCGAAATCAAACTCGCAAACATGCGTCGCCTTTTTCGGATAAAGCGCGCCGCACTCGCGACACTTCAAATTGCTGAAGAAAGTCTCTGCCATAGCCATTGCATTCTTTCGTCCCGCTGATTCACCGTCAACGAATTTAACCACGGATGAACACCGATGCACACGGATAAAAAACAAAATAAATAATCTGTGTTTATCCGTGTCCATTTGCTTCACTTCGTTCGGAGCTTGAGGCGGCGTGTAATTGCCGCCTGACTCTTGTGGTTAAAAAAAACGAAAAAAACCCTTGCGCAAAACAACCAGATTCCATATCATCCCATCGTCAAATCGTCCAACCGAGTTACCAAAACCCGCTGAAGATGAACAAGTTAAGTCATAAACCAAGTGAATCGCGCTCACGCGCTCACGCGCTCACGCGCTCATTATGACTACCGCCCCGATTCTCTAATTTTCCGGCCAGATTTTACCAGTTTCATTCCCCATCCGGCGATCTGCGGACACCAGCCTGTCGGGGTCTCATTCGGCACCTTTAGCGGCAGTTCTAAAACCCTTAGAGCCGGCTCTAACGCCTTTAGCGGTGTCTCTAAAACTTTTAGAGCCGCCTCTAAGGTCTTTAGCAGCGTTTCTAAAACCTTTAGAGCTGCCTCTAACGTCTTTAGAGTCGTCTCTAAAACCCTTAGAGCCGTCTCTAACGTCTTTAGAAGCGACTCTAAAACCTTTAGAGCCGCCTCTAACGTCCTTAGAAGCACCTCTAAAACCCTTGGAGTCGCCTCTAACGGGATACAAACCAACCCCTAACCCATAAACATCATGAAAAAAAACACCAGTTACCTAACCGTCAGCGTCAAAAAATACATCCACAAGACCTGGGATGGCATCTTTGACTTCTTCAGCCAATACAGCGGCGACCTGATCAACGTCCAAACCAAAACCGACCCCGGTCTCGCCGACGCCGACATCGCCAATATTCAAGAAACCACCGCCGCCTACGGCCAGTTGAACCAAGCCATCATTGAGGCAGAAAAAATCATCACCGCCCTGCGCGCCTTGCGGATTCAACT
>JAISBF010000041.1 GCA_031266335.1 Verrucomicrobiales bacterium
GCAGCGCCGTCACCGTCACCCTCGACGACGGCGCCACCGGCCAGGGCAGCTTCAACGGCGGCGACCTCAACCTCGGCCCCGGCAGCGAGTGGACCATCACCGACGATTCCCACCTCAACACCGGCGACAACAGCGGCACCCTCATCGTCGGCGACCACCAAGTCACCGTTGACCACCTCACCAACGACGGCACCATCACCATCGACCTCAACGACAACAGCGGCACCGGCGGCTCCATCACCATCACCGGCACCGCTGACGGCGGCGGCACCATCCACATCAACACCACCGGCGACGGCAATGCCGACCCGAATCAAATCCTGCCCGACGTGGTGAAAGGCGACGGCACCAACGACTGGACCTGGGATCCCATCGACTGGGGTTTGGAAGAACTGGAGGTCACCCCCAACCCCGACGGCACCATCAGCATCAAGGAAGAAAGCCTCAGCCCCGCCGGCTCCGTCTTGAACAGCGCCATCGCCGTCCAACAAAGCATGTGGTTCGCGCAGCAAAACAGCCTGTTAAAGCGTATGGGCGACCTGCGCTATGGAGCGCGGGCGTCCCGCCCGCAAGCGGACAAGGATGTCCGCGTTCCATACCATAGCCTCATCGACAACCTCTGGCTCAGAAGCTACGGCCAACAGCTAAACATCGGTAGCCAAGTATCGGGCAAAGCCTACGAACAACTCATCTACGGCGTCGATCTCGGCACCGACCACAAATTCACCCTCAACGCTGACCATGACCTATATCTGGGCCTCTACGCCGGCTACGGCCGCAGCGACCTCGACTACCGCACCCCCGGCGCTGACGGTGAGATTAACTCTTACTACGGCGGCCTCTACGCCACGTGGTTACACTCCAGCGGCTTCTACATCGACGTCACTTTCAAAGCCGCCAGCGTGGACAACAACCTAAAAGCCCCCTACGGCAGCACTCAACTCACCGCCAACTACAGCGACGTAAACATCGGCGGCAGCCTCGAACTCGGCAAGAAGTTCACCTTCACCGATAATTGGTTCATTGAACCCCAGTTCCAAGTAAACTACCTCCACATCCTCGCCGAGAACTACACCGCCGGCCCCATGAGCATCACTGCCAGCGACCTCGACGCCCTGCAACTCCGCATCGGCAGCCTCTTCGGGAGAACCATCAACCTCACCAACAGCGGCGCACTCCAGCCTTACGTGAAGATCAGCGGCGTCGAAACCATCAGCAGCGGCGGCACCATCAGGAACGGCTACCAACGCACCCGCGCCAACACTGACGGTGCCAGAGCCGAGTTAGGCGGCGGCCTTATCTGGCAACTCGACGCTAACAATCAGCTCCACTTGGACTACGAAGCCTCCTTCGGCGACAAGTACGACAAGCCGTGGGGCCTAACAGCAGGTTATCGTCATCAGTTCTAAAAAAACTTGAACCACAAAGACACGAAGGCACGAAGGTTTGTTTAAAAAAACAGCCTTTGTGCCTTAGTGGTGAAAAAAAACTCCGCGTCTCCGCGCCTCCGCGGTTAAGTTTTGCGGTCGAGGGATTGAGTTGCCTATCGCCGTATTGCTGGTAGATTTGGCGCGATTTTGAATGAACCGCGTCGCTTGGCGGTGTTGGTTCCTGTGGTGGCAATTATGAGTTACTTTTTCGCCTCGATTCTTGATGCGTGCCTGCCGGCGGCGTTGCTGGTCGGACTGAACTGGTTGCGGCGGCCCGCGCCGACGCTGCGCCAACTGGCGCTGACACTGACCGGGGCTTTCATCGCCGGGCTACTGCTGGCGCGTTGGTTTGACAATGCCAGCGCCGCGGTGTTGTGGTGGTCAAGCCTGTTGCAGTGCCAACTGGTGTGGTTGTTTTTGTTGTTACAATGCGCTGCCGCCCGCTGGCTCGGCCTGGTGTTGAGCGGGGCGCTGACGCTGGGCGCGGCGTTCGTCTGGGGGCATGATCCGAATTTGAAATTACTGGCGGCGTCCCGCGTGGTGAACACCGAATTGTTGTTAAGCGTCGCGGCGATGCTCGCGGCCCTGGCGCTGCTGGTGACTCTGGCCTGTCAACTCCGGCTGCTTGGCCAATTGCTGCCGCGCGCGCGCTGGTGGTTGCTGGCATTGCTGGCGCTGCTGGCCGGGTTGCCGCCGGGCGGCAATATGTTGCTGGCGCTGATGAAGCAGGAACTGCTCGAGTTGACGCCAGGCCGCCTGAAGATGGTGGCGTTGTTGACGAATTTTCCGTGGGCGGGAACCGTCGTCGCGCTGACGCTGGTGGCGGTCATGGCGTTGCTGGCCTGGTGGCGAAAATTCCGCCCGCTGCGACAACTCGCCCGGCAGGCAAGCGACGCCATCGAGCGGCGGCAACGGCTGGCCGCCTTGCGCAATATTCGCCGGCTGGTCGTGACGACGCTGCTGGTGTTGTTATTGGCGGCGGGGGTCGATGCCTATTGGTATCAGGTTGCGGCGCGACCGCTCAAGGGTTCCGTCGCGCAGCGGCTCGAGTTGGACGCCAACGGCGAAATCAAGCTGCCGTATCCCGTGGCGGTGCTCATCGATGGCAAGTTGCGCTGTTTCGACTGGGTGGCGGACGACGGCAAGGTGGTGCGCTTTTTTGTCATCAACCGTTTTGCCGGCACGCCAAGCCCGACCGTGGTGTTCGACGCCTGTATGCTTTGCGGCGACATGGGTTACGCGCAACACGACGACCAAGTGGTCTGCATCGCCTGCGGGGTGCGCCTGTATCCGCCCAGCATCGGCAATCCCGGCGGTTGCAATCCGATTCCGCTGAACGGCTGGCGGCTGGCGCACGACGCCATCATCATCCCGCGCGCCGCGCTGGAGGAAGGCGCCCGTTATTTCACCACCGTCGAGGCCCGCGAGGTCACCGACATCGTCAGCGCCCGGCGACTGAAGACCAGCGAGGCGGTGCAGACTTACACGTATCAGGACAAAGTCTATTTCTTTGCCAGCGAGGAAACTTACCAAGCCTTCCGCGCCAATCCCGGGCATTACATCAAGAACGCCAAACCATGTTGTCGCGGCTTATAATCCAATCGTGGCGGCGCAACCCGCGCCGCAAGGGTCTGGTGGTCGCCACCGTGTTCCTCGCGGCGGCGCTGGTGTCGGCGCTGCTGTCGGTGTCGATCGGCATCGGCGACAAGATGGCGAAGGAATTGAAATCCTACGGCGCTAACATCCTGATGGAGCCGACCGAGGAGGCGGTGTTGCCGCGGTTGTTCGCGGAACCGGGCGCGCTGTCGGCGGGGCGCGTTTTTTTGAGCGAGCGCGATTTGCCGCAGCTCAAAAGCATTTTCTGGCGGCACAACATTGTCGGCTTCGCGCCGCTGCTGGCGGGCCAGGCGGACGCTGACGGTGCGAAGATACGGATTCTCGGCACGTTCTTTCACCAGTCGCTGCCGGTCGAGGGCGAGGCCGATTTTCGCACCGGGCAACAGGTCATCGCGCCGTATTGGCAAGTGCGCGGCGCCTGGCCGGACGATGAAAAAAACGAGGCGCTGGCCGGCGCGACGCTGGCGGCGAAAATGCACTGGCGGGCGGGCCAGACGCTGACGCTGAACCGGACGCAACCGGTCACCATCAGCGGCATTCTGGAGAGCGGCGGCGACGAGGACAATCAATTGGTCATGCCGCTGAAGCTGGCGCAAAGCCTGCTGGGGTTGGCCGGCAAAATCCAGGCGGTGCGCGTCTCGGCGATGACCGTGCCGGAGAACCGTTTGTCGCAACGGGCGCGCGCGAACCGCGACGCGCTGACGGCGGAAGAGTACGACGTGTGGTATTGCACGGCGTATGTTTCGTCGATCGCGCACCAACTTGAAGAGGCGATTCCCGAGGCGCAGGCGCGGCCGATCTGGCAGGTGGCGGCGTCGGAAGGCTTGATAGTCGAGAAAGTGCAACTGCTGCTCATCGTCGCCACCGGCGCGGCGCTGCTGGCGGCGTCGATGGGCATCGCCTCGCTGATGGCGAGCACCATCATGGAACGCGCGAAGGAAATCGCGCTGATGAAGGCGCTGGCGGCGCGGCCGTGGCAGATCATGCTGCTGTTCTACGCCGAGGCCGCCGTCAGCGCCGTGCTGGGCGGGCTGCTCGGCTGCGGCGCGGGCTGGCTGCTGGCGCGGCAGATCGGCTGGACGTTGTTCGGCGCGCCGCTCGGCCTGGCGTGGATTGTGGTGCCGAGCGTGTTGTCATTGTCAGTGTTGATCGCGGTGATCGGCACCTGGTTTCCGGTGCGGAAAATCGCCCGGTTATATCCCGCGGAGGTGTTGCATGGCCGGCGCTGACCGTCAGATGTTCTGGCTGCTGGTCCGGCGGGCGCTGCGGATGAAGCTGGCGCGCATACTGGTGGTATTCGCGGCGCTGACGGTGGGGGCGGCGATTGTCTGCGCGATGGCGGCGGTGTATTTCGACATCAACGCCAAGATGAGCCGCGAGTTGCGGACCTTCGGCGCGAATTTTTACGTCGGGCCGGGGGACAGCGGCGGGTTGCTGGACGAGGACACGTTCAACCGGCTGGTCGCCGAGGCGCCGCCCGGCCTGGTCAGCGCGGCGACGCCGTATTTGTACGGCACGGTGCGGACGGAGTTGCAGAAAGTGGTGCTGGCGGGGGTGAACTTCGAGGGGCTGCGGCCGTTGTCGGCTTACTGGCAGGTGGACGGGGACTGGATCAGCGTCAATTTCGACGACCGCAACGCGATGCTGGGCGTCAAACTGGCGGCGCAATTGGAGACCGGGGTCGGCCGGGAAATCATTTTGACGCGCGACACCGAGCGGAAGAAGCTGCGCGTGAAAGGCATCGTCGAGGCGGGGGACACCACGGACAGCCTGCTCATCGTGAATCTGCCGGTGGCGCAGGAATGGCTGCGCCTGCCCGGCAAAATCAGTCACGCCCTGCTGCGGGTGGACAACGGGCAGGGGCAGGCCGAGGTCTGGGCGAAACAATTGCGGCAGGAGTACCCGGAGCTCGACATCAAGCCCATCCGCCGCGTCTCCGCCGCTGAGGGACAGGTGCTGGAAAAAATCAAGGGCCTGATGGGCCTGGTCGCGCTGGTGATTTTGGTGCTGTCAACCCTGTGCGTCAATACCACGCTAACCGCCATCGTCAACGAGCGCGCGACGGAGTTTGCCTTGCAAAAAGCGCTCGGCGCGAGGCATTCCGGCATCGTGCTGCAAATCGTCGCGGAAACCGCGCTGACCGCCTCGGCGGCCATGGTCAGCGGCGGCGCGCTGGGGTTTGTGCTGGCGCAAATCCTGGGCCAGGCGGTGTTTGCGTCGTCGATTGAATTTCGCGCGCCGGTGCTGCCGCTGACCGTGGTGTTATCGCTGCTGGTCGCGCTGATCGCCGTGATATTGCCCATCCGCCGCGCGGTGCAAATGGAACCCGCCAGGATTTTAAAGGGGGAATAATGAACGAATATTCACCGCAGAGACGCAGAGACGCAGAGGAGCACATTTGATTTGGATTGAGACACCGCTTACGCGGAACGCGTAACCCAAAAGAATTGTAGCTAATCTCCGCGTCTCCGCGCCTCCGCGGTAAACTAAATTATGAACAACAACGACATCGTCATCGAAACGCGCGGCCTCACCAAGTCCTTTGGCAGCGTCATCGCGCTCAACCAGCTCAGCATCCAAATTCGCCGCGGGGAATTTGTCGCCTTCATGGGCGCGTCCGGTTCGGGCAAAACCACGCTGATGAACATCCTGACCTGCCTGGACACCATCAGCGCCGGGCAGGTGCTCATCGACGGCCAGGACTTGGCCGACCTGGACGAGGAAGGCCGCCGGGCTTTGCGCGCGACGAAAATCGGGTTGGTGTTCCAGCAATTCCATTTGATTCCTTACTTGAGCGCGCTGGAAAACGTCATGCTGGCGCAGCATTATCACAGCGTCACCGACGAGGCCGCCGCCAGGAAAATCCTGACCGACATCGGCTTGGGGCACCGGTTGCGGCATTTGCCGAGCGCGCTGTCGGGCGGCGAGCAGCAGCGGGTCTGCATCGCCCGCGCCCTGGTCAACGAGCCGCCGCTGTTGTTCGCCGACGAGCCGACGGGGAATCTCGACGAGGAGAATGAAAAAATCGTGCTCGGCCTGTTACAGGAGTTGCACGGGCAGGGGCGCACCATCATCATGGTCACGCACAATCCCGACCTCGGCGCTTATGCCGACCGGATTATCCGCCTGCATCACGGCCGGGTGGTGGAGTAATTTTTGGGCGGCGGCGTTATTTTTTCTTCGGGCGGGCGGGTTCCTTGTCAGCGGTGTCGCGGTAGAACAGGATGCCGTGCTCCTTCAAATTACGCGACAGTTCCTTGAACTGCCGGATGGCCAGCTTCACATCGTCAGCGGTTTGCCGATCATTCAGCAATAGGGACAGCGTGCCCTGGCCGCGTTCTGCCTGGGCCATGAAGGCGTCAACGCGGGCGCTGACACTCTTGGCGTTGGCGATGGCGTCTTGCAGATTGCGCAGGGTGTCCTCGTTCATCAGCTGTTGGTCAATCTTGGTGGAAATGTCGTCCAGCCGCCGCATAATCGGCTGCGCCTGGGCGGCGAGGTCGCCGAGGCCCCGCTGATTTTGTTGCATTTCCCCGACCCGCTGACCGTTGGTTAACCAGGTGTCCGCCGGCTGGTCCGGGGTGATGATGTCCACGAAACGGTCGCCCAACAAGCCGTAGGCACCGATGCGGAAGGTGGAATTGGCCGGTATCCTGATGTCAGAGCGAATCTTCAAGGCCAGTTCCACCGCCTGCCCGCGGTTGATGATGGCCGGGCGCCGGGCCACCTTGCCGACCCTGGCGCCGCGATACAGCACCTGCGAATTCTTGATGATGCCGCTGGCGTTGGGGAAGCTGACGGTGATTTCGTAATCATGGGCAAACAGCTCGCCAAACCGCCCGAAGGCGACCGTCAGCACCCCGATGGCGATTAAGCCGGCCAGGACAAAGGCCCCGACTTTGATTTCCAGTGTTCGTTCGTTCATACAATCGCATCCTGTGGTTCCGAGATTCCCCTGACAAATTTTTGCACCACCGGGTCGCGGCTGGCCTGCACCTCGGCGGGCGTGCCCTCGTAGTAAATCCGCCCCTCGTGCAACTGGCAAATGCGGTCGGCGATGTGGCAGGCGCTGACCATGTCGTGCGTGACCACGATGCTGCTCATGTTCAGCCGGTCGCCAAGGCGCACAATGAGCCGGTTGATGCTGTCGGCGACGATGGGGTCGAGGCCGGTGGTGGGTTCGTCGTACAGCATTAGGACGGGACGGCTGATGATGGCGCGCGCCAGGGCGACGCGTTTCTTCATGCCGCCGCTGAGTTCGGCGGGCATGGTTTGCTGCTGGCCGGGCAAATCCACAATCTCCAGCGCCTCGCGCACCCGCGCGCCGATGTCCGCCGCGCTGAAGCCGCCGTGCTCCCGCAGCGGAAAAGCCAGATTGTCCCCGACTGACAGGGAATCGAACAAGGCGCCGTTCTGGAACAACATGCCGATTTTGCGGCGATACGGGTTGAGCGCCTCCTCGCCCAGGGCGGCCAGATTGACTCCCTGAAACATCACCTCGCCCGCGTCGGGTGGCAGCAGCCCCATGATATGCCGGAGCAACACGCTTTTGCCGCCGCCGCTGCGGCCGATGATGACCACGCGCTCGCCGGCGCTGACGCTGAAGTTGACGCCGCGCAACACGGCGCGGCCGTTGAGCGATTTGCGCAGATTGCGAATCTCCAGAATCTTGCTCATACCCTCCCCAGGAACAGACTGTTCAGGATAAAAGTGAAAAAGAAATCGGAAATCAAAATCGTCAGGGAAGCCACCACCACCGCCTCGGTCGTCGTGCGTCCCACCCCCGCCGTGCCCAGCGACGGATTGAAGCCCTTGTAACAGGCAATCACCGCGATGATGATGCCGAACAAAAACCCCTTGCTCAAGCCGATGAGCACATCGCGCGGGCCGGTGTACTTGACGGTGTTGTCCCAGTAATAAGCGCCGTCCACGCCGAGGACGGGCACGGCAATCAGATAACCGCAGGCGATGCCGACGACCAACACCAGCCCGGTGAGCATCGGCGCGGACACCAGCATGGCCAGGAAGCGCGGCACCGCGAGATATTCGACGGGATACACGCCCAGGGCGCGCAAGGCGTCAAGCTGCTCGGTGTTCTTCATGGAGGAAATTTCCGCCGCCATCGCCGCGCCCACCCGGCCGGCCAGCAGCAAACAGCAAAACACCGGGCCGAGTTCGCGGCACATGGCGACGCTGACCGTGGGGCCGACCGCGGACTGCATGCCCAGCCGGACGAATTGAAAATGCACCTGCGCCGCGAACACCGCGCCGACAAACGCGCCGGTGGTCAGCATGACGAACTGGGACTTGAGGCCGATCAGGTACATTTGTTGCAGAAACAACCGCCAGCGCAGCGGGTATTTCACCAGGCAGCGCAAAATGTTCACCAGCAGCAGCGTCATCGCGCCGGCCGATTGAATCCCGCCTGTCAGCCAGCGACCAATCGCCGCCAGCATATTTTCCATCGCCATGTTCATGCCCTGCGCCAGTAATTTTAACGCGACGCGCTGATTTAGCAAAGCCTGCTTTTTCCGGCCGGTCACCGCCGCCGCTGAGAATTTGCATTGCCCCCAGGCCCCGCGGCTTCTATATAACATTCATGCGGCATAGCATTTGGTTCAAGTTCACCCCGTCATTGACAGCCTGGCTGATGTTGGGTTTTCCCTTGCCAGCCCAGGCCGCCGAGGCCGCCCAGCCCGGCACGGAACAGCTGACCCTGTGGGAAATGATCCAGTCGGTCGGCTGGGTGCTGGCGCCGCTGCTGGTGTTGTCGGTGATTATCCTCACGCTGATTATCTTTAACTTTTACTGGCTGCGACAACCGCGCGTCGCCGCGATGGATTTCATTCTCGACGCGCGGCACAACCTCAAGGAACGCAACCTGGAAGACCTGATTGACACCTGCCACCACCACAAAGGCGCCTGCGCCAAAGTGCTGGTCAAAGTGGTCGAATTTGCCCGTGACAACCCGGAAACCCGCCTGGAAAGCCTGCAAGCCATCGCCGAGTCGGAAGGCGCGCGCGTCGTCGCGGGCCTGAACCGCCCGAACCTGCTGCTGATGGATTGCGGCGCCATGGCCCCGCTGGTCGGCCTGCTCGGCACCGTGGTCGGCATCCTGCGCTCGTTCGGCAACATCGCCGGCGACACCACCCCGATGCGCGCCGTGCTGCTGGCCGGCGGCGTCTCCCAGGCGCTGATGGCGACCGCCATCGGCCTGATCATCGGCCTGACCGCGATGCTGTTTTACGCCTGGTTCCGCGGCCGGGTGCAGGCGTTGAGCGCGCGCTTCGACACCGTCCTGGTCGAATTGCTGGTCAAGACTAACAACTGCCTCGCCCGCGGACGCCAGCCATGAAAGTCGGCAAATACCTCGCCAACGAGCCGATGACGCTGCAACTGGCGCCGTTCATTGATGTCATCCTGTTTTTGCTCACCTTCTTCCTGCTGACCTGGAACATCTCCCGCTATGAAGCCGAGCTGAGCGTCAGCCTGCCCGTCGCCAGGGAAGCCGAGACCTCGACCCGTATGCCGGGTGAAATCCTCATCAACGTCAACCGCGACGGCGCCATCATCATCAACCAAAAAAACCTCACCGGCCCGGCCCTGCAAAAAATCCTGACCCAGGTCACCGCCGATTTTCCCGACCAAGCCGTCATCCTGCGCGCCGACAAGGACACCAGCTACCAAAACATCATCAACGTCATCGACATCTGCAAAGCCGCGCGCGTCTGGAACATCGCCTTCACCACCCAGGACCCGCGGCAACCCTGAGGCGGCCAGCCTGATAAACCACGGATGGACACAGATAAACACGGATAAAAAAAACAAAAAAATAATCCGTGTTCATCCGTGTTCATCCGTGGTTAAAAAAAAATTAAAAAAACCTTGCGTCATCTCGCCTGACCCCATATCGTCCCCTCGTCAATCGTCATATCGCGTGATAAAAACCCGCTGAAGATGAGAACGATAAGCCATAAAGTAAGTACACCGCGCTCACGCGCTCACGCGCTCACGCGCTCACGCGCTCACGCGCTCACGCGCTCTTGAGTTAATTTCCCGGCAGAATTTTACCCCCTTCATTCCCCATCCGGCTCGCCACCTCCGTCAGGGATGGGGCAATTACGCCAATAAACCGGGCGTTTACCCCTTTGCAAAGACCTTTTGCATCATTGCAAACGTCTTTTACCTCGTTGCAAAGACCTTTTGCGCTGTTGCAAAAGCCTTTTACATCGTTGCAGAAGTCTTTTGCATCGTTGCAAAGACCTTTTACATCGTTGCAAACGTCTTTTACACGGTTGCAAAAGCCTTTTGCATTGCTGCAAAGACCTTTTGCAACCGTGTAAAAGCCCTTTGCAACCCCGTTTTTCCGTCAATTAACCCCAAACTAGAAAGTATCCCATGAGCACTGACTTTATCAACC
>JAISBF010000068.1 GCA_031266335.1 Verrucomicrobiales bacterium
TCAGCGCCCTGCGCCTGAACGAGACCGGCGCGACGTTGGACTATCTCGCCATCAGCGTCCGGCACGAGGCGTTACTGCGCGCCGCCGACGCTCACCTCACCGCCGCGCTGGACGCCATCACCAGCGGCGCGGCGCCGGAGTTCATCAGCAGCGACCTGCGGCTGGCGCTGGCAGCGTGCGGCCAAATCGTCGGCACCGTCACCAACGAGGATGTCCTCGACCGGGTGTTTCAAAACTTTTGCCTTGGGAAGTGAACCGCCGCGTGTCACCGTCAGCGGGCGGAGGGTTCTTCGCTGTTAGCAGTGGCAGCGCTAACATCGCCCCCCACCATTTATATAATTATTTTGCCTGATAATTTTTTTCACACTAAAGTTGTGATTCAATAGCCACCTTATCTATAATTGACCATACTTTAATGATTTTTTCCTTCTGGAATTCATAGAATACATTCTCACTAAAGGAAATTTTCTTCCCATTTATATTAAGGTCAAGAAATCTTCCTTTGGGTGAACAATCGAATGACAGGCGGCTGGCAATATAAGTACTATCAGCAATCAATAGCTGAATGTTGAAATGAAGGTCTGGAATATTATAAAAATTGCTTTCCAGCATCTTGCGATAACCGGATAATCCTATCTGCATATTATTATAGCATACGTCATTGTCAACATACAGTTCCAGTTTTGACCAATCTTGTTGGTTCAAACAGGTAATATAATTTCGGTAGATATCAGAGAGTTCCATTTTTTTAATATTTACTTTTTGTTCCTGCTCTGACGGCTTCGCTGGTCTTGCCGGTTTTATCGCCGCTGCGTACTTAAAAAAAGTCAGCCAAAACCCCCGCTTCGTCTATTCCCCCGCCCCGTTCGTCTATTAAAAATCAAACCGAGGCACTACCGCGTCCGGGCGGTTGCTTGACCAACGCGTCAAGACTGGTCTTGACCGTGCCCATGTTCGGCGTCTTCAGCCACACCGCGCCGTCGGGCAGGATTTCCTTGATTTCACCGCGCACATTGCCTTGCAGTGATTGCACCCTGTCGCCCACCGCCAGCGGTTCCCCGCCCGTGCCCAGCAACAGCGTCAGCGCGCGTTCCTCCGTCGGCGTGATGGTGCCGGCGATATAGTGACCGGCGAAGGATTTCAGCGACACCAGTTGCACCGCCGGCAGTTTGATTTGACCGTTAATCAAATGCCCGATGGCGGCAACAAACGTGTTGCCGTTGAAATTCAAAAACGGCGCGAGCTTGTGACATTTTCGCGCCAGTTGCAACGCATCGTTCACCGACGCTGACGGTGGACGCTGCTCCCAAACTTCCCGCGCCGTAGCGTAACCTTCGGAATTGCGACCGTGCGTGGCGCGCCCGGTCTCGCACAAGCCGATGTTAATGGCCTCGATTTTCTCCCAAGTCGCGGAGGTCAGGTCAATGTTCATGCGTGCGTGAGTCGCAGGGCGCGACGTTTGGCGTGCGTGCGCGCCACTGAGGTTTTGACTTTGGCAATGGTGCTGACCCCTTCGCTTTTGAGATAACCGACCCCGGTCTTGGCAAA
This sequence comes from Verrucomicrobiales bacterium, assembly GCA_031266335.1. Classification (GTDB taxonomy): domain Bacteria; phylum Verrucomicrobiota; class Verrucomicrobiia; order Methylacidiphilales; family JAAUTS01; genus JAIRPN01. The sequence continues at coordinate 1,549 of JAISBF010000068.1, forward strand.
CAACGGCTCAGGCTTGAAGCGATGCTGGATTCTCCGGCCCAAGCTCAACGCGCCTTTCAAGAAATCCTGCTCTTTTTTTTCTTGCTCTGTCATGCCGTTACTATACCCACGCCGTCACTGTTGTCAACTCGCCCGTGCGAGGTTGGCGGTCAATGAAAATTCGCCAACAGACGGAGTTTTACCAAGCGTAACCGTCAGCGGTGTTTTTTCGCGTTACTTCGCGCGGGGGCGGGCTAATTTACCGGCGATGATTTACGAAAAAATCCTGCGCCCGCTGCTGTTCAAGACCACTGACGCTGAGCAAATTCATCACGTCGCCGCGTTGGTTTTGCAACACAGCCCCGTGCTGCCGCTGCTCGCGCCGTTGCTGCGCGCTGACGCTGCGCCGGTCAAGCTGTGGAGGCTGACGTTTCGCAACCGCCTCGGTCTCGCCGCCGGTTTTGACAAGGAGGCGACGCTGGTCAAGGCGTTTTGGCGGCTCGGGTTCGGGCACACGGAAATCGGCACGGTGACGCGCCATGCGCAGCCGGGCAACCCGAAGCCGCGCGTGTTCCGCTGCCCGTCAGCCTCCGGTCTCGTCAACCGCATGGGCTTCCCCAACAGCGGCGCGGACGTCATCGCGGCGCGGCTGACGCGGCTGCGGCTGGCGTGGGGCAAACCCGATTACCCCATCGGCGTCAACCTCGGCAAATCCAAAATCACCGAACTCGCGGACGCTGCCGGTGACTATTTGTATTCGTTCAAAAAACTGCACGCGGTCGGCGACTATTTCGTGGTCAATGTCAGTTCGCCCAACACGCCGGGCCTGCGGGATTTGCAAAACGTCGCGGCGTTGCGCCCGATTTTGTCCGCGTTGCAAACCGCCAACCGCGAGTTGGGCGAGAAGCCGCTGTTGTTGAAAATCGCGCCGGATTTGAACTACGCGGACATCGCCGAGATACTGTCACTGTCAGCGGAACAGGGCTTGCACGGCATCATCGCGACGAACACGACGCTCGACCACAGCGCCATCACGCTGACGGAGACCGGCGGCCTCAGCGGCGCGCCGGTGCGGCAAAAGAGCACCGCCATCATCAAATTCATCGCCAAGGAAACCGGCGGCAAGCTGCCCATCATCGGCGTCGGCGGCGTCTTCACCCGCGCCGATTTTCAGGAAAAACTCGACGCCGGCGCGAGCTTGGTGCAACTCTACACCGGTTTCATCTACCGCGGCCCGTTCACGGTGAGGAAGATTTTGAACGGCTGACATTTGACGCACCGCCGCGCTGGAACACAAAAAAGCCGCTGACGATGGCAGTCATCGTCAGCGGCTTTTTGCAATAACGGATTAATAATGCAATTTGACGCCCACGGCCAGCAAGTGATTGCCGCAAAGATTCGAGTCAATCTTGCCGATTTTTTGGGCAAGGTAAGTCACGTCATGTTTGAAATCCAGCAAGCCAAGGAATTTGTATTCAAAAAACAGACTCCAACTGTCGTTCAGCACGATGTCGGTGCCCGCGATACCCTGAAATGCAAGCACCACGGTACTGTTGGTGGAATGGTCGCTGACAATATTGTAAGGAGGATTGCTCCACACACCAAAATTATTGGCCTTTTCATTTATTAGGGCGCCACCCACACCAACGCCAACGTACGGACGGAAGGTGCCCAGGTCGAATCGCAAAATCGGGTTCACGGTCAGCGCGTAAATATCCATCTTGCCATCCAACACATCATAGCCGCTCCACTTCATTTTGGTGTCCGCCGTGGTGTAAATAAATTCCCCTTCCAGCGAGAATTGCAGGCGCATTGACTGGTCAGCGGCATTATCTCCCGTCGTCAAATCCCAAGTATGGCCGACCTTGACACCGGCAGCGTAACCAAACTGATTCTTTAACGATAATTTTTCATCAATCCCAAGGCCCAGGCTATCCTTGGCGCGAAAATCCCCGTCCTGCAACACATTAATCCCGCCCCACAGCGCGACATAGTTTTCCTTCTCCTGTCGCGGCGCGGCGTCCGACCGGAAGGCCGGCGCGTCCGCCGGGGCAACCGACTTGCTCGCCGGGACAATCTGGCCGTCCTTGATTTGATATTGCGGTGCCGTGTCGGCCACTGACAGTGAGGTCATCGTCAGCGCCGCTCCGATAAAATATATGACAGATTTTTTCATGGGACGCGCACTATCAACAAAAAATGCGATCATGGCAAGCAAATAACACGGTACGCGCTGTTTAAAAAAACGGCATTTTACAACGAGAACCTGGAGGAATTGGAGGAAGGCGGTTTACTCAAAGCCAACTTTCTCCAATAACTCCATGCTCTCTTTGTAAAAAATAACGGAGCTAAAAAACTCCGCGCGCTCCGCATTGCAAGACAAAACCGCCGCTGACGGTGACTGGCACCAGCAGCGGCGGTTACCCCCAAAATTGACAGTCAGCGTCAGGCTTTCGCCAGGACAGCGACACGGCGGTTCGGTTTGTCGAACTTCACCTCGCCGGCCTTGAGCGCAAACAGCGTGTGGTCGCGCCCCATGCCGACGTTGACCCCGGCGCGGTATTTGGTGCCGCGCTGGCGGATGATGAT
>JAISBF010000117.1 GCA_031266335.1 Verrucomicrobiales bacterium
AATCTGTCTGCCTGGCGCAAGGTTTTTTTCATTTTTTTAACCACAGATGGACACAGATAAACACGGATAAAAAAACCAAAAAAATAATCCGTGTGCATCCGTGTCCATCCGTGGTTAAACATCGTCAGCGGTGCCGGTTGCCGCCGCCGCGATTGGCCGGGGCGGGGCGGGGCGCTGACGCCGGCGATTGGCGCCGGGGCGATGGTTGGGCGGATTGCTGCTGGCGGGGCGGCGGGGACTGGCGCCACTGCTGTTGCGCGGGCGCGGGGCGGGATGACGATGAAGCCGGCCGGCTGGCCGGCGCGGTTGCCGGAGTCGGGCGCGAGGCGGGCCGACGGTCAGCGGGCGCGGCCGGTTGCGTTGTCGGCCGGGAAGGGGCGGGCCGCGGGTTGGTCGGCGCCGGTACCGATATGGACGGCATGGGCTGGCGGTTGGCGGGTATATTGGCGGGAGTGCGCGGCGGCGCCGGGAACGCGGGGCGCGGCCGGTTGGCGCTCGGCGGATTGGCCGGCAAGGGCTGCGGGCGCGCCGGGGCTGGCGCGATGGCCGGCGGGCGCGGGGTTGGCGGGCGCGGCGCGGGCGGATGCGGAGTCGGCGGACGCGGCGCGGGCGGCGGTGGCGGGTAATGATGGCGATGGTGCCGCGGCCCGCTCGGCCAGAAGGCGGTGCGCCAGAACGGATCGTAGTAGTAGCCGCCGCTGAACCAGATGCTCCAGGTGGGCGTGGTGTCGTAATAATATGCCGGCTCGGTGTACACGGTGCCGGGCTGGGAGGTGACGGTGGTGACGCTTTCGGTGACGGTGGTGGTGTCGCTAACGTTGGTGATGACGTCGCCGCCGGTGGAGCCGCTGAGGGTGAGGCTGGCGTTGGTGCCGCTGCCGGTGCCGGTCGGGGTGGCGGTGGCGGCGCTGAGGCTGGCGTACGCCTCGCGGTCGGCCAGGCGCTGACGGTAGTCGTCGATGCTGGCGAGGGTGTTGTCGAAGCGCGCGCTGAGCCGCTGGTATTTGGTGAACTGTTCCTTGAGGGCGCTGGTTTCGCTGATTTGTCCGGGGGTCAGCGCGTTGATGAGCGGTTCGATGCGGGGGTAGGTTTCCTGGAAATCGGCCAGATCCTGCTTGAGGGTGTCGGCCTTGGCGGTCAGCGCGTCGAAATCGATTTCGCTGGCGCGGCTGGCCAGGTACGCGGCGGTCAGGTTGGCGCGCAGATCGGCGATATGGCCGTCGGCCCGGGTTTGCAGGGCGCGCAGGTCGGCGACGAATTTCGCGCACTCGGCGGTCAGGTCGGCGGGCGCCGGCGCGGGTTCCGCCGCGGCGCTGCCGGTGACCAGCGGGCGCAGCAGGTTGACGCGCTGCGCCTCGACGGTTTTCAGCGCGGTGGCCTGCTGGCTGGCGCCGGCCAGGTAAAGCAAGCCGCCGCCGCTGATGACCACCGCGCCCGCGAGCGCGCCGCAGGCCAGGCCGAAGCCGAAGGGGTGGCGGGTTTTCCAAGGGCGCTGACCGACGGGAGTGGGATTGGCTTCCATAATGAGTTACCGTGTTAAGCGGCTGCCATTACAAACAACCGCCAGCCCGAAAGGTTACAGCCCGGCCGGCGGGAAGCAATCAAATGTGGCGGAGTGGGGATTGTTTGAGCTTCATTAACGCAAAGACGCAAAGGGGCAAAGTGCGCAAAGAGTTTTTTATTTGGGAGCATTTCAAATCAAGCTGACGCCGGACTCAGTTCAATTGAAACCGCTGCAAAATAAAAAACTCTTTGCGTCCTTTGCCCCTTTGCGTCTTTGCGTTAAGGTAGCTCAATGTCCCCGGAAAAAATCACCGTGCTCGGCGCCGGGCTGGCCGGCGCGGAGGCGGCCTGGCAGATCGCGCGGCGCGGGGTCGGCGCGCGCCTGGTTGAAATGCGGCCGCTGACGCTGACGCCGGCGCACCGGACGGGAAATTTCGCCGAGCTGGTGTGCAGCAACTCGTTCGGCTCGGCGCTGCCCGACCGCGCGGCGGGGCAGCTCCAGTGGGAGTTGGCGCAACTCGACTCGCTGATCCTCGCGGCGGCGCGGGCCACGGCGGTGCCGGCCGGCGGGGCGCTGGCGGTGGACCGCGAGCAGTTCGCGCTGACGGTGACGGCGCAATTGGCGGCGCACCCGCTGGTGGAAATTGTGCGCGCGGAGGCGCGCGAGTTACCCGCCGACGGTGTGACCGTCGTGGCGTCGGGGCCGCTGACCGGCGCGGCACTGTCAGCGTCCATCGCGGCGGCGACCGGGGAACGGCACTTGTACTTTTACGACGCGCTGGCGCCCATCGTCAGCGGCGAGTCGGTGGATTTGGACCTCGCCTGGCGGGCGTCGCGTTACGGCGCCGCCGACGGTGACGGCGATTATTTGAACTGCCCGCTGAACGACGCCGAATACGAGGCGTTTGTGGACGCGCTGACCGCGGCGGAAACCATCGAGTTGCGCGACTTTGAAAAAAACGACGCGCGGTTTTTCGAGGGCTGCCTGCCGATCGAGGTGCTGGCCGCGCGCGGTCGCGACGCGCTGGCGTTCGGGCCGATGTCGCCGAAGGGCCTGGACGACCCGCGCACCGGGCGCTGGCCGCGCGCGGTGGCGCAGTTGCGGCAGGACAACGCGGCGGCGACGCTGTACAACCTGGTCGGCTTCCAGACCAACCTGAAATGGGGCGAACAAGAGCGGGTGCTGCGGATGATTCCGGGGCTGCGGCGCGCCGAGTTCGTGCGGCTCGGGCAGATGCACCGCAACACCTTCATCAACGCGCCGCTGCTGCTGACGCCGGCGCTGGAGCTAAAAACCCGCCCGGGCCTGTTCTTCGGCGGCCAGCTCACCGGCGCCGAGGGCTACCTGGGCAACGCCGCGACCGGCCTGCTGGCGGGCGTCAACGCCGTGCGGCGCCTGTGCGGCGAGCCGTTGCTGACGCTGCCGGCGACCACGATGTCAGGCGCGTTGTGCCACTACCTCACCCACGCGGACAGCGCCGCCTTCCAGCCGATGAAGGCGAACTTCGGCCTGCTCCCGCCGCTGGCGAACCAGGTCCGGCAGAAACGGGCGCGCTACGCAGCCTACGCGCAACGGGCGCGGGAGGATTTTCACAGCGCCTTCAACGCGGAGGCGCGGAGACGCGGAGTTTAGCTACAGTTTTTTAACCACGGATGGACACAGATGGACACGGATTATTTTTTGGTTTTTTTATCCGTGTTTATCCGTGTCCATCCGTGGTTAAAAAAATTTAAAAAAAACCTTGCGCCAGGCAGCCAGATTCCATATCGTCCCATCCCGTTATCGGGAATAAATAGCTGCTACCTACTACATGCTACCTACTAACTCTTGATAACCCGCTGAAAATGAAAGAGATAAGTCATAAACAAAGTGAGCCGCGCTCACGCGCTCACGCGCTCACGCGCTCACGCGCTCACGCGCTCACGCGCTCACGCGC
>JAISBF010000121.1 GCA_031266335.1 Verrucomicrobiales bacterium
GCCACGGCGGATTACGCGGCGGACGGGCCGGTGAAAATCCGCTTCTCGTCTTACACCGAACGCGATTTCCCCGGCGCGGAGACTAAGCGGTATCCCGACAGCCGGATTGATTTTATCAAACGCGCCGATGGCAGCGGGCCGCTGTTGCTGAATGTGCCCAAGGGTGGACGCGCCAAGTCTTACATTGAGAAGCTCGCCAAGATTGACGCGGACGAGGGGTTTGTTTATGTGCCGGGGGAGGTGGTGAAAATCCACGTCGCCGTCAGCGGCGCGCCGGCGGAGGTCACTGTCAGCGGGCAGCGGGCGGGGCGCGCGGAGACCTTCAGCGTCAGCGGGTCGCAGACGCTCGACTGGTCACTGGCGGCGGCGGACGGGGCGGATGATTTCGAGTTGTACCAGGTCGAGGCGAGGCAGGGCGGGCGCGTGGTGGCGCGGCGCGGTTTCATGTCGCTGCGACCGGACGGCAATACGCTGGCGGTCAAGGACACGATGGGCACGCTCGGCTGGGAGTTTATCGAGTGGGCGTACTCGCCGTTCGATTTGGTGTGCGGTTTCCCGGAGTCGTTCCGCAAGACCATTCCGGCGGAGCGGTTTAACAAGAACCACCGGCCCGTCGGCGGCAAGTTTGACAACCGCCTGGAGCCGTGGAACTGGGTGGGCGATGCTTTCGCGCCGGATTTGCCGAAGTACGGCATCCGCGTGCTGGACTGGCAGGGCGACCCGTTCGCGCAGCCGTACACGGAGTGGGCGCGCTGGTATCATTATTTCGGCGCGGACTTGGCGCTGTGGCAGGGAAAAAGCTGGCGCTGGGGCGAGTTCAACACCAACGATATCGAGCACCGCATGGTGGATGATTCGCGCAAGCCGTCCTTCGGCAACGGTAACAAGGGCTGGCCCGCCGGTTATTACCTCGCGGCCAATGACGGGTTGTTTCCGAACGGGATGCATTTCCGCGAGTGGCTCGGCCAGATTTTTTACGCGGCGATGAAACAGGCGTGCGCGGCGGAACCCGGCAAGAAGACGCGCATCGCCGAGGCGGACCATTGGAACGACCGCGACAACGGGCCGTCGCCGATTCACCCGCGCATCATCCAGTCGTACCTCGATTATTTGCGCGCGAAGAAGTTGCCGCATGACGACCTCGACGCCGCGCGAAATTCCGGCGAGCTGGCCGAGTTGTTGCAAAAGAGCGGCACGCCGGAGCGACGCAAGCACTATGAGTTTTGGAACGCTTATCAGGTGAACTTGCGCGGGCGGCAATATATTTGGGAGGCGGCGGTGAAGGCGGCGATTGACGTGAACGGTTACGCGAAGGTGGACTGGTTGTTCGGCAACGGCTTGGTCGGCGACTACTTGGTCATCGAGGGGCAGGGGAGTCCGCAGCGGGTGAAGCAGGATTACGAGGTGCAGAGCGCGCCGTGGGTGCGGTATGAGTTTTCGACCGACTGGGATTACATGCACTGGGACACCGGCAGCTACCGCTTCGCCGGCCAGTCCATCGCGCGCATGGGGGCGCTGCTCGGTCAGCGGATTTTGAACCCGGATGTGTACAACGAAAAAGTGCCGCACGGTGACCCGAAGACGCGCACGGACGCGCGTTTCTCTTGCTGGCACATGCCGCAGACCGCCGCCGAGCACAACCGGATGTTTACTTACGACTCGTTCATGCACTATTACGATGCCAACGGTCGCGTGCAGCGGTTGGTGAATTGGGACTACGACGACACGTACCGCAATAGCTGGTTGAACAGCCTCGGCATTCTCATCGACACCACGCCGGGCGCCGAGGCGCACGCGATTCTTGACCACCGGCAGGTGAGCGAGGGCGTCACGATGGACCGGCCTATCGGCTTCGTCGGCGTGGTGTCCAGTCCGCGCACCGCTGACATTGAGAAAGGCACGGAGTTTATCATTCGCAAGGACACGTGGGCGTGGTTCTGCGAGACGCTGGTGGACTATGGCGTGTCGCTGCCCGCGTTCGTGGACGCCGCCGCCGTTGACTTGCTGCCGGACGACGTGAATTTGATTTACGCGCCGCGCAAGGACGGGCAGGGGAAGGACATCATCAGCGCCCGCGTCAACGGCCAGCTGCTCACGCGCCCGTGGCGGCCGCGCGACCATCAGGCCGCCGCCGAGTTCGCCGCCGCGGTCAACGAGGCCGCCGGCCGGCCGCTGACGTTCAGCGACCCGATGACCACGGGCTACGCGTTCGTCTTCCACGGCAACCGCGCGCTGGTGTTCGTCGAGAACAAGCGCGAGGAGTTTGTCGCCGAGGCGGTCGGCACGCAAACCACGCCGAACCTGCCGCATGAGCAGGCGCGCACGACGACCGTCAGCGTGGCGCTGCCGTTCAACACGCAGGGCGCGCGGGTGTGGGACCTCACGGGCTTTTTGCCGGTGCCGGGCGTCAAGGTCAGCGACGGGCGGGTGGACTTTGTCGCGCCGTTGCGCGCGGGGGACGGGCGGATGTACGTGGTCATTCCCGCCGCCGGCACGCCGCCGCTGCCGGTGAAGCAAGTCGCGCCGGTCGCCGCGCGCGCCGGACTTGACCAGCCCATTGTGCCGTGGATGGACACCGCGTATGAGAAAGTCGCCTACCGCAACGCCATCTTCGCCAACCCGCCGCGACCCCACGGCCCGCGCAATTACACGATGCTCGACGCGGCGGCACTGTCAGCGCCCGCGCCCGCGCGCGTCAGCAAGGCATCCGCGCCGCCGCTGGCGGTGAAGGGGAGCGCGCCGATTTTACCAGTCATCGCGCCCGCCGCCGTGGTGGTGGTTGGTGAGCAAGCGCCGGACGGGATTAAAGCAATCGCCGCGCAATTATCCGCCGCGCTCAAGAAAAACGGCGGCGCGGGGAAAATCTTCACCGACGCTGAATTTCAGGCGCTGCCGGTGAGCGACAGCGGCGCGTACCACATCCTCGCCGTCGGCACCGTGTGGGACAACACGCTGCTGCAACGCTTCAACGACCCGTGGACGCTCGACCGCGACTGGTATTACGGCCGTCTCGGCAACGAGCCGGCGTGGGACTGGATGCCGCGCACCGGTTACACCGTCGGCTTCGTCGGCGACTTCGCCGCTGACGATGGCGCCGTCGGCAACGTCAGCGTGGACCGCTCGTCGCTGATGTGGGAGGCGCGTTGCAAGGCGCTCGACGACCAAAACCCGCCGGATAAGCAAATGCCGTTGCGCTGGTTCTTCCGCCTCACCGGCAGCGGCTTGCTGGGCGTGCAAAAAGCCGCGCAAGCCTTCGCCGACGACGGCCTGCTCAACGGCACCCTGCCCGCCGTCGCGCCGACCGGCGACTCGCGCTACACGCTGACGCTGGCGCAATTATTCGGTAAATTCCCAATAAAGGCGCCGCTGACGGTGAACGCCGCCGACGGTCACCGGCTGGCGTATCTCGGCTGGAACCAAGCCGACGCCGAGCAGTACGACGGTTTTTATTCCAAGACCGGTGTCGCCGCGCGAAGAATCCTCCGCGCCAAATATGTCCCCGAATGGGGCATGACCAACTTCCCATCCTCCCCGCACCGCGCCAGCACGCGCTTCGAGCTGTGCGTCATCGAACTCGCTGATGCTGACGCCGCGCAAACCGCCGCCGCGCGACTGGCCGCTGACGGTGGCGAAAAACTCACCATCAGCGGGCAACCCGCTTACCGCGCCAAATACGGCGCGCACGTGGTGACGAAGGACAATCTGTTAATTCTCGAAAGCGCGCCGGAGCCGTGGGGCCGCGCGCTGGTGGAGGAATATTTGAAAGGCAAATAATCATGAAAAACAGCACTGGTATTATATTGGTCGGCGGCTTGCTGACGCTGGCCGTCTTTAACACACCGTCAGCGGCGGGGCGGCAGGTGGCTTATGACGGCGGCATCGTGGTTGACCACGGCGACCCCGGTTACACGGAAGGCGGGGCGTGGGAAACTGTTACCGGCAATTATTACACCGCCGGGCAAAGTTGGACGGATGTCCGCGGTTCGGGGCAGGACGGCGCCTGGGCCAAGTGGACGCCCGATGTCCCGAAGGCGGGAAAATATAGCGTCTATTTCTGGCATGTGCCGTGCGGCGATAATAACGCGACTATTGAAATCGCGCATAACGGCAAGACCGAAACCATCAGCAAGGACCTGGAAGGTTGGCACTTGGGTTGGAGCAGCCTGGGGGATTATGATTTTGTCCCCGGCGCGGATGATTTCGTCAAAATCACCCGTGGCGGGAAAAAGCTGCTGGTGGATTCTATCAAGCTCCTGCCGGTGGAAAATATCCGCCCCGTCGCGCCGCTGCCGCCTTATCCGCAGCCGGACGGCTCGGTGCCGCGTCTGGACGCGCGGGGTAATTTGTTGCTGAGCGGCCAGCCGTATCTGCCGCTGTACCAGGAGCTGACGGAGAGCACCGTCGCCAAGCCCGAACTAATCCCCACCTTTGATGAAACTTTCGATATCGCGCTCGCGCAGGGCGTCAACACGGTGGGCGTCACGCTGATGTGGAAACATTTTGAGCCGGAGGAGGGGCAGTATGATTACCGTGTCATTGACGCGCTGATTGAAAAAGCCCGCGCGCGGAACATGCACCTCAATCTCGTGCTCTTTTTCGCCTGGCGCAATTTGCAAAGTTATTTCGTGCCCAACTACATCATGCAGGACAAGGAGAAATATCCGCCGATTAAAAAACCGGACGGCAGCATCGGCAACAATTACGTCCAGTCGCCGTTCGACGACGCGCTGCGCGAGGCCGAGACGAAGGCGCTGGTGGCGCTGTTCCGTCGCGTGAAGGAAAAGGACCCGGACCATCAGGTCGTCATCATGGCGCAGTTGGAGAATGAGATGTCCGGCCTGCGGGATTACTCGGAAGCGGGGATGCGGGCCTGGCGCGAGCCGGTGCCGCCGGCGCTGATGGCTTTTTTGCAAAAAAACGCGGGGAAAAACAGCCAGTGGCTGCGTGATTTGTGGAATCGCAAGGGCAACAAAACCGCCGGCACTTGGGACGAGATTTTCGGCGAGGACGGCAGCCGGCTGTTCGGCGCGTGGACGTTCGGACGCTACGTCGAGCAAGTCGCCGCCGCGTTGAAACAGGAACTGCCCATCCCACTGTATCAAAATGCCTGGGCCGGCGAGTCGCCGTGTTACTACAGCTTCATGGATGTCCTGCACGCGGCGGCGCCGAGCTTGGACGGCATGGGGCCGGACGCCTATGGCCACCATGAGAAATGGGAGAAGGAAGTCGGCTGCTCGGTGCGGCCCTGGAACCATCTGTTCATCGCCGAGCAACATCATTCGGCGAGCACCTGGTGGCGGGCGCTGGCCAATTACAACGCCATTATCAGCGGCGAGTATTACGGGGTCGAGGGGCTGGATTGGCTGTGCATCTCCGAGACCAACCGCCTGGCCACGGAGATGATGCCGCTGCTGTGCGCCAAGCGGGGCACCGGCAATTTGCTGGGATTCTTCCAGGGCCGCCGCATGGAGGGGGAACAGTGGAGCGAGTATTTTCAAGACCTCAAAATCACCTATACCGCCACCGTGCGACCGCACACTTGGAACCAGTTCGACAAGGAAAATCCCGCGCCTAACGAGGAAATCAACAATATCACCGGCGGCGAGCTGGACGGCTGCGGCCTCCTGGTGGCGATGGGCAACGGCGAATATATCGCCACTTCCACGCGCATTGATTTGACCCTGGCTTATATCAACGGCGGCCCCATCAAGATTGACCGGGCCGAGCAAGGGCATTTTGAAAACGGCGTGTGGAAAACGGACGGCCCCGCCGAGGTCGTGCGGGAACAGGACCGCGTGCGCCTGAAGTTTCCCACGGCTAACAAGCAATACGGGCAAATCCGTTTCCATCTCGCCAGCACGGCCGCCAATCCCGCGCGGGTCTTCGAGGCGGAACAGGGCGACCTCCTCAGGTATTGCATCCTCGAATATGACCGCGACGCTTCCGGCGCGCTGTTCGTGGCGCGCATGGGCCGCGACGGCGACGGGGTGGAAATTCCCACCGCCGCTGACTTTGAGGCCAGGTCGCTCACCGTGCGTTACGCGGCGGACGGCCCTTGCCAGACCGACCTCATCATCAGCGGCACCAAGGCCGGCACGCTCAACTTCCCGGCCACCGGCTCTCCCACCGCCTGGTGGGAGGTCACCCAAAATATCACCGTGCCCAGGGGCGCGACGCTGACGGTGCAGTGGAACAAAGGCCCGCACAGCGGCCAGCGCGGGCCGAGCATCGATTGCGTCATTCTCTCCGCCGAGGAAATCCAGCCTTGAGCCATTGCCAAACTCCCCATGAATCTGCTCAACGAAATCAAGGTCTTCCTGTCGCATCCGCGCAATATGCGGGTATTGCTGCTGGCCAATTTTATTTTCGCGCTCGTCATCCCCATCGTGGACTTGTTCGTGGTGGCCTACGTGATGCGCTCCTCGCACAACAACATGCGGGTCGTGATGATTTACCAGGTGGCCATGTTCACCGGTATGCCGGTCACCTTTTTTCTGAACAGCCTGTTCCTGCGCCTCCTCGACATCAAATACCTGTTCAGCATCGGCATCCTGCTCTGCCCGGTGGCGATGGCGACCATCATGGCCATGCCGGAAGTGGCCGTCGGCGGGCTGATTGGTTCCGGCCTGATGATGGGCGCGGCGTTCGGCATTTACTGGGCCAATCGCGACATCCTAACGCTCAATTGCACCGACGACGAGAACCGCAATTATTATTATTCCATGAACACGGTGTTCGCCACCCTGTGCGGCCTGGTGGTGCCGGTTTCCGTCGGCTGGTTCATCACCTGCAGCGCGCAGTACGACTGGTTTGGCGGCGGCACGACTCCCGCTTACCGCATCCTGACCGTCCTGGCGCTGCTGCTGGCGGGCCTGTCGTCATGGATAATTTGCCGGGGCCGCTTCGTCAATCCGCCCCGCACGCGCTTCGTGTATTTTCGCTACCACCCGATGTGGTACCGGGTGATGGCGTTGTCCTCCCTGCGCGGCCTCAGCCAGATATTCAACTCGCCGATACCGGTCATGCTGGTCGCGCTGCTGCTGGGCGGCAAGGAAGGCGTGCTCGGCACCTTGCAGACCGGCGGCACCGCCGTCACGGTAATCGGCATGTACCTCATCGGGCGCCTGACGCGAACCGGGCACCGCCTCGGGCTGATGCTGACCGGCCTGGGCCTGTTTCTGTTCGCCGCCGTCTCCAACGCCGTGCTGTTCAACGCGGCCGGGGTGATTATCTACGTGTTCTTCCAAATGCTGGGCAACCCGATTGTGGAAAACACCGTGCTGCTCGTGCAAATGCGCGCCATCAACGTCCTCGAACGGAAGGAGCGGCGCAACATCCTGGCCTACCTGTTCAGTGTGGAATTTAGCATGTGGGCCGGACGGCTCTTCGGCGGCCTGCTGTTCATCGCGGTCGTGACGTTCTCGGAAATCCTGGCCCTGCGCTACGTGCTGCTGGCCATCGCCTCACTGCAAGCCTGCGCCTATTTCTTCGGCAAAAACATCCTGCGAACATGCGACCGACTGGACGCGGAAGCCGCCGCGCCGTCAGCGCCCCCCGCGCCGCTGAGCCAGACGCCATCGATAAATTTTTGAATAGGAACCGCCAAGCAAAAAAACAAATCCTCCAATAACTCCATGAACTCTTTGTAAAAAATTCAAAGCACGCTTATGAAAAAAACACTGACATTGATTGCAACCCTAACGCTCGCCGCGCCGCTGACGGTCAGCGCGAAACTCACCCTCGGCGATTTGTTCGCCGACAACATGATACTGCAACGCCACACCGCCGCGCCCGTCTGGGGCACGGCCAATCCCGGCGAGGTGGTCACGCTGACGCTGGCGCCCGGCGACCTCACCGTCAGCGCCACCGCGAACGCCGACGGCAAATGGAAGGCGGTGTTTGACAACCTCGCCGCCGCGCCGTCGCTGACCCTCACCGTCAGCGGCACCGGCGCGGGCGACACGCTGACGGTGAACAATGTCGCCGTCGGCGAGGTGTGGGTCGGCTCCGGCCAGTCGAACATGCAGTTCCTCGTCAGCGGATTGTGGCCCCAGGATTTGGCGACGGTCAGTGCCGTCACCAACCCGCAGCTCCGCTACTTCGAGTCGCCGCGCTGGATGGAAGAGCAGCCGGCGGACCATTTTCCGTCGCGCAAATACAAATGGATTACGGCGTCGCCGGAAACCAGCAAGGACTGGAGCGCGGTGGCGTGGTATTTCGCGGACCAACTACACAAGGAATTGAACGTGCCGGTCGGCGTCATCGGGAGCAGTTGGGGCGGCACGCCGGCGGAGCCGTGGGTGGCGCGCGAGTTTCTGGAATCGAAGCCGGAATACAAAGACTTGATAGACCGTGCGCTGCAAGAATGGCAGAACCGCGAGGCCAACGCCGCCACCTACCACGACGAACTGGCCGCGTGGGAGCAGGCGACGGGACGCGCTGACGGTGCGGACGAGGGCCTGCAAAATGGCTGGGCGGCGCCGAACTTCAACGACCAAGACTGGACGCCAATCGACACCGACAAACTGCAAAACTGGCAGAGCGTCGGCGCGGCCGGCGGCGGGGTCATCTGGCTGCGGAAAAACATCACCGTCAGCGCCGCCGACGCCGGCAAGGATTACGTCGTCAAACTCGGCGAAATCGGCGGCGACGACACGGTCTGGCTCAACGGCGAGGAAATCGGCCGCGGCGGCAAAAACGCGCGCGAGCGGCGGCGCTACACCGCGCCCGGCAAACTGGTGCGGGCGGGCGAGAACACGCTGGCGGTGCGGATTTTCGCGCGCGGCGGCTACCGGATTTTCCACGACGCATTCCAGGCGACCAACCCGCGCGCGGTGTTCGGCGTCGGCGAAAAACTGCTGCTGCCCGACGGCTCGCCCGCGACCCCCGACTGGCGCGGCAAAGCCTCGCGCGCGCTGCCGCCGCTGACGATGGAGTTGGCAAAGGATATGCCGCCCAACCCCAACCAAGGCGCCGGCTGCGTGCCCGCGCTGAACTTCAACGGCATGGTCGCGCCATTAATGCCCTACGCAATCAAAGGCGTGTTATGGTACCAGGGCGAGAGCAACGCCGCGTACGCGCACGCTTACCGCGAGTTGCTGCCGCTGCTGGTGAACAGTTGGCG
>JAISBF010000048.1 GCA_031266335.1 Verrucomicrobiales bacterium
CCCGACGACGCGTTCATGTTCTACGCGCTGGCGGAACACAAAATCCCGCTCGGCGAGTACGAGTTCACGCACACCTTGCAGGACATCCAGACGCTGAACGACCGCGCCTTCCGCGAGGAGCTGGACACCAGCGCCGTGTCCATCCACGCCTACGCTTACCTGACGCAAAAATACGCGCTGATGTCGTGCGGCGCGAGCATGGGCGACAATTACGGGCCGCTGCTGGTGGCACGGCAAAAGTTTTCGCGCGAGGAGTTGCTGGGCAAAAAAATCGCCATCCCCGGCAAGTTGACCAGCGCGTTCCTGACGCTGATGATTTACGCGGGGCGCGGCGCTGACGGTCTGGATTATCTCGTCGTGCCGTTCGACCGAATCTTCGACGCCGTGCGCGACGGCGCCGCTGACGTTGGCCTGCTCATCCACGAGGGGCAACTCACTTACGCCAGCGAGGGGTTCGCCCTGTGCGAGGACCTCGGCAAGTGGTGGTTTCGCGAGACCGGCGGCCTGCCGCTGCCGCTGGGCGGGAACGTCGTCAAAAAATCGCTCGGCCCCAAAGTTGTGCGCGATGTCACCGACCTCACCCGCGCCAGCATCAAGTACGCCCTCGCCCACCGCGCCGCCGGCGTCAGCCACGCGCTGCCGCTGGGCCGCGGCCTGGACACGGCGCTGGCCGACCGGTTCATCGGCATGTACGTCAACGACCTGACCATTGATTACGGCGAACGCGGCCGCGCCGGCATCCGCGAATTCCTGCGCCGCGGCCACGCCATCGGCGCGCTGCCGGAGCCAAAAGAAATCGAGTTTGTTTGATATGAACTCCAGCCGCAAAGACGCCAAGCCGCGAAGTTTTTTTTCTCGGAGTCTTGGCGTCTTCGCGGCCGGAGTTTTACTGTCACTGTCAGCGCCGGCGCACGCTGACGCTGACGCCGTATTCTTCCAACAAACATTGACGCTTATCAACCAACAACGCGCCAAGGCCAACGCCAGCCCCGTGACACTGGACGACAAACTGATGACCATCGCCAGCGAATGGGCGGTGAAAAAAGCCAAGGCCGGCGACTTGATTCATCGCAAAGACTTCACCGATTTGCTCAACAAATTGAACTACTCCTACCTGAACGAGAACATTTACTTTTACAGCGAAAAGCCGACCGCTGACCGTGTCGTCACCGCGTGGATGAACAGCGACGGCCATCGCCGCAACTTGCTGAAAGACCGTGTGGACCGAATCGGCCTCGCCCTCGCGCGCGGCGGCGCCGGTTACTACGTCGTCTTCAACGGCGCTGACAGTCGCCCGCCCGAACCCAGGGAGACGGTCAGCGGCGCCACGAACCCGCGGCGCGACAAAACTCCCGCGCATGAAGCCAACTAGCCTCCTCGTGCTGCTGCTGAGCGCATGGTTAGCGGGCTGTACGCCGGCACCCGCGTGTTGAGCGCGTTGGCGCGCGACTGGGCGCGCGACCGCCCGCCGGCGCAGCGTCAGCGGCGCGGCGGACACTCAGGCGCTGATCTTGACCTTGAGCCGCATCTCGCCGTGTTTCTTGATTTCCTCGATAAACCGGCGCACGCACAACCGCACCAATTCGCCCTCTGTCAAACCGGTCTGGCGGGCGACGGACTCCAATTCCTTTTTCAACAGGTCATCGAACCGGATGGTGATGCCGCGGTCTTTTTTTGGCGCTTGCACCGGATCATCACAACATAAAACGAATTTTTATTAAAAAAGAGACTTGCAACCTAATTGGTTACAATGTAACCGTAGTGTGTGAAGCAAATAATCATGAAAACCAATCGTAATCTCATCTCCACGCTACTCCGCGTCATCTGCGGATTAACCCTCCTGCCGCTGACCGTGACGGCGCAAAACCTCGTCGTGAACGGCTCGCCGGTCATTGACCCCGGCCCGGCCGATTACGCGGCCAAGTCCGGCACCGCCGGGCTGTGGGTCATCAACAGCGGCAGTTACCGCGGCGCCAACGTCAGCGTCAGTTCCACGTTCGCGACGGGCAACGCGCGGTTCGCGGTGTTCGCCAACAGCGGCGGTGCGGTCGCGCTGACCGGCGGCACGCTCTCCGCCAGCGGCAGCAACAGCATGGCGTTGCGGCTCGACGGCGCAGCGTCAGCGGAGTTGGAAAAGGTCACCGTCAGCCACCGCGCCGCCGACGGCAGCCATACGCTGTACGCGGTCAATTCCTCGACGCTGGTCATGCGCGGCGGCACGCTCTCCGCTGCCGGGGGCGGCGCCGGTTTTTTCGTCAACGTCGCCTCGTTCGGTTACGCCGAGAATCTCTATGTCGAGACCATCGGCGGCAACTCGCGCGCGCTGCGGGCGGACAATGCCTCGACGCTGACGGTGCGCGGCGCGAAAATCGTCACCAGCGGCTCGTTCGCGCAGGGCGTCTATATTAACACATTCTCGACCGGCGATGTCGCGGACCTCACCATCAACACGAGCGGCGACGACTCGAGCGGTTTGTTCGTCATCAATTCCGGCACGCTGACGGCGCGCAATGTGGACATCAGCACCACTGGCTGGCACGCGATGGGCCTGGCCAGCGCGAACGGCGCGACGCTGACGGCAACCAACATCAAGGTGCTGACAACCGGGCCGGCCAGTTACGGCTTGATCATGAGCAGCACGCTCGGCTCGACCGCCACGCTGAACAACATCGTCATCCGCACGGAGGGCGAGGGCGCCAACGGTTTGCAATTCCGGGGCGACGGGCCGGCCGCTGACCATGCGGTTTTCACGCTGACAATGAACGGCGGCGCCGTGCAGTCGGCGCAGGCCGCGGCGCTCAATGTCTTGGGCGGTGACTTCGAGGTGACCAACCCGAACGCCGACCCGAACAATACCGTTCATTCGAGCAGTGACGAACTGGCCGACAGCGGGGCGACCTACGACATCACCATCACCGGTGGCGCGCAACTCGGCGGCGCGGCGGCGATTGACATTGGTTCCGTCCGCACCGGCACGGACAGTCTGGGTAACTTGGTGGCTGTGGACACGGGCGTGGCGGTGAACCTGCGCGTGGAGGATAATTCCGCGCTGACCGGCGACGTGAAGATCAAGGATTCCGCGACGCTGACGCTGAACCTGGACGACAGCACCCTGACCGGCGACATCACCGGCAGCGGCTCCGCCATCGTAAATGTCACCGTCAGTGGCAGCGCCAGCACCCTGCTCGGCGACATCGCGCAACACGACGAAGCCGCCGTCACCGTCACCATTGACAACGGTGCCATCGGCAAGGGCGGCTACCACGGCGGCAACCTCATCACCGGCGGCGACAGCGTGTGGACTTTCGACAAAAACAGCCACGGCAACTACGGTGAGAATAATGGCACTTGGAACATCGGTGATTATGAAGTCATCTTCGACAACATGACCCACACTGGCACCATCAACCTCAGCGTCAACAGCGACACCGGCGCGGGCGGCTCCATCACCGTCACCGGCACCGCTGACGGTGAAGGAAAAGTCCACATCGACACCACCGGCAACGGCCAGGCCGACCCGAACAAAGTTCTCCCCGGCATCGTCAGCGGCGAGGGCACGGAACACTGGCAATGGGATCCGATTGACTGGGGTATTGACCAACTCATCAAGGACGGTAATCACTTCATCAAGAACGGCACCAGCCCTGCCGGCGCAGTCCTGAACAGCAGCGTGGCGATCCAACAAGCCATGTGGTTCGCGCAGCAAAACAGCCTGCTCAAACGCATGGGCGAGTTGCGCTATGGAGCGCGGGCGTCCCGCCCGCTGGCGGACAAGGATGTCCGCGTTCCATACAACAGCCTCATCGACAACATCTGGCTAAGAAGCTACGGCCAACAGCTAAACGTCGGCAGCCAAGTATCGGGCAAAGCCTACGAACAACTCATCTATGGTGTAGATGTCGGCACGGATCACAAGTTCACCATCAGCGCTGACAGTGACTTATACTTGGGCGTCTATGCCGGCTACGGCCGCAGTGATATAGACTACCGCACTCCCGGCACTGACGGTGAGATTAACAGCTACTACGGCGGCCTCTACGCCACGTGGTTACACAGCAGCGGCTTCTATATAGATGCCACTTTCAAGGCTGCCAGTGTGGACAACAACCTAAAAGCCCCCTACGGCACCACCCAACTCACCGCCAGCTACAGCGACGTGAATATCGGCGGCAGCATTGAAATCGGCCACAAGTTCATCTTCACCGATGATTGGTTCATCGAGCCACAACTCCAAGTCAACTACCTCCACATCCTCGCTGAGGATTACACTGCCGGCCCAATGAACATCACTGCCAGCGACCTCGACGCCCTGCAACTCCGCCTCGGCAGCATATTCGGCAGAACCATCAACCTCACCAACAGCGGCGCACTCCAGCCCTACGTGAAGATCAGCGGTGTCGAAACCATCAGCAGCGGTGGAGCCATCAGAAACGGCTACCAACACACCCGCGCCAACACTGACGGTGCCAGAGCGGAAGTAGGAGGCGGTATTATCTGGCAACTCGACGCTAACAATCAGTTGCACCTGGACTATGAAGCCTCCTTCGGCGACAAGTATGACAAACCCTGGGGACTAACAGCGGGCTACCGGCACCAGTTCTAAACCACGAATTGACACGAATAACATGCAAGAGGCAACCGCTGACCGTGGTTGCCTTTTTCATTCGTGTTAATCCGTGGTTAAAAATCTCCGCGCCGCCGCGTCTCCGCGGTTAATTTTCATTTACCAAAACACTTCGTGCCTTGGCGTCTTCGCGGTTCTGAGTTTTCCCCGCCATTCCGGACAGATTAAGGTCAACCAAATGGGCCGCGTTGCCGCTGACGGTCAGCGGAGATTTTTTCAACGGCGGCGTTTGGACCGAGGATTTTTGTAATGCGGCGGCGCGGTGGATTTGATCCGCACCATGACGGGCGGCGTTTTGGCAAAAACTTCGTGTAACGAAATTTCCAGGGCGGTGGCGATTTTCTCAATAGTATGCAGCGGAGTGTTGGTGCGTCGGCCCGCCTCAATATTTTGATAATAAAGCAGCGAAAATCCACTGCGCTCCGCCATGTCGGCTTGTGTCAGCCCGGCTTGCTCCCGCAACTTGCGAATGCGATTTCTGAAAAAACGGTCACCGTTGGTGGAAAATCTCATGCTTCAACAGTGAAAAAATTTTCTTGTCATCAGACTATCCAATAGATAGTGTTGATTTCACGTGAAAATTCTTAACCAAGGAAACATAACATGAAACAAAACCACATATCCAAATGGGCCGCATTGCTGCTGACGGTCAGCAGCCTGGCGGCGTCACCATTGTTGGCGGTTAACAAAGTAGTTAGCACCGATGAAAGCGGCACGCTGGATGTCGGCGGCAGCTACAATATCTATACCGGCACGTATCCTATTCATGTGCTGGATACCGGTGTCTATGCGGGACGGAATATCGCGGCCTCCTCAAGCACAGGTTACGGGCAGCGCGCCGCGCTGCGGGTGGATGGAACCGCGGTGCTTGCTGGTTACACGGCGGATACTTATGGCTCGCAGGCGTGGGGTGTCTATACCACCGGCACGATTGCCAAGGTGACGCTGACAGACGTGGCGATCAATACCTATGGTGATAGCGCGGTGGCTTTTTATGCAACGGGCAGCGGGGCCACGCTGACCGTCACCGGCGGCACGGCGACCACTCACGGCACGGGTAACTCCTATGGTTTTCAAACCAATAGTTTTGCCACAGCTATCTATAATGACCTGACCATTCGAGGCACCGGTACTCGCAGTCTTGGCGGGGCCAGTAATGAAAGTTCCTATACGGAACTGAATCGGGTGAATCTTATCAGCGAACAAAATACGATAATATATTCCACGGGAACAGTGGTGGTAAATTCGTCGTACTTGACTGGCGACAGCGTAGGCGGCGGCGCTGGATCGAATATAACCATCAATGACAGCATAGTGGAAGCTGCCGGCGCAGTCGCTTTCAACATCAACCTGAGTAATTCCTCGGCAACTTCCGGCGGCAATGCGATGCTAACAGTCAATGGCGGCACAGTGACGACTGCCGGTGATGATGGTTTTTTATTAAGCTTGGGCAGCGCCACTTCCAGTACCTCCGGGACTGTAACGGTTACGTTCAACAATGTGGATACCGACGCCGCGGGAGGAGTCCGACTAATCCCCAGCGGCAGCCAGGTCGTGAATGGCATCGTTAATGTCATCGGCGGCAGCGGCATCAGCGGCGACATCATCAACAGCAGCAGCAATGCGCTGACCGTGAACCTGAACAACAGCGCCCTGACCGGCGACATCGTCAACCGCGACGACGGCGCGCTGACCATCATCCTCGACAACCACTCCACCGGCAGCGGCGGCTTCAACGGTGGCAACCTCATCACCGGCGGCGACAGCGCGTGGACTTTCGACAAGGATAGCCACATCAACAACGGCGAAAACCACGGCGTATGGAACATCGGCGACTACGAAGTCACCTTCGACAACCTCACCAACGACGGCACCATCAACCTCAACGTTAACAGCGACACCGGCGAGGGTGGCTCCATCACTATCACCGATACCGCTGACGGTGAAGGTACCGTCCACATCGACGCCACCGGCAACGGCCAGGCCGACCCGAACCAAGTCCTCCCCGGCAAAGTCACCGG
Organism: Verrucomicrobiales bacterium; assembly: GCA_031266335.1. GTDB lineage: Bacteria > Verrucomicrobiota > Verrucomicrobiia > Methylacidiphilales > JAAUTS01 > JAIRPN01. The sequence continues at coordinate 6,646 of JAISBF010000048.1, forward strand.
CGACGGCACCGAACACTGGCAATGGGATCCGATTGACTGGGGCATTGACCAACTCATCAAGGACGGCGACCACTTCATCAAAAGCGGCATCAGCCCCGCCGGCGCAGTCTTGAACAGCAGCGTAGCCATCCAACAAGCCATGTGGTTCGCGCAGCAAAACAGTTTGCTCAAGCGCATGGGTGAACTGCGCTATGGAGCGCGGGCGTCCCGCCCGCTGGCGGACAAGGATGTCCGCGTTCCATACCA
>JAISBF010000114.1 GCA_031266335.1 Verrucomicrobiales bacterium
TCCCACACCAACGCCGCCGCCGCCAGCGACCACGCCGCGAAGTAGGGCCACGAGAAATTCGCCAGCCAGCCGAACGCGAAAAACCCGGCGACGGCGAGGACGTGCAGCGCGCGCGCCAGTCGTAGCGTCCGCGGCACACCGAACCGCGCGGGGAAACTGTGCAGCCCCCGCCGGCGGTCGAAGTCCGCGTCCAGCGTCGCGTAAATCAAATCGAAGCCGAACACCCAGCACCACACCGCCGCGCCCAGCGTCAGCGGCACCGCGTCGCACACTTCCCCGCGCACCGCGCCCCACGCGCCGACCGGCGCGATGCCCAGCGCCAGTCCGAGGAAGCCATGCGGGAATGACGTGAAGCGTTTGGTCAGGGAATAAAACAGGATGATGAACAGCGCCAGCGGACTCAGCAGCAGGCACAGCCGGTTGAGCTGCGCCGCGCTGACGATGAACAACCCCGCCGCCACCGCCAGCAACAGCGCGCCGCCCGTCTTGGAAACGAGCCGGTGCCGCTCCGCCGTGCGCGGATTGAGCCGGTCCGACTCCCAATCCGCGAGCCGGTTGAACGCCATCGCCGCCGTCCGCGCCGTGACCATGCACGCCAAAATCCACCCCGCCACCGGCAGCGCCACCCGCCCGCCGCCCGCCGTCCACATCGCCATCAACGCGAACGGCAGCGCGAACACGGTATGGGAGAATTTGACAAACTCCAGCGCGTTGACGAAGCGGTTAACCATGAGAATGTTCTAGCGCGGAACCGCCGCCACGCACGCAAATTTCCCGCGCGTGGAGCGTTGGCGGCGCGCCCGCGGAGCGTTTTGCGAAAGGGGAGGGGAGTCTTTTAAGTTGGCGCGATACCGTGCGCACCGACTTAAAAAACCCAAGCAACCAAAAAAACTTTTGACATTCCCCTTGACGTCATCCATCAGCCCGCTACTTTTCGTTCCATGATTTCCGAGCTTGACAACGCGAACGCCGTGCGGGTAAACTATCCTCGCTCCCTCGCTCCCTCGCTCCCTCGCTCCCTCGCTCCCTCGCTCTGATGCCCTGATTCTCAGGAGTAATTTTACCCGTTTCATTCCCCATCTGACATATGCCACGGGCCGCGCATCCGCCAGCATTGGCAGCGCCTTTGCTACCGCCAGTCGAAACGCTTCTACCGTCAGTCTAATGGCCGCTACCGCAGGTCTAACCGTTTATACCGCAAGTCGAAACGGTGCTACCACAGGTCTAATCGCTTATACCGCGGGTCTAATTACTGCTACCACAAGTCGAAACGGTGCTACCGCAAGTCTAACCGTTTATACCGTAAGTCTAACCGTTGCTACCGCAGGTCTAAATGCTTCTACCGTAAGTCGAACCCCCTCTACCCAAGGTAGAAATGGCGGTTTTCCTGGATGGGAACCCACCGCCGCAAGTATAACCAACTAACCATCAGGAGATTACATGAACAAGGCAAACTTCAGTTGCAAAAAATACATCACCAGAACCTGGCCCGGCATCCGCGAGTTCTTCACCCAATACGTCGGCGTCTTGCCCGGCATCCGCGAACGCCTCAGCCTGCCCTCGCCGGAAATCGGCCTGATCACCAACAGCGCCGCCGGCTTCGGCCGACTCAACGATATCATCGTTGAATTGGAAAAATTACTCACCGGCTTCCGCGATGTCCGCCGACTGGTCGTCACCCAAAAGAACGGCGACCTCGTCACCATGCCCGACACCCAGCGCCTCCGCGCCTTGCTCGACACCCTCGGCACCATCAACGGCGGCCTGCTCTGGCTGGAAGACACCCTGACCGACGCGATCTTGCGCAACCCCAAACACACCCAGGCCGACCTTGACCTGCTCGGCGTCACCTACCAACCCACCCCCAAACCCGACCCCGCCCAATCCGTCGGCCGCATCTACCCCACCTTCACCGGCGGCGACGTGACCAACCACTGGACCCTGCCGCGCGGCCTCACCGACGCCCGCGTCAGCCGCAGCATCAACCACGGCGACCCCGTCGTCGTCTATCAAGGCAGCGAGAACAGCTTCACCGACAACCACCCTATCGCCGCCCAGTCGCAAGTCTGGGCCTACACCCTCGAACCCCTCCTGCACGGCAAACTTTACGGCAAACCCATCACCGAAAAAATCATCGTCGGCGCCGACATCGCCATCGAGGAGGAGAAAATCTAACCAGCCTCATTAACGCCAAGACGCCAAGGAACAAAGAACATGGCCACAAAAAACACAGAACCCACAAAATTTTGTTACCCCCGTTTCGTTCTGTGCTTTTTGTGTTTTCTTGTGGCCATTAAACACGATTAAAAAAATCTTCGCGCCTTTGTCCCTTGGTTCCTTTGCGTTAATGCAGCTCAAAAAAAACAACCAACAACCAACAACCGAAAGCACCAACAACATGAACCCCAAACTAAAACCAATCCTACTCCTCTGCGCCCTCAGCGCCTCCGCGTTGAATGTCTTCGCGCAGAACCTCGTCGTCACGTCGAACACCACCGTCAGCGGCACCCACTATGAAAACAGAGGCACCACCGCCGCCCTTACCAACACCGGCGCGTGGACCTTCACCGGCAGCGACCTCACCCTCACCGGCACCGGTGACAGCGGTAGCGGACAGGACGGCGCGCGCTTCACCGGCGGCGGCACGCTGAATCTGTCCAGCGGCACTATTAACGCCAACCGTAACGGCATCTATCTTGGCAACACCTCGGCGGCGACAGTGAAGGACACCACTATTACCACCACCGGCAGCGCCGGCCGGGGGATTACCGTGAGCCAACAATCCAACGCCACCGTGACCGATGCCACGATTTCGACCCACGGCAACAACGCCGCCGGATTCTACACCACCGGCACCAGCACGTTGACCGTAAAGGGCGGTACCGTCACCACCGCCGGCAGCACCGCGTATGGAATTTACGCAACCCAACAATCCACCGCCGCCGTGACTGACGCCGTGATTTCGACCGATAACAGCGACGCCACCGGCATCTACGTCAACGGCACCAGCATATTGACCGTGAACGGCGGCACCATCACCACCACCGGCTCCTCCGCGCAGGGGATTTATGTGAGCCAACAAGCCACCGGCACCGCGACCGATGTCACGATTTCGACCCACGGCAATAGCTCCAACGGTCTTTTCGTCAACGCCGCCAGCACACTGACCGTGAACGGTGGCACCATCACCACCACCGGCAGCACCGCGCGGGGGATTTATGTAAACCAGCAAGCCACCGCCACCGTGACCGACATCACGATTTTGACCCACAGCTACAACTCCAACGGCATCACCGCCGCCAACTCCAGCACGCTGACTCTCAACGGTGGCGACATCGTGACTGCTGGCGGTGCCTCAAGTGGCATTACTGTGAGCTATGCCTCCACCGCCCAGGTGTCGGCTCTCGCGGTTGAAACCAGCGGTTATCAAGCCCACGGTTTAAGGGTTTACTATGGCGGCGTTGACGCGGAGTCCGCCAGCACGGGGATTTTCGACCAAGTGCAAGTCCTCACGCACGGCGACGGTTCCCACGGCGCGATGATCGGCGGCGGCACCACCACCACGTATAGTCATGCGGAATTTACCGACAGCACCATCATCACCGAAGGCAGC
>JAISBF010000053.1 GCA_031266335.1 Verrucomicrobiales bacterium
TGAGCGCGTGAGCGCGTGAGCGCGTGAGCGCGTGAGCGCGTGAGCGCGTGAGCGCGTGAGCGCGTGAGCGCGGTGTACTTACGTTATGACTTATCTTGCTCATCTTCAGCGGGTTAGCGGGAGTTTACTTTGGCTTGGGCTACTAGTTTCTTTCGGTAGGCAGTAGATAGTAGGTAGTAGGTAGCATCTATTTATTCCCGATAACGGGATGGGACGATATGGAATCATGCTGACTTGCGCAAGGTTTTTTTTCGTTTTTTTAAATAATGAATCAGGAGAGAGGAGAGCGGGAGGGCTGACACTGACACCTTGGGCAAGTTTTGCGTTTTACCTTGTGGTTTTGAGATATGAGATTTGAGTTTTGAGATTTTACTCCCCCAACTCCACGCACCGCTGACGGTAGTACCGATAATTTTCCAGCGACACCTCCGTCGGCACGCCGTGGTCGCAGCACGGGATGTAGCCGCCGCGCGCGCGCATCGCCGGCAGGATGCGTTCGACCATTTCGTCAATCGCCTGCGGTCCTTGCGCCAGCGCGCGCTTGTCGATGCCGCCGCGCATGACCAGCTGCGGATGTTCGCGCCCGATGGCCACCACGTCGCAGCCGCTCGCCACCTCGAACGGCGACATCGCGTCCATGCCGAGTTCTGCCATGTAAAACGGAATCAGCGGCTGGCACGCGCCGTCCGTGTCAATTTGCAGGTACAGGTGCCGCTGACGGTCAAGTTGCCGCGCCTTCACCCGCCGGAGCAATTCCTTGTAATACGGATGCAGCATCTCGCTGATCATCGCCGGCGCGACCAGCGGGCCGTTGTTGTAACAGTTGTCCTCGGCGAAGAAAATCTCGTCGAAGGTGACGAACTTTTGATGCGCGGCGGTCACGGCGTCGGCCAGTGCCAGCCAGCGGGTCATCATCGCCTCGATAAGTTCCGGCTGGTCGTAGAACGCGAACAGCAACCGCTCCGGCCCGAGCATGGAACGCAGATACATGAACGAGCCGGCCACGCCCTGCGTCACCATTGCCCCGCGCGCCGCCGCCGCCCGGACCGGCGCCAGGCGCTGCTCCAGCCCCTCGTAACGGCGCGGGTCTTGCGGGTCGAGCCGCCACTCGGCCTGCGCTTGCCACGACGCCAGGTCGCTGACCGGGGTGTCGAGATATTCCGGCATGAAGCCGTTGCGGCGGCCCTTGAAATACAGCACCTTGCGCCCGGCCCAATCCTGCTCCACCTCGGTGTCGCCGCGGTCTTCCAGCACCTTCACCTCGAAGCGCGGCACGTACTCCGGCTCGCACCAGCCCAAGCCGCCGAGCTGTATGTTGCCCGGCTCGTCGTAGTGAAAATATTCCGCCGCGGCCGGTGACCATTGCGGGAAATCCGGCATTCCCTGCTGCTTCCAGTCGTCCCAGCAATAATAACCGAACTCGGTCTTCAGCAGCGGCGCGTTCGGCGTGACCGCGTAGGTGTCGCGCCGGCGCCGCGCCGCCGCCGTCCATTGCTCGCGCGGCGGCAGCGCGCGCACACCGTCAGCGACCACTTCGCCCGCGCCATTCGTCACGTCTGACATAATTGTTTATCTCAAAAATCAAAACTCAAATCGCAAAACCACAACGGGTTAACTGGATAACCAATTATAGTTTTGAGATTTGAGCTATGAGATTTGAGTTAATTCAATAGGCCGCCTGCGCGCCCTTGATGTTTTTTCTGCCGATCCACGGCATCAGCGCGCGCAACCGTTCGCCGGTCTTTTCCACCAGGTGTCGCTCGCCCTGTTTGAGCAGGCTGTTGTAGCGTTTATAGCCGGTCTGGTATTCCTTGATCCACTCGCGGGCGAATTTGCCGTTCTGGATGTCCTTCAACGCGGCTTGCATGCGCTTCTTCACGCCGGCGTCGATAATCTTCGGCCCGACATGCACGTCGCCCCACTTCGCGGTCTCGGAAATCGAGAAGCGCATCCCGCTGATGCCCTTTTCGTTCATCAAATCCACGATGAGTTTCAACTCGTGCAGGCATTCAAAGTACGCCATCTCCGGCGAATAGCCCGCCTCGACCAGCGTTTCAAAACCCGCTTGCACCAGCGCGCTCAGGCCGCCGCACAACACGGTTTGCTCGCCGAACAAATCGGTCTCGGTCTCTTCCTTGAAGCTGGTCTCGATGACGCCGCCGCGCGTGGCGCCGATGCCCTTGGCCCAGGCCAGCGCGATGGCCTTGGCGTCCTTGCCCGGATTCTGGTAAATCGCGATAAGCGCCGGCACGCCCTTGCCCTCGGTGAACTGGCGGCGGACGATGTGACCGGGGCCTTTCGGCGCGATCATGATGACGTTGATGTCTTTCGGCGGAATGATGGTTTGATAATGAATCGAAAAGCCGTGGATGAACGCCAGCGTCTTGCCCTTGGTCAGGTTCGGCGCGATTTCCTTGGCGTACAACGCCGCCTGCTTGGTGTCCGGCACCGCGACGAGAATCACGTCAGCGAGCCGCACCGCCTCCGCGACCTCGTAAACCTTGAAGCCCTTGGACTTGGCGACGGGAACGGATTTGCTCCCCTTGTAAAGTCCGACGATTACCTTGACGCCGCTGTCCTTGAGGTTGAGAGCGTGCGCGTGTCCCTGCGAGCCGAACCCGATGACGGCGCAGGTTTTACCCTTGAGCGCGTTCAGGTTGGCGTCCTTGTCTGTGTATACTTTTGCTGCCATAGATTTTATTTTTTATTGATGATTGATAATTGATTATTTTACTCGCGCGGGAGCACCACCTTGCCGGTGCGGGTCAACTCGAGCACGCCGAAACCGTTCATCAGCTCCAGGAACTTGCTGATTTTCGACTCGCTGCCCGTGATTTCAATGGTCAAATCCGCGGGCTGCACGTTGACAATCTTGGCGCGGAAAATCTCGCAGAACTGCATGACTTCCGGGCGCGCCTTGGCGCTGGCCTTGATCTTGAGCAGCACCAGCTCGCGGTCAACGTACTCGCCTTCCTTGAAATCGTGCACCTCGATGACGTTGACCAGCTTGTTCAGCAACTTGGTCACCTGGTCCACCACCTTGTCGTCGCCGACCACCACCAGCGTCAGCTTGGAAACGGCGGCATTCTCCGTCGGGGCGACATTCAGCGTGTCAATGTTGAACCCGCGGCCGCTGAACAGACTGGTGATCCGCGTCAGCACGCCAAATTTGTTCTCCACGCGAACTGAAATAGTGTGTCTCATATTGGTTTTGCGAACGGTCAGCGTAGCAGGATTCGGATTGAATGCACTGAATTTTTTTGACCGCGCCGGAATTAGCAGAGGTTAACGCAAAGGTACCAAGGAACAAAGGCGCAAAGGTTTTTTTAAATAACTCATGACTAACCCGCTTTAAAAATTCTTTGCGCCTTTGCCTCTTTGTACCTTTGCGTTAACCTCTTCCTTTGACCGACACCGTCAGCGGTGACTTTTGGCCAGCGCCTCGCGGGTCTGCAAGTAACGGTGCTTCAACTCGTCATACTCCCTTTGCAACCGCTCCAGGTTCGCCTCCAGGTTGCGGATGCGAATCTCCCGCGCGGTTTCCAGGGCTTTTTCCAATTGCTGGCTAGAGGACGCTGACCGTGACGTCTTGATTTCCGTTTTCAGCCGCGCCACCTCGGCCTCGCCCAGCAGTTCCGCGATAGTCCGCGGTTTTTCCTCGCCCTTGGCCACCCGGTCATCAAACTGAATCTCGCCCGTCCGGATAAACTCCCTGATGGTGCCCAGCGAAGTTGGCCCGTACAACGTGCCGTCCCGCGCCAGAATCTTCCACACCATCCCCAGTTCGGGAAACTCGGTCACCGGCTGCCATTGGTCATGGTCAGTGGCGATTTCATCCTCCGGCGAAACATAGGCCGATTCAATCAACTGCCGCAACTCCGCCGCGTTCATCGGCCCGTAAACCTCCGCGTCGTTCAATTTCCTCAGCCGAAAGGCCCGTTGGTCGCTACCCATAAATCATTTCTTGGGAATGAACAGCTTTTGCCCAACCTGCAACAGATCGTTCTTCCCCAGATTGTTGGCCTTGCGCAAGTCCTCGACGGTGACCTTCACCCCGTTCTTTTGATAAGCGTCGGCAATCGCCCACAAACTCTGCCCGGCCTGCACCACATATTCAAACCCCGGCTCCAACCCGGCGGCGGGGACGGGTTCCGGCGGCGCGCCGACTTCCCCGGCCGGCTGGCCGGTCTTGCCGCCGGTCGCCACCAGCCTGGCCACTTCCTTCAGCAATTTTTCCCGTTCCGTCGCCCAGTCTTTCTGCTGCTGCGCCAGTTGCGCCCGCAACTCGCCGCTGACCGTCTCCAACTTTTGCAACCGCTCTTGCAGCGCGGCCAGTTGTTGCGTCAATTGGGAATTTTGCTGCACCAGCAAATCCAGCTGGTCAGCGGCCTTCAAAATCTTCTGCCGTTCCGCCAGCGCGTCCTGCGCCTCCCCCGGATCCTGCGCCAGCCCGGCCACCACGCCGCCGACCGTGACGACAACCATTACCAACAACATTTTCATCGCGTCATCCTAGCCGCCACCCGCGCGCCCAGGCAAGATTTTAAGAACCCAAAACCATAATCAACCCGATCCTTTCACTATAACTTAAAAAATAAAAAAAACCTTGCGCAAGTCAGCATGATTCCATATCGTCCCATCCCGTTATCGGGACAAACAGATGCTACCTACTACATGCTATCTACTACCTACCAAGAAAGCCCAGTAGCCTAAGCCAAAGTAACACCCCGCTAACCCGCTGAAGAGGAGAGAGATAAGTCATAACGTAAGTATACCGCGCTCACGCGCTCACGCGCTCACGCGCTCACGCGCTCACGCGCTCAGTATGACTCCTGCCTTGACCCATTAATTTCTTCGCGGAGTTTTACCCGTTTTATTCCCCATCCGGCAGTAC
>JAISBF010000002.1 GCA_031266335.1 Verrucomicrobiales bacterium
TCACCGGCACCGCTGACGGTGACGGCACCGTCCACATCGACACCACCGGCAACGGCCAAGCCGACCCGAACCAAGTCCTCCCCGGCAAAGTCACCGGCGAGGGCACCGAACACTGGCAATGGGATCCCATCGACTGGGGCATCGACACCATCATCAAAGACGGCGACCACTTCATTAAACAAGGCACCAGCCCCGCCGGCGCCGTCCTCAACAGCAGCGTAGCCATCCAACAAGCCATGTGGTTCGCGCAGCAAAACAGCTTGCTCAAGCGCATGGGCGAACTGCGCTATGGAGCGCGGGCGTCCCGCCCGCTGGCGGGCGAGACGCCCGCGCTCCATAGCCTCATCGAAAACATCTGGCTCAGAAGCTACGGCCAACAGCTAAACGTCGGCAGCCAAGTATCAGGCAAAGCCTACGAACAACTCATCTACGGCGTCGATCTCGGCACGGATCACAAGTTCACCATCAGCGCTGATAGTGACTTGTATTTGGGCGTCTATACCGGCTACGGCCGCAGCGACCTCGACTACCGCACCCCCGGCACTGACGGTGAGATTAACAGTTACTACGGCGGTCTCTATGCCACTTGGTTACACTCCAGCGGCTTCTATATAGACGCCACCTTCAAAGCCGCCAGCGTGGACAACGACCTGAAAGCTCCGTATGGCACCACCCAACTCACCGCCAACTACAGCGACGTAAACCTCGGCGGCAGCCTCGAACTCGGCAAGAAGTTCACCTTCAGCGACGGCTGGTTCATCGAACCCCAGTTCCAAGTCAACTACCTCCACATCCTCGCTGAGGATTACAGCGCCGGCCCGATGACCATCAGCGCCCAAGACCTCGACGCCCTGCAACTCCGCCTCGGCAGCCTCTTCGGCAGAACCATCAACCTCACCAACAGCGGCGCGTTGCAACCCTACGTGAAGATCAACGGCGTCGAAACCATCAGCAGTGGCGGCACCCTGCGCAACGGCTACCAATACACCCGCGCCAACACGGACGGCGCCAGAGTTGAACTCGGCGCCGGCCTCATCTGGCAGTTAAACTCTAACAACCAACTCCATCTCGATTATGAGGTGAGCTTTGGTGATAAGTATGACAAGCCGTGGGGACTAACAGCCGGCTACCGTCATCAGTTCTAAAAACCGTTTGCACCACAAAGACACCAAGGCACGAAGGTTTGTTTGAAAAAGCAGCCTTCGTGCCTTGGTGGTTCAATTTTCCCCGTCACCTGAGACGTGACGGCAGGTAGATTGCTTTTCGCCGGCCGCGTGGTGTATAGTGCCCGTCATGAATCGAGCCATCCGCAACATCTGCTGGCACCTCTTCCTCGCCTGCGCCGCGCTGGAATTCATCATCAGCACCGTGAGAACCCACGCCGCGCCGTGGCCCGCGCTGACGGTGTGGGTGGATTTCACCTTCTTCGCGCTGGCCGCCGCGGTGGTGCTGTGCGAGGCCGCGGCGCACGCCGGCTGGCGGCCCGCCCTGCTCGCGTTGCTCATCATCAGCACCGTCAGTGGCGCGGCCTGCTGGTTCGGTGCCTCGTATTTGCGACTGACTTACACGCCGATGCTGGGGCCGCTCATCGCCCGCACGCTGCCACTGGCGGTGCCGCTGCTGTGGTGGAGCCTGATCGGCGGCGGCTATCTGGTCTGGCATCGCGTGCTGCCGTTGTTCGACGCGCGCATGGTCGCGTTCCTAACCGCTATCTCGGCGCTGACGGTGGGCTGGCTGCTGGAACCGTTCGCTACGCGGGTGAAATTTTACTGGACCTGGGAACACGGCGCCGCGCCGTGGCAATATTATCTCGGCTGGCTGGCGCTGGCGTTCATCCTTGCCCGCGTGGTGCCGTTGCAAGGCGACAGTCAGCCGGTTTCCTGCCGGCGCCCGCTGACCGTGACCCTCGTCATGGCGGCCTGGTTCGCGCTCGGCCGCTGGCTGTCACTCGGCTAGATGCCGCCGCCCTGCTCGAACTCCATCATCGCCGGCGACTTGCCCTTCACCAGCACCGCGCCTTCCTCGTAATACACCAGGCTGTGCGGCGGCACGCTGTTGAGCAAAAAGACGTTGCCGCCGACGGTGCTGCCCGCGCCGATTACCGTCCGGCCGCCGAGAATCGTCGCGCCCGGGTAAATCGTCACGTCATCCTCAATCGTCGGGTGCCGCTTGGTCCCGCGCAACTCCTGCCCGCCGGAGGTGGACTTCGCGCCGAGCGTGACGCCGTGGTAAATCTTTACCCGGTTGCCGATGCTGGTGGTCTCGCCAATCACCACGCCGGTGCCGTGGTCGATGAAAAAGTGCGCGCCGATTTCCGCGCCGGGATGAATGTCGATGCCGGTGCGCGAATGCGCCCACTCGGTCATCATGCGCGGAATCAGCGCGATTTTCAGTTTTTGCAACTCGTGCGCCAGCCGCTGTACCGCGATGGCTTCCAGGCCGGGATACGCCAGGATGATTTCGTCCAGCCCGGTCGCCGCCGGGTCGCCATCGTAAGCGGCCTCCACGTCCGTCACCAAAATCTCGCGCACTCGCGGCAGGCGGCCCAGAAATTCGCAGGTCAGCGTTTGCGCCGCCGTGTCCAGCCGGTCAACGTCAGCGTCGGCGGGCGGCGCGTAGTCGAGGCTTTTCTGGATTTCAGGCCGCAACTGCGCCGCAATGTCGTCGAGCGCGGCGCTGATTTTCCCCGCCAGGCCGCCGTCGCTGACAGTGAGCTGTTGGAAATAGCCGGGGAACAGCAATTGCAGCAACTGACGGGTGAGATTGGCGACGGTCTGCTGGTCCGGCAGATTCACGCCGTCAATGTGATTAATGGCGCCAATCTCCGCGTACGAGTCGAGCAACCGCGCTGTCAATTGATTTAAAACCTTGGTCACAAAAAACAACCTAGGCGGGAATTCAGATTTTTGAAGCCGGAATTTACCTCCCGGTCAGATACGCCAGATACCGCGCCATCCACTGGCTGCCGCCCAGCAACCACAGCAGCGCGGCCAGCGCCAGGTACGGCCCGAATGGAATCTTGAGACCGCGGCGGAAGCCATTGACCAGCATCCAACCGATGCCAAAAACCGAGCCAATCAACGACGACATCGCGATGATAAACAACACCGATTGCCAGCCCAGCAGCGCCCCCATGCCGGCCAGCAACTTCACATCGCCCAGCCCCATCGCCTCCCGGCGAAAAATCAGCCGGCCCAGCAACGCCACCGCCAGCAACAACCCGCCGCCGCACACTAGTCCGAGCGCGCCACGCAACAGGCCCGCTGACCATGACGCCGCGCCGTGCAATTCCGGCACCGCCGCTGACAGTGCCAGCCCCGCCACGCAGGCGCCAAGCGTGATGCGGTCGGGGATGATGAAATAATCCAGGTCAATGAACGTCGCCACGATCAGCGCCGCCGTGAATACCAGATAAATCACCGCCAACACCGGCGTCGCCGCGTAGTACCGCCACAACGTCACCGTCAGCGCCGCCGTCAGCGCCTCGACCAGCGCATAGCGGAAGTCGATTCGCGTCCCGCAACACGCCGCCCGCCCGCGCAAGATGAACCACGACAGCACCGGCAGATTGCGCCACCACGGAATCGCCGCCCCGCACGCCGCGCAATGCGAGCCGGGCGTGACGACTGATTTCCCCAGCGGAATCCGGTAAATGCAAACATTCAGAAACGAACCGACGCACGCGCCCACGCACAGTGGAAACAGCCAATGCAGAATGATTTCGCGGTAGTCCATCATATTAAAAAAAGCTTCATTAACGCAAAGACGCAAAGGCGCAAAGATTTTTTGATTGTTTTTTTAATAAGAAAATTCTTTGTGCCTTTGTGTCTTTGCGTTAATGAAGCTAGCCGGCAACAGCTTTTCGTAAGGCTGCCTTCATCACCGTCAGCGGCGCCTGTTGTCCCGTCCAGATCTCAAACGACAACGCCCCCTGATGCAACAACATGCTCAGCCCGTTGGCCGCGCGCGCGCCGGCTTCCTCGGCGGCGGATAATAACTTGGTCTTCGCCGGACGGTAAATCGTGTCGTACACGCACAAGTGCGGCTGCAAAATCCGCGCCGGCAGCGCCGCCGGGTCGCCTGGCTTCAGGCCGATTGAAGTGGCGTTCACCAGCAGGTCGATTTGATCCAGTTCCTTGGCGATTAACGCCTCGTCCCACGGCGTCACCTTCAGCCGCGCGTCCGCGCCCAGCAGCTTTTGCGTGTCAAAATATGGCGCTAACGATGACGCCAATTCCCGCGCCGTCGCCTCCGTGCGGTTCACCAGCACCAGCTTCTCGCAACGCTCCAGCGCCGCCTGCTTCGCCAGCGCCCGGCCCGCGCCGCCCGCGCCGAGAATCATCACACGCAGGTCGCGCACATCCAGCGAGAACTCCTCGCGCAACGCCCACACCCAGCCCTCGCCGTCGGTGTTGAAGCCGACCAGCCGTCCGCGGTCGTTGAGCACCGTGTTGACGCCGCCGAGTTGTCGCGCACTGTCAGCGAGTTCGTCCACCAGCCCGACCAACGCGATTTTGTGCGGCAGCGTGCAATTCCAACCGGCGAACGGCAGCGCCTTCATCCGCGTCACCGTCGGCGCCAGTTGCTCCGGCGGCAGCTCGACGGCGACATACCGCGCATCGAGCTTGCACCGCGCGAACGCCGCCGCATGCATGGCCGGCGACAACGAATGCCGCACGGGAAACCCGATAACACCGTATAACGCCCCGCTGCCAGTGAGTTCGGCCAAGGAATCAGGAGAAAAGATTTTGTCCACAATCCTTGTTACCCGAATCACCGCGATTGTTCAAAGTTTTTCCGCCGCTGACAGTGCCGTGCCGCTGGCGGTGAAATTGGGAATAGTCAGCACAGTGCCGAAAGTTGTCTTGCTGTCATAGACCCGTCGGTCAATGCGAATAGACCAACCGTCCAAATTCTCCGGCAGCGATGCGCGCGCGTTCAAACGCACAAAAACTATTCCCAAACTAAAATCAAATACACGAACTATCATGTGACTTCGCAACGGAATTTCCCCGTCACAGTCAGCGCGATACAAGCTATATTGGTAATTATAACCAACCGTGGCCAAAGCCGAATCGTCCTTTTGCGCGCTGAAGAGCAGCACCTCCGCCACCGTGTCACTGTCAGCGCCCTCAGACGGTTTAGCCGTGGTGATTCTGGTGTCGCTAACCACCGTCCACCGTTTGCTATCCAGCGGTACCACTGTCAGCGGCTCATAGTGGAAAAATTTACCGCCGATGCGTACCCGCAACGTGCCGGTTTTTCCACGGATTTTTTTCAACTCGGCAGACGACAGAACAAAACTAAATTCCTTCCGCCCGCCCGACGAAATCATTTTGTCATCGACATAAGCCGTGCCTGGCGAGTGAGCGGTGGTTGACACACGCCGCAACACAATCGTCTCACCGTCAGCGGCGGTGAAAAGCGGCGAGTAAATTGTCCACTCAAACCGTCGTTGCGCGGGTACCTCAAAGTTGCCGCTGACCGTGACATTTCCGTCGTGAACGCTGACAGTGACATTTCTCGCGGTGATTTGTTCGAAAAAACTTTGCGGATCCCGTGACGCTGCCGCGCCTCGCGTGTTGGGCGACGGCAACGACGGGTGAAACACGGTAACGACAGTGGCCGCCAACACACAACCGCTGACGGTGAGCCACGCGCGGCGCGTGTGATATTGAACAATCACCCCCGCCAATGGCACCGCGATGAATGCCACCCACGACAAATGAACATATACCCGGTTCATGCTGAT
>JAISBF010000058.1 GCA_031266335.1 Verrucomicrobiales bacterium
TGAGCGCGTGAGCGCGTGAGCGCGTGAGCGCGTGAGCGCGTGAGCGCGTGAGCGCGTGAGCGCGTGAGCGCGGTGTACTTACGTTATGACTTATCTTGCTCATCTTCAGCGGGTTAGCGAGAGTTTACTTTGGCTTGGGCTACTAGTTTCTTTCGGTAGGCAGTAGATAGTAGGTAGTAGGTAGCATTGGTTTTTCCCGATAACGGGAGGGGACGATATAGAATTTGGCTGTCTTGCGCAAGGGGTTTTTTTATTTTTTTTATTCACCCGGCCCGGGCTTCCGCCGGTAATTCGGCCCGGTGGATGAGGTCGGTCAGGCGGCGGTGCCAGGCCACGTCGCGCCACATGCCGCGGAATTGCGGGCCGCAGAAGTTGCTGGTGGCGATGGCCGCCCAGCGCCCCGTGGCGGCGGCGGTCTCGGTGCCGAGGGCGCACAGTTCTTTCACCCAGCCCCAGTCCAGCAGCGGCCAGTCCTTGTAATCGACGATGCCCCAACACTCGGTGGTGATCAGCGGATGGCCGCTGGCGCGGGAGCGGTCGGCGTGCCAATGAATCAGGTTTTGCAAATGCGCCTGCCAGTAGCGCGGATTGCTGCGATATAACGGCTCGGCGTGTTTCGCCACGTTTTCATAGCCTTTGCCGTCGAAGCGCTCGAAGTTGTAATCCACTTTCCGGTAAAACTCGCCGCCCGCCATCCAGATGTGCGGGTCGAGCAAATCGAAAAACGGCAGGTCGCCCGCGCCGAACGGGTCTTCCGGGCCGAGGCACAGCGAGTAGGTCAGCGGCAGCGTCGGGTACTCGGCGCGGATCTTCGCCACCGAGGTTTGCATCCAGGTCTGGCAGCGCGCGGCGCGCCAGTCGTGGTCGTTGTCGCCGGGCCGGTTGAAGAACGGCGCCCAGCAGGCAAACGGCCATTCGTTACACAGGTCAACGTAGAGCAGCGCGTCCAGCAGGCCGGCGTCGCGGACCACCGCCAGCGTCTTCAGCCAGATGTCCGCGTGCGCCGCGCCGTCGGCGAGGTTCATGCGCACATTGTCAAGGTCCTGACGGAACCAGGTGGACAGGCCGACCTTGATGTTACGCGCCGCGCACTTGCCGATGAACTCGGTCAGCGCCGGCAGCACCCGGACGCGGCAGCGCGCCGGGCTGCCCCAGTCCTGCACGCTCCATTCCGGCAGCAGTTCCCAGGTCTTATGACCGTCAGCGGCGACGAGGTGCGGATAGGCGTCAATCCGCACCGCGTCGTAGCCGCGCGCGGCCAGTTCATCCAGCGCGAGGTCCCAATCCTCGTAACCCGCGCCGGGCCAGCGGCGTTCCAGCCAGGAAAAATCCCACATGGTGATGGCCAGCGGGCGCGATAATTTCAACGGCGCGTGCATTGGTCAAACTTTCACCACCAGCGGCCGGCCGACTTTGGCGCTGCCGTTGACGGCCAGGGTTTTGGTCTTGCCGCCGACGGTGAGTTGCAATTCGTTCACCGGCAGCGCGCCCTCCAGCATGGTCACGGTCAGCGTGGTCTTGGTCAGCGCGATGGTGCCGTAACCGCTCGCGGCGCTGAAGAACACCTTGAACGGCCGGGTTGGCAACTGCGGCCCGAACCACAGCGTCTTGCTCACCGCCGAGTAACGGTAGCCGCTCAACGCCGGCAGCAGCGCGTAGGACGCCATCGCCCGCGCGTAGTAGCTGCCGCACTCGTACTCGTCATACGGGTTGCGTACGGTGCCGTCGTAACGGCCGCGCACGGTCTTGACAATCTCCAGCCCTTCCCTGACCTTGCCTTCCAGTATCAAATGCACGGCCACCTGGTACTCGATGCCCGTCCACACCTCGTCGCTATACACGAACGGCAGCGTCGGTTTGCCGCCGCGCGGCCAGGAGCAGAGCAGCAGCCCGGCCTCGTTGCCGATGGCGTAGCCGGGGCGTTGCAAGTTGGCGTGCCCGCTGAGGTCGCGGCGGAAGTTATGTTTATATATCGCGGACAAGGTCTTGCGGACATTGGCGCGGTTGACGGGCGTCTCGATGCCGTACAACAGCGCCATCCACGCGCCGATGACGCCGTCGGACAGACAGCCGGTGCCGTATTGGTATTTCGGCCCCTCTTTTTTCAACAGCCGCGTCACCTCATCGTTAGCGGTGGTGTTGATTTTCTCGACGAACGATTTGTCGCGCAGGTTTTTGTATTGCACCTGCTGATAATAATACTCGCCGTTGAACAGCTCGGCGTCCAGGAACTTGGCGCAGGCCGCCGCCAGCCGCCGGTACTCCGCCGCGTCAGCGTCAGCGCCCACCGCGTCGGCCATCAACGCCGCCGCTGACAACGCGCCGAGGTAAATGGTGTTGCACATGCCGTCCGGCCCCCAGAACTCGATGTCGTAGGTGTTGTGATGCGGCTCGACCAGCGCGCCCTGGCGGTCGGGATCCCACTTGCCGATGCAGAACTCCAGGCTCAACCGCGCCGCCGGCCACATTTTCTTCAACCATTCGTTGTCGCCGGAAATCTGCCACTCGCGCCACACCTTCATGATGCCGCCGAGCTGACCGTCAGCGGCGGCGTGGTAGTGGTGGCGCTTCGGCCCGTCGGGAATCGCCGCGCGGAAGTTGACGTGACCGTGCTCGTCCATTGAGCGCAACAATTCCTGCTCGCGGACGGTGCGCTCCAGGTCGGGGAACAAATGCGGCATGACTTGCGCGTAATTCCACACGTGGGTGCAGGTGCCGTCGCACGAACCCCAGCCGACGCCGCAGCCTTCCCAGCCCCAGAAGTTGCCGTTCTTCTGCCGCAGCGCGGTTGGCGATTTCAGAATGCCGAGGTTGGCGCTGACCGCGTCAATCACCTCGCGCGGCAATGTCGAGCCGAACAGCGCGTCCTTGAACGCCAGCGTCCGCGCCCGCAGCATGGCGTAGTTCGCCCGCACATATTTCGCCACGTCAGCGGCGTCGGTCCACTGGCCGGCGTAATACGGCTGCCAGTACGGCGTCGCGTCCTGCGGGTCGAACAGATTGCCGTCGCCGCGCCGCCAGCACACGTTCGGCAGATACCAGGTGAACACCAGCGGGAAAGTCGCCGACGCGCCGGGCTGGAGCTTGCCCTTGAACAACAGCGAGCCGCCGACGCGCCCATCCTGCCCGTCCACCGTGGCCTTGTTCGCCGCGAACCGCCCCTCGTCCACCTCGCGCCACAACGCCGACATCGCGTCGAACCAGCCGCCGCGCAGCCACGCCGCCTTGATGACCGGCGCCGCGCCGAGCGACCACACCCCGCTGCTGCCGAAGGTCTCGCTGTTGGCGGCCTCGTCGTTGGTGAACAGCACGCCGCGTCCGGGCACCGCCCGGCTCTTCTCGCCGAGCCAGCCGCGGGTCTTGCCGGTGGTGAGGCTCGACATGTTGTACACGAAATCAAACTCCACCGGCCGCCGCGAGCGGTTGGTGAAGGTGTATTCCAAAATCACGCACGGGATGCCGGAGTTCTTGGCATCGAGCGGGATGTACGGATTGAACGCCGTCAGCGTCACCGCCAGCGGCAGCTTGGGGTCGCTCAAATGCACGTGGCCGAACGGGAACTCGCCCTCGAACTTCGACTTGGCGAAGCGCGGCATCCCCTCGTAACCGGCGCGCCGGAGGCCCTGCCCGTTGAGGCCGAAGTTGTAGATTTTCTCCACCGGCAGCGGCCCTTCCAGCAGGCGCGTCACCGGTTGTTGGCCGCGAATATGCACCAGCCCGAACGCTGACATCGCCGGCTGCCAGCCGTCCGGCGCGGCGGACTTTTGCGGTATATGCCGGATGGAGAAATCCTCCAGCGCCCCGTTGCCCGCCAGGCTGACGTTGCCCGCGCCGAGACCGCCGACCGGCATGGCGACTTGTGTTGCGTGTTTTCCCTCATATGTGAACGATGTTTTTTTCATGATTAATTTTCTGTTTTGGTTGGTTTTGATTTGAGATTGAAACTTGCCGTCACCTTCAGCGCGAAATTTCCCGCTACTCCACAAAACTCCGCTCCCGCAGCCAGGCGAGACAATCGCCCGCCCAGCGGTGTTGGTCGCCGAGTCCCATGCCGTGTCCGCCGCGCTCATACACGTGCAATTCAAAACGCACGCCCCGCTCGCGCAGCGCCGCCGCGAAACGCATGGAATTTTCTACCGGCACCGCGCCGTCCTCCCAGGTGTGCCAGACAAAGCACGGCGGCGTCTCGCCGGTGACCTGCAATTCGGCGGACAGTTTCTCCACCAGCGGCGGCGGCGGGTTTTGGCCGAGCAGCGCGTCCCTGGTGCCGCTGTGCGTGAACTCGCCGAAGGTGATGACCGGATAGCATAAAATTCCCAGGTCGGGCCGCGAACTTTCGCGCTCGACCGGGTCGTCACTGGCAGCGTCGCCTTGGTCAAACTGCGTGAGAATCGTCGCCGCCAGATGTCCGCCGGCGCTGGAACCCATCACGCCGATGCGCTGACGGTCAAGCCCCAGCCGCGCCGCGTTGGCCCGCGCCAGCCGCACCGCGCGCGCCGCGTCCTGCCACATCGCCGGGTGCCGGTGGCCCTTGGAGCCGAGCCGGTAGTTGACGACGATGCCGGCGACGCCGTGCGCCGCCAGCCACTCCGCGTACCCCGGCCCCTCGTGCGGCGCCAGCCCGCAATAGCCGCCGCCCGGAAACACCACGACGGCCGCGCCGGTGGCGCGCTCCGCTGACGGTGCAAACACCTGCCAGGTCGGGATGTTCCCTACTTCCGCCGCGTAATCGTCCCGTTGGTCGCGCGGCCACAATGGCATTATTGTTGAGATATTCATAACCAATCATTCATTGGCACGCTGACGGTGCCAGACCGTCCGCCCGGCAGCGGCTCGGCGCCAGACGGCGCGTAATCGAATCCAGTTTTCACAGGCAAAGCGCACATGCTGCTGATTTCCCGTCAAATGGCAAGTGCGATTTTTGCCGGGCGGCCCGCTGCCAGTGACAGCAATATTTTGCCGTTGCCGGTGGCCCGGTCGTAACCGGTCGCTGCCGGCGCGCCGTTCACCGTCAGCGCCGGCGGACGCGGCGAATAATAGCGCAGCCAGACGGCGGTGTCGCCGCTGACGGTGAGGGATAGTTTTTGGCCGCGCACCGCGACGTTTTCCAAGGTCGCGCCGTGGCAGCCCAGCAGCAGCGGATGACTCGGCGGGCGGGTCGTGCGGACGACGCTGACCGTGTTGCGCCGGCGTAGCGCGGCTTGCGGCAGCTTGCGGGTGCCGCGCACGGCGCGACCGTTCACTGTCAGCGAGCGGATAAACGCGCCGCGCCCGCGCAACGTCAGCGTATAGCGCCGGCCTTGGAAATTCAGCCGGTCGATTTTCACCAAGCGCCGCAGGCCCTCGGCAAATTCCAGCCCGCCAAGGTCGAAATGCACGCCGGCGACGCCGGTGAACAACGCCAGGTACAGGCTTTTCGCGCCGAACGGCTGCTTGCCGCCGGGCGCGTCGGGGGTGCCGCTGTCGTTGACCGTCTGCGCGCTGTAACCCTCGATGTAAGTCTGCTGTCGCCAGAACCAGCCGCCGGACTTGAGCCAGTCTTCCAGCACCCCGTCATGGCCGGCGGCGGCCTGGCAGCGCGTGTCGAACACGTCGCTGGTGCTCCAGATTTGCGCCAGTTGATTGCCGTCGCCGTCGAACGCGGCGTCCCAGCGCGGATAAATCAAAAAGCCGCGCGGCGTGGCCAGGTGCCGCGCCTGAAATTCGCCGCACGCCGCCAGTCGCGCGCCCGCGAGATCGTGCAGTAGCGGCGTCTGCCACAACAGCGCGTGGGCGGGGTAGGACTTGCGCTGCGCGCCACTGTCAGCGTCCACCGAGTCCACGAAATAGCCGCGCCTGGCGTCCCAAAAGGCGGCGTCGAAATTTTCCTCCAGCCGGCGGGCCAGTCGCGCGGCGGCGCTGACCGTGGCGGTGTCGCCACCATCAGCGGCCAGCGCCGCCATGCAGCGCGCGCCCTGGTAGAGCAGCGAGTTGTTGAACACGCTGAGGTCGCGCCCGGTGTGCCCGCATAACGCCGGAAAATCCGGGAACAGCGCGGGGCCGGCACCCAGGCCGCGCTCGTTCACGTCGCGCAGGTTCTGCGCGAAGATTTTTTTGGCAAAGGCGTAGTGCTCGCGCCACGGGCGGCGGTCGCCGGTGTGGACGGCGTACTGATACAGCACGATGAGCCACAACAGTTGCGCCGACGGCGCCATCGGGATGCGCGCGCGCGGGCGGCGGCCGGCGGCGCGGCTGAACATGTGGCCGACGCCGTAACGCGGGTCGGCGGTGGCGCGGTAAAAGCGCAGCAGGTCACGCACAAAATCCGCGCGCCCGCCCAGCAGATAAGCGTCGCTGCACATCAGCGTGTCCCAACCCCAAATCCAGTAATGCATCGAGGAGGCGCGCATCCCGCCGGGCAGGTCCGCCACCATCAGCGACTCCAAGGTCGGCGGGACGTTGGCGAACGCGGAGGAGAAAACTTTGTCACGCAATTCAACGCCAGGCGCGGTCGCCAGCCGCTGACGGTGGGCGCGTTCCTTCGCCGCCGCGAGGTCACGGTCAGCGGTCAATTCCTGCGCCCGCCGCGTCAGCGTCCGCGCGTCCGGCGCGAACACCAGCGCGCCGACGTGGGTGCCGCCGGTGAAGGCGCCGCCGATAAAATAACGCCGCCCCGACTGCGTGGTTTGCATCGTCAGCGGCAGGTCGCCGCACAGCGCCAGATGCGCGGTGAACTCGCGGCGGCCGTTGTCCAGCAGCGGATAGCCGACCTTCGGCACCTGGCGCGTCTCCCGTCGCAGGCGCGCCCACTCCGCGGCCGTCAGCCGGTCGCGCACCCGCTGGCGCCAGCCGCCAAGCGCGGCGGCGCGTTCCCAGCCGCTCCACGTCCGCGCCGGATGGACGATTTGCGTCTGGTCGTGATGCTCGAACCGCTGTTGCAACCGGCAGCGCCGGGGATTTTTCAGCACGCTGACGGTGAACAGCAGCGCGTCGTTCACCACCGTCAGCCGGTGCTCGACTAGCACCCGACTGGCACTGACGGTGAACCGGCTGGCGTAACCGAACGGAAATTGCCGCGTGTCCGTAAACTCCAGATTGTAGGGCAGCCCGTCGATCAGTAATTGCGGGCGGAAACAGCGCGTGTAGGCACCTTGTCCCAGCGTCTGAAAATAAACCTGCGGCTCGGCGTCGGCGGACTGGCTGTTATGACCGCTCCAGTAAGGCTGGTCGCCCCAATACACAATCCGCCCGAAGCCGCCGAAATGATTGACCTGCGCCCCGACCCGCCCGCCGCCGTAGGTGTTATACAGCACGCCGAGGCCGGCCCGCGCGCGCGGCACCAACTCGTCGAATGACAGCTCGCCGGGGTGCATAATTTCGAAAACTCAAATCACGAAGACACCAAGACACGAAGATCTTTGATTAACCTACTTTGCGCCTTCGCGTCTTCGTGACCTGAGTTACTTTCCCTCAAACACAATCACCGTCTTACCCTCCTGCCCGCGGTCGGCGATTTGATAGGCTTGCGCGGCCTCGCTCAGCGGCAGCTTCGCGCCGGCGGTGGTTTCGGGGTGAATGTCAGCGCGGCCCAACACCTCGGCGAGGTCGGACAAATGCTTCACCGACGTGACCCACGAGCCGAACAGCGTGATTTGCTCGTGGATGAGGAACGGCGACACGTCGAACTCGACCTTCCCGCCCTCGCCGACGAAACCACAGCGGCCCCACTGCCGCGTGCCCTTCAGCGCCAGCAACCGCGCGGGCGCGGCGCCGGAACAGTCAATGCTCACCTCGCAACCGCTGCCCTTGGTCAGGTCTTTAATCGCTGACAGTGCGCCGGCGTCGGACTGGATGACGTGGTCCACCAGCGGTACGCCTTTTTTGTATTCGAGACTTTTCACAAATGCCAACCGCCCCGGCGACAAATCCGCGCCGATGATTTCCGTCACGCCGAGCACCTTGGCCAGTTGCGCCGCTGCCAGTCCGACCGGGCCGAGGCCGGTGATGAGCAGCCGGTCGCGCCCGCTGACGTTCATTCGCGTGATACACTCCCACGCCGTACCGAACCCGCACGCCATGAACGCGCCATCGACGAAGGTCAGGTTGTCCGGCAGCGGCACGCAATCCACTTCCTCCGCCAGCAAATAATCCGCGTGCCCGCCGTCGCGCTGCCAGCCGTAGGCTTTGCGGTGCGCGGCATTATGGCAACTGATTTGGTAACCGTGAAAGCAGTCGGGGCAACAGCCGCAGCCGCTGATGTGATAAACCACCACGCGGTCGCCGGGTTTGCGCGCTTTGCAACCAGGGCCAACCTGCACGACCTCACCGCTCGGCTCGTGACCGGCGATGACGCCGTTGTAACCCTCCGGCCCCTTGCCCAGGTGCTCGCGGTAGATGGCGCGAATGTCGCTGCCGCAGATGGACGACGCGCGCATTTTTAACAACACCTGGCCGTGACCGGGCGTCGGCACGGGGTATTCGCGGAATTCAACGGTGCTGTTTCCCGGCAGCACGACACCGGTCATTTTAGTCGGTAACTTCATGTTTTTTAGTTTTCTCGTTTTTTGGTTTTTTAGTTTTCATGCTTTCAAGTTTGCTGGTTATCACCGTCAGCGGTTCTTTCAACCAAAAAACTAGAAAACCAGAAAACTAAAAAACGTTTGTTAAATCATCGCGTGATAGTGCCGTCCAAGTCCCACAAATCCTCCCAGGACTGGTCTTCCCTCCAGAGGAACACCTGTCCCTTGATGAGGCGGCAATTTTTGTCAATGGCAGCGATGGCGTTCATCTCGTCCACCGTCAGCGGGGCGCCGCACACGGCTTGCAAATTTGCCAGATAATTTTTGCGCTTCACGGAGAATGGAATCGGGATTTGGCCGCGCTGTTGTCCCCATTTCACGCACAGCGAGGCGGGATGCAGGCCGTGGTCGGCGGCGATGTTCACGATGACCGGGTCGTCCATGTCCACAGTGTCAGCGGGCGTGCGGTCGCGTTCGGGCCGGCCCGGCGAGCCGATGGGGCTGTAGCCGATGGGCACGATGCCGCTGTCAGTGACGAACTTGAACAGCTCCGGCTGCTGGAAATGCGGGTGCAGTTCCATCTCATTAACCGCGGGTTTGATGTTCGCGTCGCGCAGCAACAGCTTTAATTTCGGAATCGTCATGTTCGACGTGCCGAGGTGCCGCACCAAACCAGCCGCTGCCAGTGACTCCATCGCGCCCCAGGTCGCCATGAATTTCTCGTGAATATACGGGCGCGAATCCTTGCTGCGCGAGGTCACGTCGCAGCCGGGCGGGTGAAAATTCGGGAACGGCCAGTGGACGAAATACAGGTCGAGATAATCCAGCCGCAAGTCGCTGAGCGTCTGCTTGCACGAGGCGATCAAATCCTGCGGCGCGTGCTTGTCGTTCCACACCTTCGAGTTAATCCACAACTCCTCGCGCTTGACGCCGCCGCTGATAATGGTTTGCAACGCGCCGCCGATGAACCGCTCGTTGCCATAAACGGACGCGCAGTCGAAATGCCGATACCCGACCTCCGCCGCGCCAACGACCGCGGCGGCGACCTCCGCCCCGCTGACACTGTCCGAGCCGAAGGTGCCCAGCCCGATGGCGGGAATTTTCGCGCCCGACGGCAGCGCGCGGGATGGGACTTGTTGCGGATTGACACCGTCAGCGGCGGGGCGAAATGTGCTCATAGTTGGGAAGAATTTCCCGTGAGCTTATGGCAACGGTCATGGTTTTCAATAGGAAAATCCCGCGATTCCACCGGGTTTTATTCCGCGCGTTCGCCGGGCGCGTGGTGGCAAATTTCATGCCGCACCGTCTTGAAGGGCGTCGGCGCGAGCATTCTTTGCCAGACGCCGTAGCGCAGCCCGCGCGTGGTGCAATGGACGGTGTTCGCCCCCAGCGCTCGCATGGCCGCGAGCAGGACGCACGCGCCGGCGGTGATAATCTCGGCGCGGCGGCTGGGAATGCGCGGATGGGCGCGCAATTGCGCGAGAGTGCGGGAGGCGAGAAATTCCAGCAGCGTCAGCGCCTCGGCGCGGCGAATGGCAAGCCCTTCCAACTCGTGCACCGGCACGCGCGGATGGTCGGCGCGATGCAGCGCGGTCAGCGTCGCGCAGGTGCCGCCGGAGCCGAGAACAACCGCGCCGCCGGCGGTGAATTTTTTGAATCCGACGCGCATCTGTTCCGCCAATTCGCTGACCGTGGCCGCCCACAACTCGCGCGGCACCGGCTGACGGCCACGCAGCAGCGCGTCGCGCACCCGCACGCAACCGAGCGGCAGGCTCCCGGCGCGGGTCAGCCGGCCGGCGCTGCCGGTGACAAACTCCACGCTGCCGCCGCCGATGTCGATGACCAGGATGTCGCGTTGCCGCCAGCGATGATAAGAAGTGGCGCCGGCATAGACCAGTTCGCCTTCCAGCTTGCCGCTGACGACGCGCACCGGCGCGCCGAGGATTTCGCGGGCGGGCGCGAGCAACTCGTCGCGGTTTGTCGCGGAGCGCAACGCGCTGGTGCCGACCGCGATGATTTTTTGCGCGCCGTAGGCCGCCGCCGCCCGCTGACAGTGCCGCAGCACCCGCAGCGTGGCGTGACGCGCGGCGCGGCAAATTTCGCCGGTTAGCGCCAGTTGATGACCAAGGCGCGTGGTGATGGCTTCCTCGCGGTGGACGGTGAGCCGGGCGCCGTCCTGCTGGCCGAGCATGAACTTGACGGAGTTGCTGCCAAGGTCCAGCACGGCGGCACGCAAGGGATGACGGGAAGCGGTGGGCATGGGGAGAATGGTAAACGCTAAACGCAAAATGCGAAACGCAAAACCACGGTCGGTTGACCGGCAGCGGGCGGCGTTTTTTCCGTTGGACAGCATCAGCGTTACGCCCTTTAATTTCCCCCTTATGCTCGACATTCGTTTGGTGCGGGAAAATCCCGCGATGGTGCAAGCGCGGCTGGCGGCCCGCGGCCACGGCGCGGAACTGGCGGTGGCCGAGATGCTGGAACTTGACGGTCAGCGGCGCGCGAAAATCCAGGAGGTCGAGCAACTCAAGAGCGAGCGCAACACCATCAGCAAGGAAATCGGCGCGCGCAAGGCCAAACAAGCGCCCGCTGACGAACTGCTCGCGGGGATGAAGGAAAAATCCGCGCGCATCGCGCGTCTCGACACCGAGGTGGCCGCGGTTGACAACCAACTTGAGCAAATTTTGCTCCGCACGCCGAACCTGCCGCACGCGCAGTGCCCGGCCGGCGCCGACGCCGCTGACAATCCCGAAGTCGGGCGCTTCGGCGCGCCGCCGGTGTTCGATTTCCAACCGCTCGACCATGTCGCGCTGACGGAACGACTCGGCCTCGTGGACTTCGCGGCGGCGGCAAAAATCAGCGGCAGCGGATTCCTGGTGTTCAAAGGCGCGGGTGCGCGGCTGGAGCGGGCGCTGATTAATTTCCTGCTCGACCTGCACACGCGCGAGCACGGCTTCACCGAAGTCAACACGCCGTTCGTCGTCCGCGAGGCCGCGATGCAGGGCACCGGGCAGTTGCCGAAGTTTCGCGAGGACATGTATCGCGTCGAGGGCGAGGATTTGTTTCTCGTGCCGACCGCCGAGGTGCCGGTGACGAATCTTTACCGCGAGACCTTGCTGAGCGTCAGCGACCTGCCGATTTACAACGCGGCGCACACGCCGTGTTTCCGGCGCGAGGCCGGCAGCGCCGGGCGCGAGACGCGCGGCATGACCCGGGTGCATCAATTTGACAAAATCGAACTGGTGAAAATCGTCGAGCCGTCCGCGTCCTACGCCGAGTTGGAACAATTGCGCCGCCACGCCGAGCGGGCGCTGGAGTTGCTGGGCTTGCACTACCGCACCATCGAATTGTGCGCCGGCGACCTCGGCTTCGGCGCGGCGAAGTGTTACGACGTGGAAGTCTGGGCGCCCGGCACCGGCGCGTATCTGGAAGTTTCCTCGTGCAGCAACTTCGAGGATTTCCAGGCGCGGCGCATGGGCCTGCGTTATAAAAACGCTGCCGGCAAGAACGTGTTCTGTCACACGCTGAACGGCAGCGGCACCGCGCTCCCGCGCCTGTTCATCGCGCTGGTGGAGACCTGCCAGCAGGCCGACGGCAGTATCAAGCTGCCGGCGCCGTTGCAGCCGTATTTCGGCGGCGCGGTGATTGGATAAAAATTAACCGCGGAGGCGCGGAGACGCGGAGATTTTTTTGGTGGGTCACTAAAGTCAGCGGGCTACTCCATGCCCGCTTCAGTGACCCTAGCGTAGCGAATCAAAGGGACACAGAGTAGGCACAGAGAAGCACAGAGTTTGTTTTTTAATTTAATAAAATCTCTGTGGCTCTCCGTGTCTGCTCTGTGCTCTCTGTGGGCCAAGGTGCCGTTAGGACGAACGGCGGCGGATGAGGGCCAGCGCGCCGAGGCCGACGCCGATTAGGAACCAGGTGGAGGGTTCCGGGACGGCGGTGGCGTTGAAGGTCAGTTGGTTGTTCTCCACGCTGAAGGTGCCTTCGATGCCAGTATCGGCGGCCACGTTGAATCGACCGGCGTTGATGCTGTCGCCGCCGGTCGCGCCGCTCCAATCGAACACAGTGTATTCCCCGGTCTCGGTCAGGCTGCTGAAGTCGATGATGATGCCGTCGCCGATGGTGATGCTGTCGGTGACCAGCAGCGTGTCGGTGAAGCCGATGATCGCGCCGCTTGCCAGGGTCAGGCTGTCCAGTTCGCCGCCGCCGTGGAGGAGGGCGCCCGCGCCGAGGGTGAGATTGACGACGCTGTTGGTACTGAACTGCCTAAAGTCGCCGTGCAATTCGGTGCCAGCGTCAGTGAGGGTGATGTTCACGAACGTCTTATCGCCACTGTCAATACCACCAGTGATGACGCTGCCGTTGCTGCCGGTCAGGGTCACGGAGCCGGAGGTGGCGACACGGATGCTGACGCCGGCACTGGCACTGCTCAGAATGTTGCCGTTCAGGTTCACCGTGGCGTTGCTGGTGGCGCTGACATTAAGGCCGAACGCCCCGCTACCGGTGACGCGGATATCACTGTCAGTCAGCGTCACGGTGGAGTTGGCTGCCAAATATACGCCATCGCTGTTATTCCCGGTCGTCTCTATGTTCACGTTGCTCACCGTGCCGCTGCTAAAGCCGCCGATATTAATTCCACGCGTAGCACTGCCGCTGGTGCTGATGTTGCCACCGGTCAGCGTAAAGACGGAGCTGCCCGTAACCACGCCGTAGCCGTTGTTCCCCGTCGTCTCAATGTTCACATTGTTTACCGTGGCGTCGTTGCTGCCGGCGATGGAAAGTCCGCGCCCGCCGCTGCCGCTGGTGCTGATACTGCCGCCAGTCATCAACAGTGTGGCGTTATTGACATTCACGCCGTAACTTTGATTCCCCCCAGACTGAATGTTTACGTTGTTCAAAGTACCGCTGCCGGCGTTGGTGAGACTAACCCCATGCCCGTAGCTGCCGCTGGTGGTGATGCTGCCGCCGGTGAGGGACAGGACGGCGCCGTTGTCAATATAGGCGCCCCTGCCGATCGGATTGTCAACAGCGCCGTTATTGGTGGCGCTGAGGGGGATGTTGGTGCCGGTGTAGGTGACGCCGCTGGTGGTGACGTTCAGGGCCGACCGGGTGATGGTGTCGCTGTCGTCGTAGGATTTTCCTGACTCGGCGGTGTCTTGGGTGATGTCGATGCTGGCGGCAAAGACATTCAACGCGGAGACGCAAAGTAGCAACGCGCAAATACACGCGCGTTCCAGTGACTTTAGCGGAGCGGAACAAAGGGCGCCGAGGAGTAGGATTGATTTTAGGTTGGTATTCATGTTGGTGGGTTCTATTGGGTTATTTCTGTTTGGTTATGGTTGCTTGGTTGAATGGCCACAAAAAAACACAAAAAGCACAGAAAACAGCAGGTTTAACAAAGTTTTGTGTGTTCTGTGTTTTTTTGTGGCCAATTTTGCTTCGGTTGGTTTGGACGCAAAAAAGGTACGGATGAATCCGGGAACCCACCCCGTCTCCCCACTCCGCGCCGCTGACGCTGGCGAGTGGCATCCTACCACATGGGGAATGAAACGGGTAGATTTTGGCCGCGAAATTAGAAAAGCAGGGCAAGTTTCACGCCGTGAGCGCGTGAGCGCGTGAGCGCGTGAGCGCGTGAGCGCGTGAGCGCGGTGTACTTACGTTATGACTTAGCTTGCTCATCTTCAGCGGGTTAGCGGGAGTTTACTTTGGCTTAGGCTACTAGGCTTTCTCGGTAGATAGTAGGTAGTAGTTAGCATTGGTTTTTCCCGATAACGGGATGGGACGATATGGAATCTGTCTGCCTGGCGCAAGGTTTTTTTTAAATTTTTTTTAACCACAAGAGTCGGGCGGCAATTACACGCCGCCTCAAGTTCCGAACGAAGTGAAGCAAATGGACACCGATGAACACGGATTGTTTTTATTGTTTTTTTATCCGTGTTCATCGGTGTCCATCCGTGGTTAAACATCGTCACTGCCGGCAGCGCGGTGCGCAAGTCCCTCAAGGCCGCGCGGGCAACCGACGAGCGTTGCGCCAGCGCGCCGCCAATGCATTCATGGTCGGCAAAGCAGTCCCAGAGAATTTCACCGAACGTCAAAATCGCGGGCACGCTCATTTATTTTTTAAGTTTGGCGAGCGTTTCGTCCTTGATGTTCCAGTAATCCGCCCAGGCGGCGGTCACACTGTCAGCGCGCAACAGCACGGTCTCGTCGTCCTGCCAGTACACCGTCGCATTTTGCCGCAAACAATCCCGGTACGGCCCGGCAAACAAGGAGACGGCCAGCTTGATGTTCGCGCCGAACAGCAAGGGCCTGGCCGCCGTCCCGTTTTGCGCCACGCGACAGGCCGCGTCATGAATCTCCTGTCGCACGGCGGCACCGTTACGGCAGCGCCCGCACTGCAACCCCATCCCGTCCTTGACCACCACGGTCGCCACGCCGGGAATCAGCGCGCTGGCTTCCTCCGCCCCGTGACGGTCGCCGATGTACAGCGTCAGCGGGACGCCCGCTTCCCCGGCAATCGCCGCCTCCACGCCGATTTCCCCGACCAGGGTTCCGTTGATATGAATCGCCCGGATGTCCGGTTCGTAAGTGTGCGACAAAATCCCGTCCCGCACGCCGGTCATCGCGTGATAACCTTGCAATACCAGCCCGCTGACCGTGGCGTCCAAGCCGCCCGGCCAGTCTTTTCGATAAGGCGGCTTGCCGCGAATGACGGACGCCTGGCGCGGCAGCAAGGCCGGATCAATATTCAGCCCGTAATAATGCTCGTCATAAATTTCCACACCGTCAGCGCCGCCGTCCGCCAAACCGGACACCAGCGCGGTAAGTTCCTCGTGCAACCAGCGGCGGGCGCCCTCGTAAGTCGCCGTGCCCGGAATTACTTCCGACCAGTTGACGACTCCGTAAAGTCCCTCCATATCCGAACGCACCGCGAATTTTTTAACAGTCATGCCGGAATTATGATTTGCCTGATAAATCAAGCAAACTGTTTTTACGAACAATTTATCAATTTCCCTTGACGGCGCGGCGTCGGGGGTGTCCAGCGTTCCCCGTTTCACGCTATCACCGGAAAATTTTGCATTTTGCTTTTCCAGCCGCGCCCTTAACATCGGTCGCATGGGATTGCGAACACGCCAACAATGGGAACAAAAAGAACGCGACTGGCTGGCGTCCTACGCCCAGTCCAGCGGCGACAGCCTGGGCCGGCAACACGCCGAACCGCCGCATCCGTTCCGCCCGGAATATCAGCGCGACCGCGACCGCATCATCCACAGCTCGGCCTTTCGCCGCCTCGAATACAAAACCCAGGTCGTGCTCAGCGGCACCGGCGACCACTTCCGCACCCGGCTCACCCACACCATTGAAGTCGCCGCCATCTCCCGCACCGCCGCGCGCGCCCTCGCGCTCAATGAGGATTTGGCCGAGGCCATCGCCCTCGCGCACGACTTGGGCCACTCGCCCTTCGGTCACGCCGGCGAATACACGCTAAACCAGCTCATGAAAGACCACGGCGGCTTCGAGCACAACCGCCAGAGCTTGCGCGTGGTGGACGAACTGGAGATGAAATACCCCGAATTCAACGGCCTCAACCTCTCCTGGGAAACCCGCGAAGGCATCTCCAAACACGTCGCCATCACGTCCGCCAGCTACACGCAACCCAGCCTGGAGGCCCAAATCGCTGACAGTGCCGATGAAATTGCCTACTCCTGCAACGACCTGGACGACGCCCTGGAGCACTGCCTCATCGCCCCCGAAGAATTGAAGGACATCGTCCTCTGGAACATGCTGGCGGAGCGCGTGAACCAGCAATACTCCAAGCTGGAATTCACCCGCCGCCGCCGCTACCTCGTCCGCTGCCTGATCGACCACCTGGTTGAAGACCTGTGCCAGCAATCCGTCGCCAACCTCGAAGCGGCCGGCATCCGGACCGCCCGCGACGCGCGGCAGGCGCCACAGCGACTGATTGGCTTCTCGCCGGTCACCCGCGCCAACCTCCAGAACCTGCGCGATTTCCTGCAGGAACACTTTTATTATCACCCCAGCATCAGCCGCGTCAACCAGCGCACCTGCATGGCGCTGCAACGCCTGTTCGAGTTTTACTGCCAGCATCAGCGTCTCATCGGCCACCAGGCGGCGCTGCGCATCAAGAAGGAAGGCCCGGCCCGCGCCGTCTGCGATTATCTCTCCGGCATGACCGACGGGTACGCGCTAAAGATGTATGACCAATACGTTGGGAATTGATGATTTAGCTTAATTCTTAAATCCCTCATGTCTTTTCGCGTCATCACCGGCAGCGCCGGGGGCTTGCGGCTCAAAGTGCCGCCGCGATTCCATTCCCGCCCCACCCAGGACCGGGTCAAGCAGGCGATTTTTTCCAGCCTCGGCGCGCGCGTGCCGGGGGCGCGGGTGCTCGATTTGTATGCCGGCACCGGCGCGCTGGGCATCGAGGCGCTCAGCCGCGGCGCTGACTGCGCGACGTTTGTCGAAAGCAAGGCGCCGTATTGCGCCACCATCAGCGAGAATCTGGCTTACTGCAAGCTCACCGGCAGCGTCGTCCGGCAGGATGCGGCCGCGTTCGTGCAAGCGTGCGCGACGCAATTCGACCTCATCTTCGCCGACCCGCCCTACGCGAAAGAGCGCCGCGACCTCGCCGGCGACGAGGTGGTCCGCGCCATCGCGCCGTTGCTGGCCGCTGACGGTGTGCTGGTCTGGGAACACGACCGCCGGAACGAATGGCGCTCACTGGCAGCGGGGCTGACCTTGTTGAAAACCGCCACCTACGGGGAAACGGCGGTGAGTTATTTAGGATTTAGGACTGAGGATTTTCAATAAACCCTAAAGCCCGCATATTCCCGTAACAGCCGATTCGACAGCAACACGCTGAGCTTCACCTCATCGCCCACATACTCGGTGGCCAGAATCTTCGCGTGGCGGTGCAGGCGGGCGATGGCCGCTGACGCTGACTGCGGCAATAACAATTCGACCACCTGCGTGCGGTCGGCCACCAGCCCCGCCATGCGGTGCAGCAACTCGTCCATCCCCTCGCCCGTTTTCACCGAGACACACACCGCGTCGGGAAACCGCGCCAGCAGCGCCTTCCGCTGGGCGACATCGTGCAGTCGGTCGATTTTGTTCAACACGGTGACGGTGCGCTTGCGATCCGCGCCCAGTTCCTCCAGCACCGCCAGCGTCGTTTGATAAAACTCCGCCACCTGCGGATGACTGCCATCCAGCAGGTGCAGCAAAAAATCCGCCAGCACGGATTCCTCCAGCGTGGCCTTGAACGCCTCCACCAGCCGGTGCGGCAGCTTGCGCACGAAACCGACGGTGTCGGTCAGCAGCAGCGGCTGGTTGTTCGGCAGCGCCACGCGGCGGGTGGTGGTGTCCAGCGTGGCGAACAACTTGTCTTCCACCAGCACGTCGGCGCCGGTCAGGCGCTTCAGCAGCGAGGATTTGCCCGCGTTGGTGTAGCCGACGATGGCGGCGTTCGGCACCGGCACCCGCTGGCGCTCCTTGCGCTGCGTGGCGCGGCGCTGATGCACCTCAACCAACTCGCGCTTCACCCGGTCGAGCTGCGCGCGCATCAGCCGGCGGTCGATTTCCAACTGCGTTTCCCCCTCGCCCTTGCCGCCGATGCCGCCCGCCTGCTGGCCGAAGTGACTCCACGCGCGGGTCAGGCGCGGCAGGGAATATTCGAGCCGCGCCGCCTGCACCTGCAATTTCGCCTCGCGCGTGCGCGCCCGCCGGCCGAAAATATCCAGAATGACCTCCTGGCGGTCAATCACCGTGATGCCGGCCAGCGTCTCCCAGTTGCGCTGCTGCGCGGGCGACAGTTCATTGTCAAAAATAATCACCTCGGCCCGGCTGGCCGCGGCCTGCCGGCAGATTTCCTCCGCCTTGCCGCTGCCGGCGAACAACCGCGCCTGCGGCCGGCGGACCAACACCGTCATTTGGCCGACCACGGGGATGCCGAGGGTGGCGGTGAGTTCGCCCAACTCCGCCAGCAAACTCTCGGTGCCCGCCCGCTCGGCGGGGTCCGTGTACATGGCCACCAGCAGCGCCCGCTCGACCATTTTGGGCCGTTCCTTGATTTCAAACATGCGGACAAGATACCGGCCGGGGGACAAAGGATAAAGGATAAAGGGGCCGGATTCATCCTTTATCCCCCGGCCGTTATCCGTTACGCTTGCCCATGATGAAATGTCCGGCTGAAGGATTGCCGCTGTTGCTGGCCTTGGCGTTGCTGGCCGCCTGCCGCCAGGCCAACCCGCCGCAACCGCTCGAATCCGCCACGCTGACGGTCGAACGGTTCACCGTCCGCGCGGAAATCGCCGACACGCCGCCGACCATGACCCGCGGCCTGATGTTTCGCGACGCGCTGCCGCCCGACCACGGCATGTTGTTTGTGTTCGAGCGGCCCCGGCGGGCCAGTTTCTGGATGCGCAACACCAGGATTCCCCTGTCCGTCGCCTACCTCGACGCGGACGGGCGCATCCTGGAAATCCACGATTTGTTTCCCCACGACGAAACCCCCGTCCCGTCCTACAGCGACCAAGTGGCCTACGCGCTGGAGTTGAACCGGGGCTGGTTTGCGCGCCACGGCATCACCCCCGGCATGACCGTCAGCGGCGGCCCCATTCCCGCCCCGACCGCGGAACCGTGAAAACCCGGCGCCCGGCGCGCTGGTGTCAGGTGTTGGGCGCTGGGCGCGACGGCACCAACACCACCCGCATCCCCGCCGCTTTGGCGCCCTCGATGCCGGGGATGGCGTCCTCAAAGACCAAACAATCGGCCGGCGCGACGCGCATCAATTGCGCCGCGCGCAGGAACATGTCGGGCGCCGGCTTGCCGTGCGCGACCATGTCGGGGGTGACGATGCGGTCCTGGAAAATCTCCGCCAGGCCGATGAGTTGCAGCGTGCGCCGCACGATATGGGGGAAGCCGCCGGAGGCGACGCTGACCGGCCGGCCGGCGGCCGCGGCGCGCCGGGCGAAGTCGCACACCGGCCGGATGGGTTCGACGCGCGTCAACAGCCGCTCGAAGAGCGCTTCCTTGTGCGCGGCGAGTTCCTCGCAGGCGTAGTCCGTGCCGTATTCCCGGTTGAGTTGGGCGATGATGCCGGCGGCGGCCACCCCGCCCAGGCGGTAAAACCGGTCCTCGGTAAAGTCGAACGGCGCCCGGTAATCCTTGAACGCCCGCGCCCAGGCGCGGTAATGCGCCGGCATGGTATCAGCCAGCGTGCCGTCGCAATCGAAGATGTAACCGGCGAAGTCGCCGGGCGGGATGGTTAGTTGCAGCATGTGTTGATTACAAATGACCGGCGGGGAGATGGCGATAGTTTTTTAAGTTTATTTGCCTGGCCGCGTCGCGCGGCCCCGCGCCGCCCCAGCCAACTTAAAAAACTGTCGTCCCCCGCCCGCCGGTTATATAATGACCGGACATGGACAACCGACCCCTGGGCATTTTCGATTCCGGCATCGGCGGGCTGACCGTCGCGCGCGCGCTGCGCGAGTTACTGCCGCGCGAACGGTTAATCTACCTCGGCGACACGGCGCGCGTGCCCTACGGCAACAAATCGCCCGGCACGGTTATCCGTTACGCGCGGGAGATTGCCCGTTTTTTATTGTCGCGGGATGTGAAGGGCATCATCGTCGCTTGTAACACGGCGTCGGCTTACGCGCTGGATACACTCCAGGCGGAATTGCCCGTCCCGGTGTTCGGCGTCATCGCGCCCGGCGTCAGCGCCGCGCTGGCGGCGACGCGCAACAACCGCATCGGCATCATCGGCACCACCGGCACGATTAACAGCCGGGCCTACCAGCAAGCGCTGCGGGCGCGGCGGCCGGGCCTGGCGCTGACGGCGCGCGCCGCGCCGCTGCTGGTGCCGTTGATCGAGGAAGGGTGGCTGCGCCATCCCGCCACCCGCGCGGTGCTGGCGGAATACACCGGGCGCTTCCGCCAGGCGCGCGTGGACACGCTGGTGCTGGCGTGCACGCATTACCCCTTGCTGAAGGAGCTGTTAACCGAACTGTTGGGGGACGCGGTCACGCTGGTGGATTCGGCCGAAACCTGCGCCCGCCAGGTGCGCGCCGCGCTGACGCGGGCGGACCAACTCCGCGCGACCCCGCGCCGGACGCCGCTGGAAATGTGCCTGACTGACCAGTCCGCGCACTTCAAGGCGGTGGGGGAACGGTTCCTGCGCGAGCAATTGCGGCAGGTAAAGGTGGTGGCGTTTTAGCTACATTAACGAATTGAATATTGATTATTGAATATTGATTATTTGACAAGTCAGCGCCTCCGGCGGATTTGTAGCTCATTCCGCCGGAGGCGCTGTTCTTACAAATATTCAATAATCAATAATCAATATTCAATATCCTTCGTGAAGCTTCAAACACTCTCGACGGTCAGATGTTCCGTGCGGCGTTCGGTGACGATTAGTTTCTCGCTGGGCGCGCCGTAGGGCTGGTCTTTGAGCAGGCCGCGGACTTGATATTCGCGGGTCTCCGGTTGGTCGGCGAGCGCTTGCGGGTCCGCCCACGGGAAGTGGGAGACGATGTAGTTCGCGACTTTGCCGCCGTTGATGCGCCGGTCGATGCTGAACATGCTGAAGCCGCCTTTGTGCAGGCGCAGTTCCAAATGTTGACCGTCGGCGGTTTTGTCGGCGCGCAATTGGAAGTCGTGATTCGCCAGGTTGTCGCCGGGGGTGAGCGGGACGAGGCCGCAGATGACGTTGAGGTCGGCGGTCCATTTGGGGTCGGCCTGCAAGGCGGGGATGAGGACTTTGGTCAGCCAGGGGAGCAAGCCTTCGAGATAAATCGTGGCGGTGCCGGTGAGCAGCGCGGTGCCGGCGGCATCCAGCTTGGGCAGGGTGAGGCGGTTGGTGTAATTGCCGCGCGGGTAGCCCTCCATGAACTCGCGATAGGCGGCGGTCATGGCGGCGGAGAGGCGGCGCACGTCGAGCAGGGCGTCGTTGATTTTGACCAACTGCTCGCGCCGGGCGTTGGCCTGGTCGAACAGCTCCTTGGGGACGCTGGTGAAGGTGGCTTGGTTGTTATATACGTACTCCAGCAGGTTCAACGCCCAATGGTAGCGGGCGTCGGCGGTTGTCGGGACGTATGATGCGAATTGGTGGTGGGTATTCATAATTTAATCCTTACGAGTAATAGCGTAAAGGGAACTGGCCGGCGCGTCAAGCGCACTGGCAAATAAAAGTGGTGAGTTTTCCAGGCCAAACGGCGCACGGGAAGGCATCACCAGTGCGCGGGAGCTTGTTTT
>JAISBF010000086.1 GCA_031266335.1 Verrucomicrobiales bacterium
ACATGGTCATCGCCTCGCAATACAACAGCTTCGTACACCCGCTGACCGTGCTGCTGGCCATGCCCTTCGGCGTCAGCGGCGCGTTCCTGACGCTGTGGCTGTGCAACCAATCGCTGAACCTGTACAGCGGCATCGGCATCATCCTGCTGATGGGCATCGTCAAGAAAAACTCCATCCTGCTCGTGGACTTCGCCAACCAAGCCCGCTTCAAAGACGGCCTGCCGCTGACCGAGGCGCTGCTCCGCGCCTGCCCCCTGCGCCTGCGCCCGATATTAATGACCTCCTTCGCCACCGTCGGCGCCGCCGTCCCCGTGGCCCTGGCGACCGGCTACGGCGCCGAGGCGCGTTCCCCGATGGCCGCGTCCATCATCGGCGGCGTGTTAGTCTCCACCTTCTTCACGCTATTCGTCATCCCCTGCGCCTATCATCTCCTCGCCAAACTGGAGCGTAAGCGGCCGGATATGGGAGCGTCCAAAGTGCATGGGTGAGGGGGGGAATTGATTATTGATTATTGAATATTGATTATTTGTACAGTTTGCGCCTCCGGCGGAATTAGCTACAAAATCGCCGGAGGCGCAAATTTCCCAAATAATCAATATACAATAATCAATATTCAATTAATTCCCGCCCTCTTCCCCCTGGTCGGCATGGCCCTTCCAGACGGTCACACTCACGACGCTGACTTTGCCGATGGCGATGCCGTCCTTGTCTTGCAACTCGACGGTGTAGGTCCAGGTCACCGGGTGGTTCGGCAACTCGTGCCGGTCGATGAATTTCGCGCCGGCGATTTTTTCCACGAACACTTGGCC
The DNA here is from genome assembly GCA_031266335.1 of Verrucomicrobiales bacterium. Classification (GTDB taxonomy): domain Bacteria; phylum Verrucomicrobiota; class Verrucomicrobiia; order Methylacidiphilales; family JAAUTS01; genus JAIRPN01. The sequence goes on from JAISBF010000086.1 coordinate 810, forward strand.
GTGGCCGTCGTTGCGGTCGGCGAGGATATATAGGTACTTCGCCGGCTTGGGCAGTTTGCCGCTGATGATGACTTCGCCGCCGGTGAATTTGGCGGTGGCGGCGGCGCTGAGTTTGAGCAAGTCGGGGCTGCTCTTCGGCGGCAAAATGTAGCCGAGGAGGATGCCGATGCTTTGGTCTTGCAGATACTCCTCGTTTTTGTTCAGCGCGGCCTCGATTTCCATCAGCACGCCGAGCAGGCCGCCCTTGACCTTGGTGTAGGCGGTGGGGAAGAGCTTCTCGTTGATGCGCTCGAAGGAGATGGGTTCGTTGTAAGCGGCGTTGAGCAACAGGTCTTGCAACTCGGTGTAATACTTGGCGAGCTGCTTGACGGCCTCGCGGCAGTTGAACAGGTTGGCGATGGCGGTGTTGGACTCGTGCAAGCGGGCGAACAGCGCCTCCGGCACGCCGTACTTGGCGCGGACGACGTAGAGGGTGTCATAGACGCGCGGCCCCATCTCGATTTTTTTCGGGTCGGGCAGGGCGCGCCACCACTTAGGTTCGGGGTGATTGATACGTTTTTGGGTTTTGCTGCGACTGGCCATATATTTACTCTTTCTTTGGTTTGTTGTTGGTTTAGAAGGAGTTAAGTAGCCTCTACGAAACTCCTGGGAACATTTTCGAGGACTGTCCAAGCTCCTTGGGCAACTGCCCAAAGAGCTTGGGCAACTGCCCGCGGGGCTTGGGCAACTGCCCAAAGAGCTTGGACAACTGCCCGAGGAGCTTGGGCAACTGCCCAAAGAGCTTGGGCAATTGCCCAAAGAGCTTGGGCAACTGCCCGCGGGGCTTGGGCAATTGCCCGCGGAGCTTGGAAAACGCTAGGAACGATGTCTGCAACTCCAGAAACATCATCTCGGATTGGCCGCGCGAGCATGGGCACTTTTCTAACTGGCAAGCGGCTGCTTGTCAAATATTAAACCGATGCCTCCGCGTCTCGGCGTCTCCGCGGTTAATAAAAACATCTTTTTGCCGGGGGTTTACAAATATTTTTTCTTGCCTTAACCGGCAGCCCAAGGAACCATTCTTGCATGGACAATCAGCCCGCCTACCTCGCCAACGCCAAACCGAATCCTGCCGCCAATCGCGCCCCGTGGTACCAGAACACCGCGCCGGCTTACGCGGGCATCATCCTGTGGTTCGTGTTCTGGCAGGACATTGTCAACACCGGCACCTTCGGCGGCGGGCTGGCGCACGGGATTTGGCTGCCCATCGTCAGCGTCGTGGTCGCGGCGTTGTTGTGCCACTTTTTGTTTTACCTTGTGCCGGGGTTGCTCGGCATGCGGACGGGGCTGCCGCTGTATGTCATCGGCAGCGGCGTGTTCGGGGCGCGCGGCGGGATTATCATGCCGGGGCTGTTGATGGGCTTGTTGCAATTCGGCTGGGTGGCGGTGAATATTTATTTCTCCTCGCTGTTGCTGAGCCAGACGCTGACGATGGTGCCGCTGTGGGTCATCATGGTCGCGTGGGGCGCGCTGGCGACGTTCATGGGGCTGAAGGGGATTCGGTATGTCGCCAAGGTTTCGACGTGGCTGCCGCTGATTCCGCTGGTGATTTTGCTGGTGTTGCTGGCGAAGACGGTCGGCCATGTGAAGGATTTCAGCCCGGCGGTGTTTGAGTCCGGCGTCGCCAACACCATCGTCAATGTCAGCGGCGGCGCGGCGGCGCTGAGTTCGTGCGGGATTTTCGCGTTCATTGTGACGTATGTGGTCGGGTTCTTCGCCACGGCGGGCGCGGCGGGCGTGGATTTCGGCACCAACGCGCGCCACGCTGGCGATGTGCAAAAGGGCGGTTTGTTCGGCGTGACGCTGATGATGATTTTCACGGGCGTCGCGGCCATTCTCATCATCAGCGGCGTGTATGGGGGTTTTCTGTTACCGACTGTCAACGGGGCGATGCAAGTCACCGACAGCGGCATCCTGTCCGCCATCCTCGGCGATAATGTGGCGAAGCTGGTGATGTTCCTGCTGGCGCTGGCGGCGTTCCCGGCGGCGTGTTTCTCCTCGCTCATCGCGGCGAACTCGTTCAAGACCATGTTGCCGAAAGTGAACGCCAACGTCAGCGTCGCCATCGGCGGGGCGGTGGCGGTGGTGCTCGCCGTCACCGGTGTCGCCGGCAAATCCGCCGCCGTGTTCGGTTTCATCGGCGCGAGCTTCGGGCCGATTTGCGGGGCGCTGCTGGTGGATTATTTCCTGCACGGCAGGACGTGGGGCGGGGCGCGCGAGGGCTTTAATCCGGCGGGCTGGGCGGCGTGGGCGCTGGGGTTCACCGTCGGCGTGTTGCCGAACTGCGGCGTGGCGCTGCCGTTGGCGCCGGTCGCGGCGTTCGCGGTGGGAGCGGCGGTGTATTATGCCTTCGCCAGGCTGGGGTGGCAGAGCCGGGTGAAGCTGTGAATTGCTCCCGCGGCGCGGAGTCGCATGGTCAGCGAGGGCATGTTTGACTGATTGCTGGCTCGAGCCGGTCCCTCGGCTTCGCTCGGAATGACGCGGTCTGGCGTTTCGCCCGCTGATGGTTATCCGGTCTCTTAAGGCAGCGGGAGGTAATCCTGATAAACCGGCTCAAACACCTGGGCCTTGATGTCGGCCACCAGATCCTTCGGTTGCGGCCGGCGGGCCAGGCCCCGCTGATAGGCTTCGGTCGCGACGCTGACGGCGATTTGCATGGAAATCGAGCGAATCAGGTTAAGGTGCGGGTAGATGAGGCCGTGGGCGAGGTCATCCTCAGTGACTTGCGCCGCCAGGGTTCGCGCGGCGGCCAGGAACATCGCGTCGGTGACGGTCGTCGCCTGGCTGGCCAGCGCGCCCAGGCCGACGCCGGGGAAGATGTACACGTTGTTGCCCTGGCCGGGCACGTGGGTTTTGCCGTGATATTCGACCGGGGCAAACGGGCTGCCGCTGGCGAAGACGCAGCGACCGTCAGTGGCGGCATAAGCCTCGGCGGCGGTGCATTCGGCTTTCGAGGTCGGGTTGGAGAGCGCGAAGATAATGGGGCGCGGGTTGAGCGCGGCCATCCGGCGCAGGATGTCGGGGGTGAACGCGGGGCCGACGCCGGCGACGCCGATGATGGCGGTGGGTTTGACTTGCTCCACGGCCTCGGCGAAGGTCCGGACAAATTTGCCGTCCTGCACGAAGGCGGCCTTGTGCGGTGGCAGCTGGCCGCCGCGCTCCCGGACCAGCAATCCCTTGGAATCGACAAACCAGCAGCGGCGGCGCGCCTCCGCCGCGGGGACGCCTTCCTCCATCAGCGCGTGGACGAAGTACTCGCCGATGCCCGTCCCCGCCTCGCCGGCGCCGAAGAACAGCAGGGTTTGCTCGCGCAGCGGCCGGCCGGTCAGCCGGGTGGCGGAAATCAAGCCGGCCAGGGCGACGGCCGCGGTGCCCTGGATGTCGTCGTTGAAACAGCAAGCCTTGTCCTGGTAGCGGTGCAGCAGGGTGAAGGCGTTGTTGTTGCCGAAGTCCTCGAATTGCACCAGCGCCTTGGGGAAGACCAGTTTCATCGCCTGCATGAATTCCTCGATGAATTCATCGTAAGCCGCGCCGCGCACGCGCTGTTGTTGCAGGCCGATATACAGCGGATCGCTGAGCAATTTTTCATTGTCAGTGCCCACGTCCAGGCAGATGGGCAGGCAATAGTACGGGTGGATGCCCGCGCAGGCGGTGTAGAGCGCCAGCTTGCCGATGGGGATGCCCATGCCGAGCGCGCCGAGGTCGCCGAGGCCGAGGATGCGCTCACCGTCAGTGACCACGATGATGCGGGCGTCGTGGTTGGTCCAGTTGCGCAGCACCTCGGCCACCCGGCCCTTGTCGCGGATGCTGATCCACAAGCCGCGCGGATGCCGGAAGATGCTGCTGTACTCAAGGCACGCCTCGCCTACCGTCGGGGTGTAGATAATCGGCATCATTTCCTCGATGTGGTCGAGCAGCAGGCGGTAGAACAGCGTTTCGTTGCGATTTTGCAACATGGTCAGGAAGACGTATTTCTCCAGCGCGGAATTTTTGCGGCGAAACTGGATGAGCGAGCGCTCGGCCTGTTCGCGCATGGTGAAAATGCGCGGCGGCAGCAGGCCGCGCAACCGCAGATTGTCGCGCTCATGTTCGCTAAAGCCGGTGAGCTTGTTGAGCAGGGGACTGTTCAACAGGGCGGCGCCGGTGGGGAGATCATGGCGGCCGAACGGCCACAGGGAATCGGAGGTCTGGTGCATGAGAATGGTTCCTTGGTGATGCGATGGTTCAATGTTGGTTGGAACTTAACTTAGCAAAAAAAATATTTTTGACAAAGATGAACGTGAAGCTGCGAAATTTTTTTTTAACCACGGATGAACACGGATTAACACGGATAGTTCGCGGTTCCGCGTAAATTAACATCATCCGTGTCCATCGGTGTTCATCCGTGGTTAAAAAAAACGACGCTGCTTTTCTTTGCGATTCGATTAGTGCTTGAGGCGCGGCGGCCAGCGGATAGTTTAATGATTATGCAAAATTTTACCTATCACAACCCGACGGAAATTATTTTTGGCCAGGGCACCATCAGCGCCATCGCTGCCCGCGTGCCGCTGACGGTGCCGGTGCTGTTGCTGTACGGCGGCGGTTCCATCAAGCGCAACGGCGTGTACGGGCAGGTCAAGGCCGCCCTGAAAGATCATCCGGCGTTGCACGAGTTCGGGGGCGTCGAGGCCAACCCGCTGTTTGAAACGTGCATGGCGGCGGTCGCGCTGGTGCGCGAGAAGAAAATTCGCTTCATCCTGGCCGTCGGCGGCGGCTCGGTGCTCGACGCGGCAAAATTCATCGCCGCTGCCGCTGACCATGTTGGCGACCCGTGGGAGATTCCGCTCACGCACGGGCGCGCGCTGCAATCGGCGCTGCCGCTGGGCGCGGTGCTGACGCTGCCCGCCACCGGCTCCGAGGCCAACGGCAACTCGGTCATCTCCCGCCGCGCCACGCGGGAAAAACTCGCGTTTTATTCGCCGCTGGTTTATCCGGTGTTCTCGGTGCTCGACCCCGCGACCACGTTCTCGCTGCCGGTGAAGCAGGTGCGGAACGGCATCATTGACTCGTTCATGCACGTGATGGAGCAATACTTGACCTACCCGGCCCAGGCGCCGTTGCAGGACCGTTTTGCCGAGGGCGTGGTGCAGACGCTGGTCGAGGTGGCGCCGCGCGCGCTGGCGGTGACCGACGATTACGAGTCGCGCGCGACGTTCATGTGGAGCGCGACGCTGGCGCTGAACTCGCTCATCGGCAGCGGCGTCCCGCAGGACTGGTCCACGCACATGATCGGCCACGAACTGACGGCGTTTTACGGTCTCGACCACGCCGAGACGCTGGCCGTGGTGCTGCCCGGCGTGTGGCGGCACCAATTCGACAAGAAAAAGGCGAAGCTGGAGCAATACGGCCGCCGCGTGTGGGGCGCGGAGTCAGCGTCAGCGGCGATTGAGCGAACCGAGGAATGGTTGCTATCGCTGGGCGCGCCGGTGCGACTGTCAGCGTATGGCATTGACGCGAAGGAGGCGGCGGAAAAAATCCGCGCCCGCTTTGCCGAGCGCGGCACGAAACTCGGCGAGCACGGCGACATCACGCCGGACGACGTGGCGGAGATCCTGTTGAGCCGGAATTGAAAATGATATGAGCGGCAAACTTTACGTGGTGGCGACTCCCATCGGCAACCTGGAAGATCTTACGCTGCGGGCGCTGCGGGTGTTGAAGGAGGCGCGCCTCATCGCGGCGGAGGACACGCGGCACACGGGGCTGCTGTTGAAGCATTTTGCCATCACCACGCCGCAGGTGAGTTATCACAAGTTCAATGAGGCGCAGCGGCTCGGCGAGTTCACGCAACGGCTCGCTGACGGTGAGAATATCGCGCTGGTCAGCGACGCGGGCATGCCCGGCGTGTCCGACCCGGGCGAGCGGCTGATTCGCGAGTGCCTGGCGCGCGGCATCGCGGTCGAGGTGATTCCCGGACCGTCAGCGGTGCTGCACGCGCTGGTGGCGTCGGGGTTGAAAATCACCCCGTTCTATTTCGGCGGCTTTTTGCCGGTCAAGGGCGGGGCGCGGCGGAAGGAACTGGCCGCTGCCGGTGCGCGGGCGAGCACCAGCATTTATTTTGAATCGCCGTACCGGATTATGCGGACCCTGGAGGATTGCGCGGCGGTGCTGCCGGACTCGCTGGTTTGCGTGGCGCGGGAATTGACCAAGAAATTCGAGGAGGTCAAGCGCGGCAAGCCGGCCGAGGTGTTGCAATACTTCCGCGGCGAGGGCCAGGCCAGGGGGGAAATCACCTTTCTGGTGCAGGGCGGCAACGAGGGGCATTGACAGCGCTGGCATTGCCGCCTAGTAAGGGATATGCGTTTGTTTATCTATCTTGGCATCAGCCTGCTGGCGCTGGCATTCTGGACGGTGAAAGCGGACGAGGCGCCGGAACGCGAGCCGTGGGACTTGCCGGTGCAGTTGGATGCCGGGCTGCAAATCGGCAAAATTTATGATTTTTTGAATGACGCCAAATACACCCCCACCGGCAATGATCCGGTGTTGCAGGGGGAATTTCGGTATTTTAATTACGGCGCCGTGACCAAGGCGCAGCGCGAGGCGCGCAAGGGGCATTATTACATCGTGAGTTTCAGCAATGACGGCCCGCCGGCGGATATTACGATCCGGATGGATTTTCGCCAGTTGTTATCGCGGGACAAAGTGAACACGCTGGCAGTGCTGTTCAAGGACGCCCAGGGAGATTACCAGCAGCAATTTGTCGTGGCCGGCGAGTTGTACCGCGCCTACGGCGATGTGAATTCCTGGCGCATCGCGGTGGTGAAGGACGGCAAAATCGTGGCGCAAAAAAAATCCTACGTGTGGTGAGGGACGCTGACCATGAGCCTGAGCTTGTTTGAAATTATCCAGCGCGGCGGCCCGGTCATGGGGCTGCTGTTCCTGTGCAGTGTGCTGGCCATCGGGGTGATTGCCGAGCGCATGATGTTCTTCCACCGCTGCTCGATTAACCTGAGCCATTTTCTCAAGGGCATCGCGCCGTTGTTGCGCCAGGGGCGTTACGACGAGGCGGTGGAGCGTTGCGACGAGGCCTACGGGCCGGCGGTCAAGGTGGTGCAGGCCGGCATTGTCAAGCGCGCGCTGCCCAAGAGCGAATTGCGCGAGGTGTTGCAGGAGGCGGCGCAACTTCAGCTGCCGCGCCTGGAAAGCAACCTGATTTTGCTGTCCACCATCGCCAGTGTCGCGCCGCTGCTGGGCTTGCTGGGCACGGTGCTCGGGATGTTCAAGACCTTTGAACGCCTGAACGCGAACGCCGGCGCGGCACCGATTAGCGACCTGTCAGGCGGCATCGGGGAGGCGCTGATGACGGCGGCCGCCGGCCTGGTGGTGGCCATTCCGTGTTATGTGGCGTATAATTATCTGACCAGCCGGCTGAACGCCATCATCGCTGATATTGAGCGCGGCGGCATTGAAGTGGTGCAATTGCTGGATAACCAGCCGGCGAGCGGGCCTGAGACGACGCCCGCCGGGCAAACAGCGGCGGCCGCGGCCAATCCGGATGCCGGGGCCGGGCCGGGGAAGCATATTAATTATTGGCCGAAGTAGCCGATTGCGGAGCGTCATGAAATTGCGTCGCAACATCAAGCCGATCAGCGGGCCGTTTGACCTGACGCCGTTGCTTAACGTGGTGTTGCTGCTGCTGGTGTTTTTCCTGCTGGGTTCAACCTTTGTCATCCAGCCCGGCATCAAGGTTAATCCGCCAACCGCGCTCACCGGCAGCGGCCTCAACGGCATCCGTTATGTGATCAATGTCACGGCGCAGGAGCCGCCGCTGATTTTTTTCAACAACCAGATTATCGGCCTCGCGGAATTGCAAGCCGAGTTGCGGCAACTGGCCGCCAGGCAACCCGGGGTCATGGTGGCGCTGCGCGCCGACCAAAGGGTGCCGTATGGCATGATCATGGATATCATGAGCCGCGCGCTTGACGCCGGGGTGCAGGTATTGAACGCCACTCAGCCGGCCGTTGCCCCATGAATGCCATGCCCCTGCACGAGCTTTGGGAGAAACTTTTTCCGCCGGAAAGGCGCTGGCTGGCGTGGTTGATCATGCTGGCGTTATTGGCGCAGCTGGCGATTTTCACCGTGCTAAAAATCAAGCCGGTCGCGCCGGCCGGTGCCAGGCCGCCGTTGTTGCAAGCCGCCACGCTGACGGTCGCCGCCGCGCCGCCGGCCCGCGGCGGCTGGCTCGACTGGCGGGACTCCAGCGCGCCGCTGTTGCCGCGCGGGCCGTTGCCGCCGCTGCCCGTGTCCGGCCGGCGGGAACTGCCGCCACCGCCGCCGCTGCCGCCACTGTCGCTGACCGACCGTGCGCCGGCCGCGGCATTGATTTCCCGCTTGCCGTCGATTGTGCAACAGGCGCGGGAGGCGCTGACCGTCTTCCAGCCCGTTCCGAAGGAAGCGCAAATTGAAACGCCGCCGCGACTGAGCGGCACGATGGTGGAAATTACCGGTGATTTGGCGGGTCGGCAGGTGGCGAGGAAAACCGATTTGCCGCAACCGACGATTGACCGCAATTTGCAGGTGACCGTGTGTTTGCTGGCGGTGAACGCCAGCGGCCTGGTGGAAAATGTCATGGTGGACAATTCCTGCGACGACGCGGAGGTTGACCAGCTGGCCGTGCGGGAACTTGGGCGCTGGCAGTTCGCGCCGAACCCCGACGTCCCGTTGCAGTGGGGCCGGGCGATGGTTTACTGGCATTTCAAGGGCAAGCCGGCCGCGACCACGGGTGGCAATCCATGAATTTGACCTTCCCAGCGTTTTTGTGGCTGTATGTGGCGCTTTTCCTTGCGGTGCTGTTCGGCGCTTGGCTAAACTTTGCCTGGCGCGGCCGCAGGTTTCGGCAGGCGACGGGCAAAGTCCGCCGTTGTCCCGGTTGCGGGAAAAAAATCCGCGTCGGCAACGAACTGGTATTCATGCGTTGTCCGCATTGCGGGCGGCGAATAAACCTGGGCGAGTTGTTTGGGAAAAAACGGCATTAAAATCTTGGCTTATGGCAACGACTGAACGCATTGTGATTTTGGACTTTGGTTCGCAATACACCCAGGTTATCGCCCGCCGGGTGCGGGAATTTCACGTGTTTTCGGAAATTCTCCCGTTTACCACGTCAGCGGCGCAACTCGCGGCGCAACCGCCCAGCGGCATCATTCTCAGCGGCGGCCCGGCCAGTGTTTACGCCCCGACCGCGCCGCAGGTGGACGCGAAAATCTTCGACCTTGGCATTCCCGTGCTCGGCATTTGCTACGGCATGCAACTCCTCGCCAAAAATCTCGGTGGCAGGGTCCAGCGGGGTGCGCGCCGCGAATACGGCCGCGGCACGCTGACGGTGCGGTCGCCCGGCCGGCTGTTCGCCCGGCTCCCGCGCCGGCTGGAAATTTGGAACAGCCACGGCGACAAACTCATCAAGGCGCCGCGCGGGTTCAAGGCGGTCGCCGTCACGGACAACGCGCCGTTCGCCGCCATCGAGGACGCTGACCGTCGCCTCTACGGCATTCAGTTTCATCCCGAGGTCGCGCACACGCCGCGCGGCAAGGAAATCCTCGCCAATTTCATCCGGGGTATCTGCCGCTGCCGGGGCGCGTGGACGACGGCGTCGTTCATCGACCGCGCGGTCGCTGACATTCGCGCGCAGGTCGGCAAGGAGCGCGTCATTCTCGGCCTCAGCGGCGGCGTGGACTCCAGCGTCGCGGCGGCGTTGATTCACCAGGCCGTCGGCCGGCAGCTCACGTGCATTTACGTGGACAACGGCCTGATGCGCGCCAACGAGACCAGGAGCGTCAAGCGCATCTTTGCCAACGGCCTCGGACTGAAACTCGTGGTCGCTGACGCTGGCGCGGGCTTTTTGCGAAAACTGCGCGGCGTCACCGAGCCGGAGCGCAAGCGCAAAATCATCGGCGCGGAATTCATCCGCGTGTTCGAGCGCGCAAAAAAATCCGTCGGGCCGGCGAAGTTTCTCGGCCAGGGCACGCTGTATCCCGATATCATCGAAAGCGTCTCGATTGACGGCAATCCCGCCGCCATGATCAAGTCGCACCACAATGTCGGCGGTCTGCCGAAGCACCTGAGATTCAAGCTGATCGAGCCGCTCAAACAGTTGTTCAAGGACGAAGTGCGCGCGGTTGGCGAGGCGCTCGGACTGCCGAAGGAAATGGTGTGGCGCCAGCCGTTCCCCGGCCCCGGTCTCGCGGTGCGCTGCCTCGGCGAAATCACGCCAGCGAAACTCGACATCCTGCGCGCTGCCGACGCCATCATCGTCGAGGAGATGAAGCGCAGCGGGTGGTATTACAAGGTGTGGCAATCGTTCGCCGTGCTGCTGCCGGTGCGCAGTGTCGGCGTGATGGGCGACGAGCGGACGTATGACTACACCATCGCCATGCGTTGCGTGGACAGCCAGGACGCGATGACCGCCGACTGGACCCGGTTGCCGCACGACCTGCTGGCGGGGATTTCCAACCGCGTGATCAACGAAGTGCGCGGCGTCAACCGCATGGTGCTGGACATCAGCTCCAAGCCGCCGGCGACGATTGAGTGGGAATAAGCGCGGTAACGGCGGCCGGTCTCCGCGCCGGGCTGTCACCGTCAGCCGCGGGGACGGTTGATTGATAATTACTACTTTGCATCGGGCGATTATCTGCTACTGTGCGCGGGTGCCTCGGGCAAGGGGGCATGGGAAGGAGACCGGATGAAGCAGCTTTCGTATAAACAGGCGGATTTCGATGAGCGGGTCAGGGAGTTGAACCGCGGCGCCGAGCCGCCGCAGGAAATAATCCAGCAGGTGCGGCAAATCCTGAGCCAGGTGAAAGCCGGCGGCGACCTGGCGCTGGTGGAGATCAACAACCGGTTTTCCACCGAGCCGGTCACCCGCGCCGAGTTGGAACTAAAAACCAGGCCCAGGACGCCGAGACCGGCAATCAAGGAAGCCTTGCAACAGGCGCGCCGGAACATCGAAAAATTTTACCGGGCGCGGATTCCCCGGTCGGTCATGAGCAGAAACACCGAGGGGGCCCAGGTTGGCGAAATTTACCAGCCGCTGCGGCGGGTGGGCATTTACGTGCCGGGCGGCACGGCGCCGCTGGTGTCCTCGGCGCTCATGACGGTGACGCTGGCCAAGACGGCGGGCGTCAAGTCCATCGTGGTGTGCACGCCGGGGCCGGTGCAGCCGGTATTGCATTACGCCATCAAGCTGGCCGGGGCCGACGAGATTTACCGGGTGGGCGGGGCGCAGGCGATTGCGGCCATGGCTTACGGCACCTCCAGCATCAAGCCGGTGCATAAGATTTACGGGCCGGGCAACGTGTACGTGGTTGAGGCCAAGCGCCAGGTGTACGGCCAGGTCGGGATTGATTTGCTGCCCGGCCCGAGCGAAGTGGCGGTGCTGGCCGATGGCAGCGCCCGGCCGGACTTTGTCGCCGCCGACCTGCTGGCGCAGGCGGAACACGGGCCGCGCAGCCGGATTTTCCTGGTCACTGATCATGAGCGGTTGCTGGAAAAGGTGCGGGCGGAAATTGAACGGCAGCTGCCGACGCTGGGGCGGGTGCAGTATTTGCGCGAGACGCTGAATCTCGGCTGTTACCTGGTGTTGGTGAAAAACCTGCAACAGGGCGTCGGGGTGATTGAAACGATTGCGCCGGAACACTTGTCACTGGCCGGCCAGGCCGCCGCGCGGCTGGCCGGGCGCATTCATCATTGCGGCGGCATTTTTGTCGGCGACTATTCGCCGGTGGCGGCGGGTGATTACGCGGCGGGGCCGAGCCACGTGTACCCGACCAATGGCTCGGCGACGGCGTTCAGCGGGCTGACCATTGACCAGTTTTTCCGCAAGACCAGTGTTATTCGCTACGAAAAAGCCGCACTGAAAAAAGGCGCCAGGACGATTGCGACCCTCGCGGAAGTGGAGGGGCTGGCCGCGCATAAAAAATCGGTGACGATTCGGCTCGAATCATGATTGGCAACGGGAGGCAAAGATGAGAACCAGCCTGATTAAACGCGCCACGAAGGAAACGCGGATTCGCCTGCAACTGAACCTTGACGGCCAGGGAACTGCCAGGATCAAAACCGGGATCGGTTTTTTTGATCACATGCTGACCTTGTTCAGCAAGCATTCCCTGATTGACCTGGCGGTGGTCGCTGACGGTGACCTGGAGGTGGATTACCATCACACGGTCGAGGATGTCGGCATTGTGCTGGGGCAGGCGCTGAAGGACGCGGTCGGCGACAAGCGCGGCATCAACCGCTACGGCTGGGCGTATTTGCCGATGGACGAGACGCTGACCCGCGCGGTGGTGGATTTGAGCAACCGTTTTTACCTGGAGTTCCGCGTGCCGGTGGCGCGGCGCCGGGCGGGTGATTTTCCCCTGCAATTGCTGGAAGAATTCTTTCGCGCCGTGGCGGTGAACGCCGGGATGAATTTGCACTTGGAATTGCTGTACGGCCGCGACGCGCATCATATCGCCGAGTCCCTGTTCAAGGGATTTGCCAAGGCGCTGGACATGGCGTGCCGCAAGGATCCGCGCGTGCGGGGCCTGCCGAGCACGAAGGGGCGCTTGTGAAGCTCGCGCTGGTGGATTACGGTCGCGGCAACCTGCGCAGTGTCGGCAAGGCGTTGGAATCGCTCGGCGCCGGCGTGCGCCTGGTCGCTGACGGTGGGCAATTCGCCGGCTGCGACGCGCTGGTGCTGCCCGGCGTCGGCGCGTTCGGCGACGCGATGCAAAATTTGCGCGAGCGCGGGCTGGTGGAGCCGCTGCGGGCGTGGGTGCGGGCCGGCCAGCCGTTCCTCGGCATCTGCCTCGGCTACCAGTTGCTGTTCGAGCGCAGCGAGGAAAGTCCCGGCGCGGACGGCCTCGGGCTGGTCGGCGGCGGCGTGGTCAAATTTCCGCCGTCGGTCGGCAAAATTCCGCACATGGGCTGGAACAATGTCACCGTCAGCGAGCCGGGGCGCGACTTGTTCGCCGACATCGGCGCGGGCTGGTTTTACCACGTGCATTCCTATTATCCCGCGCCCGCCGACCCGACCCTCGCCGCGTGCTGGACCGATTACAATGGCACCCGCTTCGCCAGCGGCATCGTCAGCGGCCGGCTGGCGGCCTTCCAGTTCCACCCCGAAAAAAGCCAGGCTGGCGGCCTGCGCCTGCTGGCAAATTTTTTGCGGCTCGCCGCGTGAAAGTGTTGGTGATTTTTGCAACCGCTCCCTATAGTGCCCCCCATGATGAAATGGACGCTGATGCTGGCGGTGGCGCTGACGCTGGTCGCTTGCGGCGGGACGCGCGAGCGTTCGGAAATTCCCGCGGTCGCGCCGGTTGCGCCGGTCGCCGGCGGTGAGGTGGTCGCGCCGTCACCGTCATCGTCAGCGGCGGCGTCAAGCACTCGTCCGGTGATTTACGATTATCCGGGCGCGACGCGCGTGCTGGGGGAAACCGCCAGCGCGCCATCGCCATCAGCGTCACCATCAGCGCCGGCGCCGGCGGCAACCTCGCTGGCGGGAAAATTTTACACGGTGCGGCCGGGCGACACCTTGTGGCGCGTCGCCACCAGCCACGGGGTCACGGTCAGCGACTTGAAACGCGCCAACCAGCTCGCCAATGACCTCATCAAGCCGGGCCAAGTGTTGCGCATCCCATAAAAGTTTATGATCAAGAAAATTTATCAAGAATTGTGCGGGGCGGTTTACACGCACCGGCAGCAGGTGTATTGGTGCCTCGGCCTCGGCGTGCTGGCGGCGCTGTTGCTGGGGAAATATTTGTTCAGCGGCACGCTGGTGTTGTCAAAGGCCGGCACGGATGTGTGGGCGTATTATTATCACGCCTACTCGCTCGCGTTCGACGGCCTGCGGCAGGGGCAGCTGGTCGAGTGGAACCCGTATCAATACGGCGGGCAACCGTTCCTGGGGCCGTTTCAATCGGCGCTGCTGTACGCGCCGACCTGGCTGGCGGCGGCGCTGCCGGTGGCGCTGGCGTTGAACTGGCTGATCTGGTTCCACACGTGGCTGCTGGGCGCGGGAGTGTTCGGCTGGGCGGTGTGGCGCGGGTGCCGGCCGGCGGCGGCGTTCGCGGCGGCGGCGGCGCTGATGCTGGGCGGGCAGTATTTCTCCCACATTTACGCGGGGCACATTTCCAATCTCGGCTCGATGGCGTGGGCGCCGCTGGTGTTCTGGGGCATTGACGGTTGGCTGCGGCAACGCCGCGGCGGCTGGCTCGCGCTGGCGGCGGCTGCGGCGGCGCTGCAACTTTACGCCGGGCACCCGCAATATTTTTACTACACGGCCATCGTCAGCGGCCTGTTCGCGCTGGTATTTTTGTGGGACGCGGAGCGCAAGGTTTCCGCCATCGCCGGCTTGCTGGCGATTTATCCGTTGGCGCTGGCACTGTCAGCGGCGCAACTGCTGCCCGGCCTCGCGGCCTCGGCGGAATCGGTGCGCGCCGGCGCCGGCAATCACGACTTCGCGGCGATGTTCGCGCTGCCGTGGGAAAACTGGCTGACGCTGCTGGTGCCCGGCTTTTTCGGCGACATGGAAAGCGCGCCGTACTGGGGCCGCTGCTATTTGTGGGAAATGCAACTGTACCTCGGCGTCGGCGCGCTGGCGGTGGCGGCGCTCGGGTTCGCGCACTGCCGGCGGCGGCGCAAAATCCAGGTGGCGGCGCTGCTGCTGGTCATCGCGTTGCTGGGGCTGGGCGCGCGCACGCCGCTGTACGATGGCCTGTATTATTTGGTGCCGGGCTTCGGGCTGTTTCGCGGCACGTCGAAGTTCATGTTCTTTTTCGCGCTGGCGCTGACGGTGCTGGCGGCGCACGGGTTGACCCGCTTGCTCGACGGCGCCGCGCCGCGCCGCTGGCTCGTGTGGACGCTGGCGGTGACCGGCGCGCTCGTGTTTTTCATCGCGCTGGCGGTGGCGAACAACGGCGGCCTGTTCGCCGGCTGGGTACAAGCGGCGGCGCAATCGGGCGAGTCGTACTTGCGCCCCGACTGGTTTGCGCGGGACGCGAACCTGTCCGCCGCGCAATCGTTCACCGTCGCCGCGCTCGTCAAGGCGGGCGTTTGGCTGCTGGTCTTCGCCGGCGCGCTGTGGGCGGCGTGGCGCTGGCGCCGGGCGGCGTGGGCGTTCGCGGCGCTGATGGTGCTGGACTCGGTCATCTTCGCCTGGTCGCTCATCACCGGCTTCGCCGCTGCCGAGGTGGCGTACACGCCGCTGCGCGACGTGACGCGGCAGCTCGGCGACAGCCGCGTGCTGAACGCGCTCAGCCCCGCCGCCAACATGTCATTGCGCTCCGAGGGCCTGTGGGGCTACGACCCGTTCGTGCTGAAACGCTACGCCGAGTTTGTCGCCGCCACGCAGGGCGTGTCGCCGGACGAGGCCACGCAAAACCTGCGCATCACCCAAAACACGCCGCTGCTGGCGCTGCTCCGCGCCCGCGTCGCGTTTTTGCCGCAGCCGGACGGCCAGGTCAAGGTCGAGCCGCTGAACACCGAGGTGTTCCCGCGATTTTACATCGTCAGCAAATGGCGCGTCATGCAGGGGCGGGACGCGATTTTGCGCGCGCTGCTGGCGCCGGATTTCAACCCGAAACAAGAGGTGATTCTGGAGGAAGACCCGCTGCTGCCGCCGGACATCGCCGAGGCGCAATATCAAATCCGCATGTTCGGCGCCGGCACGGACGCCTGGATGCTGGACATTCAAACCACGCACGCGTGCGTGCTGGTGATGACCGACGCGTACAGTCGCGACTGGCGCGTCAAGGAATTGCCCGGCAGCGTGCAGACCAATTACCACGTCCTGCCCGCGAACTACGCCCTGCGCGCCATCCCGCTGGCGCCGGGGCGGCACGTCATCAGGATTGAATACCAGCCCGGCTATTTCGGCGTCGGCCTCCTCATCAGCGCCCTGGCCTGGGTGACGCTGGCCGTGGTGCTGTGGAAGCTGCCCGCGATTCGTGAATCCCTAGCAAGTTTATCGGGGGGGGGGGGTATCCGTCGTTCATAGACGCGCTCGCGCTCCACCAAACTTTCCCGGACATTTTGTCATCCATAGCGGAACTTGCCGACCTCGGCGGGTTCCGCTTGTTTTTTGCACCGCGCCGGCAGTGGGCGACTCTGTTCACCGCTCGCACCAATTCCCCTTCCGTGAAGGGGTGGCCGCGTAGCGGACGGGGTAGTTCAGCGTTCGGTGCTCTTTCCCTGTTAACGCTGAACTACCCCGGCGCTCCGCGCCACCCCTTCACGGAAGGGGAATTGGTATTCGTGTGCCAACCCGCTTTATGATTATGCAAAACAAACTCGGTCAGGAATTGTGCCGGCTGGCGCGCGAGCAGCGGCGGCATCTTTGGTGGTTGCTCGGCCTCGGCGCGCTGGCGGCGCTGTTGTTGGGAAAATATTTGTTCACGGTCAGCGAGGTGTTGTCGCGCGAGGGGACGGACACGTTTTCGCAATTCATTTACACCTACGCGCTCGGCTTTGATGAATTGTCGCGCGGGCATCTCACGCTGTGGAACCCGTATGTGTACGGCGGGCAGCCGTTCCTGGGACAGTTCCAGACGGGCATCCTGTATCCGGTGAACTGGCTGTTCATGTGGCTGCCCATCGCGACGGCGCTGAACTGGATCGTGTTCGCGCACACCTGGCTGATGGGCGCGGGCGTGTACGGCTGGGCGGCGTGGCGCGGGTGCCGGTCACGGTCAGCGTTCCTCGCGGGCGCGGCGGCGATGCTGGGCGGGCCGTATTTTTTGCATATTTATTCCGGGCACATCCCGCATTTGTCCTGCATGGCGCTGGCGCCGCTGGTGTTTTGGGGCATTGACGGCTGGCTGCGGCGGCGGCACCTCGGCTGGATTTTTTTGTCGGCAACAGCGGCGGCGTTGCAGATTTACGCGGGGCATCCGCAATATTTTTACTACACCGCCATCGTCAGCGGGTTGTACGCGCTGGTGTTTTTGTGCGACGCCGCGCGCAAGCAATCGGCCATCATCGGCTTGCTGGCGATTTATCCGCTGGCGGTGGTGCTGTCAGCGGCGCAACTGTTGCCGGGGCTGGCGGCGACGGGCGAGTCGGTGCGGTCGGGCGGCGCGGATTACGCGTTCGCCACGATGTTCGCGCTGCCGTGGGAGAATTTCCTGACGCTGCTGGCGCCGTGGTTCTTCGGCGACATGGAGACGGTGCCGTATTGGGGCAAGTGCTACTTGTGGGAGATGCAACTGTACTGCGGCCTCGGCACGCTGCTGCTGGCGGTGGTCGCGCTGTGGAGTTTCCGCCAGCGTCAGCGGGTGCAATGGGCTATTCTGCTGACGCTGACGGTGCTGCTGGCGCTGGGGGCGCGAACGCCGTTGTACGATTTGCTCTATAATTTTTTCCCCGGCTACAATCTGTTTCGCGGCACGTCGAAGTTTTCGTTCCTGCTGGTGCTGTTCGTGGCGCTGCTGGCGGCGCACGGTTTCGACCGCCTGCTGACGGCGCAAAAATTTCCGCGCTGGCCCGGCTGGCTGGCGCTGGGCGTGGGCGCGGCATTGCTGGCGGCGGCGCTGACGGTGACGGCGGACGGCTGGCTCGGCGGGTGGGCGCGGGAATTGTCAGCGTCGCGCGAAAGTTACGCGCCGCGCGACTGGTTCAATAAGGATGCCAATTTTTTCGCGGCGCTGACACTGGGCCGGCACGCCTTACTGTGGGCGGCGGCGTGGGCGCTGGCGGCGGGCGGTTGCCTGCTGTGCTGGCGGCGCCGGCGGTGGGCGGCGTGGTTGTTCGCGGCGCTGACGGTGATTGAGTTGTCGTGGTTCGCGGCGTCGTCGGTCACGGGTTTCGCGTTGGAGAAAACCGCTTACCGTCAAGTGGCGGAGATGTTGCAGAAAAATCCGGGCGACTACCGCGCGCTGAACTTGTTCAACCCCGAGGCCAGCGTCGGCCTGCGCTCCGAGGGGCTGTGGGGCTACGACCCGTTTGTGTTGAAGCGCTACGCCGAGTTCGTCGCCTTCACCCAGGGCGTGCCGCCGGACGCCGCGTCGCAAAACCTGACCGTCACCAAAAACTCGCCGCTGCTGGCGTTGCTGCGCGCCAAGGTCGCGTTCGTGCCGACGGCCCAGGGGCTGACGGTGCAGCCGTTGCAGGAGCAGGTGTTGCCGCGCTTCTTCATCGTCAGCGCGTGGCGCGTGGTCGGCGGCGGGCGCGACGCGGTGCTGGCCGCGGTCGGCGCGCCGTCGTTCGACCCGCGCCAGGAGGTCATCCTGGAGGAAGACCCGCTGCTGCCGCCCGACCACGGCGAGGCGCAATATCAAATCCGGTTGTTGAATAATTCCACCGACCACTGGACGCTGGAGGTGGTGACCACGCGCTCGTCGCTGCTGGTGATGACCGACGCCTTCTCCAAGGACTGGCGCGTGACGGGCCTGCCCGGCAGCGTGCAGACGAATTATCACCTGTTGCCCGCTGACTACGCGCTGCGCGCCATCCCGCTCGCGCCCGGGCGGCACGTCATCCGCGTCGAGTGCGCGCCGCGCGGGTTCGCCGTCGGCTGGAAAATTTCCGCGCTGACGTTGCTGGCGCTGACGGTGTGCTGTTGCAACCCGCAACTGCGCCGCCAACTCGCGCGTTTCACCGCCGACCGCGCGCCGAACGGGGGCAACGCGTGAGCGTCGAGCTGGCCATCATCGTGCCGACGTACAACGAGCGCGACAACGTGCGCCCGCTGCTGGACAAGCTGGACGCGGCGCTGGCGGGCGTGGCGTGGGAGGTGATTTTCGTTGACGACGACTCGCCCGACGGCACCGCCGACATTGTGCGCGCCGCCGCTGCCGGTGACGCGCGGGTGCGTTGCGTGCAACGGCTGGGGCGCAAAGGCTTGTCCTCGGCGTGCATCGAGGGCCTGTGCGCCAGCGCCGCGCCGTTCCTCGCGGTAA
>JAISBF010000212.1 GCA_031266335.1 Verrucomicrobiales bacterium
CGCGAGATACGGCCCGCTGACAGTCGCGCGCTGGTGTTCGACTTCGACCAGCAATGGGCGCAGGAAAACCGCCCGCAACCGGGGGCGAAATGGGATTACCGTCAGCGGCTCGACGGCGAGTGGTTCGGCGCGGCATACGACGTGTGGGGCGGCATCCGCGTCAGCCCGTTCGCGACGGCGCTGGCAACCGCGTCGCTGGTACTCGCGCCGCACTTCCAAATGATCCGGCCCGACCACTACGGCGCGCTGGAAAAATTCCTCAAGCGCGGCGGCACCTTCGTCACCACGGCGGACTTCGGGCGGCTCGACTGGGAAAACAACGTGCGCCCGATTCCACCGCTGGGCGGCCTGGCGCCACTGGGCGTCACCGTGCCCGCCGGCGAGATGCTGCACCTTGCGCCCGACTTCACCATCAGCGGCAAACACGGCGCGAAAGACCTGCGCGGCAAATATTTCTGGTGGGTCCCGGACGACGGGGTGCAGACCTTGCAACCCGCCGTGACGCTCGCTGACGGTGACACCGTCGGCCCCGCGTGGGTGGACTTCACCGTCAGCGGCGGCCGCGTTCGCGTATTGACCACGGCCTTTGATCGCGCAAGTTTGGCGGAAATGTTCCGCGATTTGTGATATAATAGTTGCCTAAGATTCACCTGCAAGGGCCGGTGGTCTCCGCCGTCGTTTTCCCGACAGTCTTACCGCGTCGCCCACAGCAGGCCGCGGCGGGTGAGTTCCAGCGCTTCCTTGCTGTTGGCCAGTTCCTTGGCGTTGTGGCCGAAGGATTGGTAGAACACGCGGCCCGCGCCGTAAGTCCGTTTCCACGCGACCGGGATGACGGTGCCGTTTACCCACGGGGCGCTGACGCTGTGGAAGGTGGTGGTCGCCAGCACGTTGTTCGACGGGTCAACGTGCATGTAATATTGCTCGGAGTGGACTTGGAAATCGTCCAGCCCGGCAATGAGCGGGTCGTCGGTCTGCGCCAGCAGGTTGATAGTATAGTCCTTGTGACCGTCGGGATGGGCGACGAACTGGCCGCCGATCATGAACTGGTACTCGGTGTTGCCGCGGAAGGCGTCGCCGCAGCCGCCGTGGAAGCCGCCGATGCCGGTGCCGGCCTTGACCGCGGTGCAGAGGTTGCCCTCCTGCTTGCCGGCGAGCGCGCCCATCGTCCAGTTCGGCACGATGAGGTCGTAGGTTTTCAATTGGTCGGCGTCATCGAGGACTTCGAGTTTGTCGCTACGCTCGACTTGCAACCCCTCCTTGGTCAGCAAATCGGCGAGCAGCGCCGCGGTTTCAACGGGTTCATGGCCGGTCCAGCCACCATAGATGATCAGTGCTTTTTTCATAATTTTTTCCCTAACAAACTTTTCTTACGCCACCTTGCCCAGCGCCAAGCCCGCCGGCAGCGCCTTCGGCTGCTTGCAGGTGGTGGTGAGTTTCACGGTGCGGTTGGTTTTGGCAGACTTGTGGAACGCTTCCATGAGGTCAACGACGTGCAACGCCAGCGAGCCGTCCTGCCGCGCGAGCCGCCGCTGTTGAATCGAATACGCCATCTCGGCGAGGCCGAAGCCGCGTCCGGTTTCGCCGCTGTGGGTGAGGGGAACTTTCCGCCAGTCCTGGTCGCCCGGCTGCCAGGTCTGCACCTCGCCGCCAAAGCCGTTCGGGTCGGGGCACTGGATGGAACCTTCGGTGCCGTACACCTCCAGCAGCGGCAGGTGATGCCGCCACACGTCGAAGCTCATGGTCACCGTGGCGGTCGCGCCGTTGGCGAACTCGACCACGCCGGTCAGGTGCGTCGGCGTCTCGACCTTGATGATTTTGCCGCACAGCGGCTTGCTGGTGATTTTGCGCGTCTTGAAGGTCGCCTTCGCCGACGCCTTCACCGTCAGCGCCGGGCCGAGCAGGGTGATCAGCGAGGTCAGGTAATACGGCCCCATGTCGAACAGCGGCCCGCCACCGACCTCGTAATAAAAGGCCGGGCTGGGATGCCAGCTTTCGTGGCCGTGGCACAGCATGTTCGCCACCGCCGCGACGGGCTTGCCGATGGCGCCGTCGTCAATCAGCTTGCGGCAAGTCTGGATGCCGCCGCCGAGCACGGTGTCGGGGGCGCAGCCGATGACCCGCCGCATTTTTTTCGCCAGCGCGAGCACCTTCTTGCCCTCGCTCACCGTCAGCGCGAACGGCTTCTCGCAATAGGCGTGCTTGCCGGCCTTGAGGATGGCGGTGTTGACCGCGACATGCGCCTTCGGCACGGTGAGGTTGAGCACCACGTCAAGGTCGGGACTGGCTAGCAATTCCTGCACCGTCAGCGGCGTGATGCCGTGCTCCGCGGCCTTGGCCTTGGCGCGCGCCGGGTCGAGGTCGGCGCACGCGGTGATTTTGACATAGTCGGCAAACGGAGCAGTGTGCTTGAAATAAGCGTTGCTGATGTTGCCGCACCCGATGATGCCCGCGCGCAGCGGGAGCGAGGTAGTTGCCATAATTGAAGTTGCAATTTACAAGCCGCCGCTGACAATGGAATGGATTTTCCGGCCAAAAACATGCACTTTTTAATCAAACACTGGGCGCCCTACCCGCGCCGCTGCCATTCGCCCTGCCCGCTGGAAAGCACGGACTTCATCACCGGCAAGACCGAATGGATTGAACGGACCTTCTCCACATGCAACTTTTCATTCATCCTGCGCGGCGGCGGCGAGTTTCATCACGCCGGGCGCCGCTGGCCGGTGGTCGCGCCGTGTGTCATCACCCAATGGCCCGGCGAGCCGGTGCGTTACGGCGCCCGCCCGCCGCACGGCGCGTGGGACGAACTGTATCTCATCTACGACGCCGCGCGCATGGCCTGGCTGCAACGGCGCGGCTTCGTCGTCAAATCGCGCCCGGCCTGGCCGGTCGCGCGACCGGAAATCATCTGGCAACTTGCCGAGGAATTGCGCGTCCTCACCGGCAGCGCCCATCCCGAGCAGGAGGCTGACCGTGTGGATCTGGTTTGCGAGCGGCTGGTGCTGGAGTCGTTGCTGCCCGCCGCCGAGCCGGAGGACGAGGCCGTCCGGCACATCGTCGCGCGCTTGCGCGACCGCCTGGGTGAACCGGTCGATTTTGCGGCGCTGGCGCGGCGGCACGGCATGTCGCTGCCGACCTTGCGCCGGCGCTGGCTGGCGACGCTGCGGGTGACGCCCGGCCGCTGGCTGCTCGACCAGCGCATCCGCGCGGCCTCGCGGATGCTGGCGGAAACCCGGCAGCCGGTCGGCGCAATCGCCGCCGCCACCGGCTTTGGCGACGCGCTGTACTTTTCACGCCGCTTCAAGTTGGAAACCACGCTCACGCCGACGGAATACCGGCGGCGGCATCAGATGGTGAGATCGCAATTAACCGCGGAGGCGCGGAGACGCGGAGGAATTTTTCACCACTAAGGCACGAAGACACGAAGGCTGTTTTTTTAAACAAACCTTCGTGCCTTGGTGTCTTGGTGGTGCGAGTTTTTTTAGAACTGATGGCGGTAGCCCGCTGATAGTCCCCAGGGTTTGTCGTACTTGTCGCCGAAGGAGGCTTCGTAGTCGAGATGGAGTTGGTCGGCATCACTGAGTTGATAGACGATGCCCGCGCCGATGACTCCCCTCGCTCCGTCGGTGGTGGGTCGCCATTCGTTGCCGGAGGCTTTGACTTGGCCGCCGGTGCTGATTTGTTCCAGGGCTCCCACTTTCACGTAGGGTTGCAGCCAGCCGTTGCCGTTTAGCTGGATGTTTCTGCCGAATCTGGCGCCGCCGTAGAACTGCACGATGTCGGCATCGTCAAGGTCAACACTCATGCCTTGGGTGGTGCTGTAGTTGTCGTTG
Organism: Verrucomicrobiales bacterium; assembly: GCA_031266335.1. Lineage (GTDB taxonomy): Bacteria > Verrucomicrobiota > Verrucomicrobiia > Methylacidiphilales > JAAUTS01 > JAIRPN01. The sequence goes on from JAISBF010000212.1 coordinate 3,831, forward strand.
ATGAGGTGGAGGTAGCTGACTTGGATGCTCGGCTCGGCGAACCAGCCGTCGGCGAATTGGAATTGTCGGCCCAGTTCGAGGCTCAGGCCGACGCCGTAGCTGTGGTAGCTGCCGTGGTCTTCGCCATCGAAGGAGGTGTCGAAGTACTGGCCTTTGACGAGGGCGTCGGCGTACCAGCCGTCTTGGTGGAGCCAGGTGCCGTAGAGGCCGCCGTAGCCGCTGTCGGTGGAACCGTTATAGCCGCTGTGGAAGTCACGGTCAGCGCTGCCGTAGCCGGCGAAGATGCCAGTGTAGAGAGTGTTGTTATCATCCATGAGCCAAGCCTTGTCGGTGCCGAGGTCAACGCCGTATTGGGTTTCGCTGAAACCTTTCAGGCCGCTGAGGCCGGTGTTGATGTTGGTTTGTTGGCCGTAGCTTCTGACCCAGAGGTTGTCAATCAGGTTGCCTTTGCTTGGGGCATTGTATCTTAGCTCGCCCATCCTCTTGAGCAGGTTGTCCTGCTGGGTAAACCACATGCCGCTGACGGCGGCGGCGCTGTTGAGCACCGCGTCGCCGCCGCCGGTGAAGTTGTCGCTCAGCACCAGCCACGCGCCGTCCAGCCGGTTGTCCAGGCCGTAGGTCTGCATGCCCGCGCTGACGCTGTTGCCGAGGCTGAAGGTGTCGCTGTTCATGGCGTTGGTTTCATCCACGACAACATGGATTTCCTGTTGGCCTCTTACCCCGTTGCTCAAGGTCAGGTTCAGCTTGGTTCGCCCGCTGATGCTGTCGCTTACCGTTAAGTCCGCGCCTGCCACGTTGGCGATGGTGATGCTGCCGTTGTCACCATGCAAGGTGGTCAGCCTGGATTTGCCGGTCATGGTCCAAGTGGAATTGTTCAGCGTGAGGTTGCTCATGCCGCTGCTGTTGACGGCGGAAATGCCGGTGAGTTGGCTGTTGTTGAGGGTGAGGGACAGCATGCCGCTTCCGCTGTTGGTCACGTCGCCGGTGATGCCGCTGCCGCCGTTGAGGGTGACGCGGGTCGTGCCGGAATTGGTCGCGCTCACCATGATGCCGCCGGCGCGGGCGGTGTCGGCGTGGTCGAG
>JAISBF010000054.1 GCA_031266335.1 Verrucomicrobiales bacterium
ATTCGCGTCTCACAGCGAGAGATACGTCTCTCACCACGTGAGATTCGCGTCTCACGCCGAGAGATACGTTTCTCACCACGTGAGATGCACGTCTCACAGCGAGAGATACGCCTCTCACCACGTGAGAACCCACACCTTCGGCGGCCACCCCGCCACTCTTAACCCCAAACTCAAACCAACAACCGAAAGAACCCACATGCACCCCAAACTAACCCTCCTAACCCTCTGCGCCCTCAGCGTTGGCTTCGCCGCCAAGCGGCGCGGCATCAGAGCGAGCGTGTATTTGCTCGCTTACTTCACCGCGTTGAATGTCTTCGCGGACGTCAAATACGTCACCCCGGGAGAAGATGTCACTGAAACAGACCAAACCTACGCTGCCGTCACCGGCTCCAACGCGCTGCGCGTCACCAGCGGCACCTACCACGGCACCGACCTCACCTTGTCCTCGACGGTTAATACTCATGCCGCTTACGTCACCAGCCAAGGCTCGCTCACCCTCACCGGCGGCACGGTTAGTGTGATTAATGATAGTTACGACTCTGGACTCAGCGGTGTTTATGCCGGCGGCACTTCGACCGCGACCTTGGAACAGGTCAGTATCGTGGTCAGCGGTAGTCATGACGCGATTGGGATAAGAGCAGTAAACTCAGCAATCGTAGCCGTCAATGGCGGTTCCATCATCACCAGCGGCACGGGTGGTGAATGGGGGCAGAGAGCTTTGAATGCAGGTGGTAATGATGGTTATAACAGTTCCGGCCAGATCATTGCCGAAAACCTGCTGATCACGGTGCAGGGCCGGGGCTTTGGCACAATCGGTGAAGGCTTCGACGGGATGGTGAAGTTGAAGCAGGTGACGATACTTAGCGAGTGGAGCGGTCTCAACGCGCAGTGGGGCGGCACCATCATCGCCGACCAGGTAACCATTGAGGCGGCAGTACCAACCAGCAGCCATCTCGGCGGCACGCTGATACTGAATGACAGCTTGGTTATCTCGACCGGCACGAGGCCGGTATTAAGTGTCGCCAACGACAACGACCTTGCCTATGACGCGACCTTGGTCGTCACCGGCGGCACCTTGGTGAGCGACGTCGGTTTGTTGCTCATTGGAGGAACCCAAACCGGCCACGCTTATGTCACCTTGAACAACGTGGACACCACCGACGTGACGGGCGGCATCAACAGCACCACCACCACCGCCGCCACCGTGGACATCAACGGCGGCCCCGGCGTCAACGGCGACCTCACCAACAGCGCCAGCGGCACCCTGACCGTGAACTTCAACCACAGCACCGTGACCGGCGACGTCATCAACGCTGGCGACGGCGTGCTAGTCGTCACCCTCGACAATAACTCCATCGGCACTGGCGGCTACCACGGCGGCGACCTCATCACCGGCGGCGACAGCATCTGGACCTTCAATAAAAACAGCCACGGCAACTACGGCGAGAATAACGGCACCTGGAACATCGGCGATTACGAAGTCATCTTCGACAACCTGACCAATACCGGCACCGTCACCATCAGCGTTAATAGCGACACCGGCGCAGGCGGCTCCATCATTGTCACTGACACCGCTGACGGTGAAGGCAAAGTCCACATCGACACCACCGGCAACGGCCAACTCAATCCCAACGACGTACTCCCCGGCGTCGTCAGCGGCGACGGCACCGAACATTGGCAATGGGATCCCATCGACTGGGGCATCGATACCGTCATCAAAGACGGCGACCATTTCATCAAAAAAGGCACCAGCCCCGCTGGCGCCGTATTGAACAGCAGCGTGGCCATCCAACAAGCCATGTGGTTCGCGCAGCAAAACAGTCTGCTCAAGCGCATGGGCGAGTTGCATTATGGAGCGCGGGCGTCCCGCCCGCTGGCGGACAAGGATGTCCGCGCTCCATACAACAGCCTCATCGAAAACATCTGGCTCAGAAGCTACGGCCAACAGCTAAACGTCGGCAGCCAAGTAGCAGGCAAAGCCTATGAACAACTCATCTACGGCATCGATCTCGGCACTGACCATAAGTTCACCATCAGCGCTGACAGTGACTTGTATCTTGGAATGTATGCCGGCTACGGCCGCAGCGATATAGATTACCGCACCCCCGGCGCTGACGGTGAACTCAACAGTTACTACGGCGGCCTCTACGCCACTTGGCTCCACAGCAGCGGCTTCTACCTCGACGCCACCTTCAAAGCCGCCAGTGTCAACAACGACTTGAAAGCCCCCTACGGCACCACCCAACTCACCGCCAACTACAGCGACGTGAACCTCGGCGGCAGCCTCGAAATCGGCAAGAAGTTCACCTTCAGCGATGCTTGGTTCATCGAACCCCAGTTCCAAGTCAACTACCTCCACATCCTCGCTGAGGATTACACCGCCGGCCCGCTGACCATCAGCGCCCAAGACCTCGACGCCCTGCAATTCCGCATCGGCAGCGTGTTCGGTCGCACCATCAAACTCACCAACGGCGGCGCGTTACAACCCTACGTGAAAATCAGCGGCGTCGAAACCATCAGCAGCGGCGGCACCATCAGAAACGGCTATCAATCCACCCGCGCCAACACTGACGGTGCCAGAGCCGAGTTAGGCGGCGGCCTCATCTGGCAACTCGACACCAACAATCAGCTCCACTTGGATTACGAAGCCAGCTTCGGCGACAAGTACGACAAACCCTGGGGCCTGACCGCGGGCTACCGGCACCAATTCTAAAGACCATTTGCACCACGAAGACACCAAGGCACGAAGGTTTATTTGAAAAATAGCCTTCGTGTCTTGGTGGTTCATCAATAAAAAATCTCTGCGCCTCCGCGTCTCCGCGGTTAATCAGCGGCCAGCCGCAGATTCGGGTTCACGTCCAGATCCCACGGCGACTGTTCGCCGCGCTCGAAGCGGCAGGCCGCCACCGCCGCGATCATCGCCGCGTTGTCCGTGCTGTATTCCGGCGCGGCCACCAGCGCTTGCAGGCCCGCGCGGTCAGCGGCTTGCTCGAAGGCGGCGCGCAGGGTCCGGTTGCAGCTCACGCCGCCGCTGACGGTGAAGGTGTCCGCGCCCAGCCGTCGGGCGGCGCGGACGGTTTTGCCGACCAACACCTCGCTGACCGCCTGTTGAAACGCGGCGCAAACATCCGCCGGCGCGGCGCGCCCCGGTTTCTGCAAATGCACGCGCACGGCGGTTTTCAGGCCGCTGAAGCTGAAGTTGTCGTCGCCGGAGTCGAGCATCGAGCGCGGGAATTTCACGGCGCGCGGATCGCCCTGGCGCGCGAGTCGCTCCACCTCCGGCCCGCCGGGGTACGGCAGGCCGAGCAGCCTGGCAACCTTGTCGAACGCCTCGCCGGCGGCGTCGTCGAGCGTGCCGCCTAGCAACTCATAATCCAATATCCCGCGAACATTCACCAGCAACGTGTGGCCGCCGCTGACGATGAGCGCCACGTGCGGCCGCCCCGGCGGCAGGCCGCGCGACAGGAACGGCGAGAACAAATGCCCCTCCAGGTGGTTGACGCCCAGCCACGGCTTGCCGGCCGCCAGCGCCAGCGCCTTGGCGTAGCTGGCGCCCACCAACAGCGAAGTAGCCAACCCCGGCCCGACCGTCACGGCGACGCCGTCCACCGCTGACAGTGGCGTCACCGTCAGCGCCTCTCGCACCATCGGGTCGAGCCGCAGCAAATGCTGCCGCGTTGCCAGTTCCGGCACCACGCCGCCGAACGCGCGGTGCTGTTCGATTTGCGAGGCAATTTCCTGCCGGGTCACCGTCAGCGCGCCGCCGGTGCTTTCCACGATGGCGACGGAAGTTTCGTCGCAGGAGGTTTCAATGCCGAGCACGCGCATACCGCAATCAATTCCAACTGGGGCTGGCCGCGGCGTGTAGTTGCGCCCGGCGGCGATTGAACAACAGCACGCCGCGCAGCACCGTCACGGCGCGGTCGAGTTGCTCGTCGCGGACCGCGTCCAGTTGCCGCCGCTCGTCCGCGCCGAGCAGATACAAGTTCTGCTTGCGTAAAATCGCCCGCTCCTGCTCCGGCGTCACCGGCATCTCGATGTCCGGCGCAATGCCCACCTTGTTGATCGGGTTGTGGCTTGGCGTGTAATAACGCGCCGTGGTCAGCCGCAGCGCCACCGGCGGATTGAGGCTCGGGTCCAGCGGCTGCACGGTTTGCACCGACCCCTTGCCGTAGGAAGTCTCGCCGATCAGAATCGCCCGGCGCAAATCCTTCAGCGAACCCGCCACGATTTCCGCGCCGCTGGCGCTGTGGCGGTTGATCAGCACCACCAGCGGCAACTGCAACCAGTGCTCCCGGCCCCGCGCCTGGTGGGCGGCGACGCGGTTGGCGCCGACTCGCCCCTCGGTGGTGACAATCACCGTGCCCTCCGGCGTGAACTTGCCCGCCACCTGCACCGCGACCTCCAGCAGGCCGCCCGGATTGTTGCGCAAATCCAGCACCAGCGCCTTTATGCCCCCGCCCCGGCCTTTGTCTAGCAACACTTTCATTGCCTGGTTGAACTCGTCCAGGGTCTTGTCGCCGAATTGCGTGATGCGCAAATAACCGATTTTATCCGCGTCGTCACGGTCAGCGTTCAGCACCCGCGTCCCGCGAATGGTCGGCACGCTGATGATCTCGCGCGTCAGCGTCACTTCCTTGGTCTCGTTGCCGGCGGGCCGGAACAGGACCAGGGTGATCGGCTCGCCGGTCTTGCCGCGCAACAGGCGGATCGCCTCGTTCAGCGACAGCCCCTTGGTGGACTGGCCGTTGATTTTCACAATCCAGTCGCCCGGCATCACGCCGGCGCGGAACGCCGGGCCGCCCTCGATGGGCATGTTGATGACCAGCGCGCGGTTTTGCACGCCGATGTAAATGCCGAGGCCGCCGAACTCGCCCTCGGTGTCGTGGCGCATCTCCTCGTAGCGCCGCGGGTCGAGAAACTCGCAATACGGGTCGAGCGACGACATCATGCCCTCCAGCGCCGAGTAGGTCAGCTTGTGATAATTCACCTCGTCCGGGTCAACATATTCCTGGCGGATTTTTTCCAGCACCGTCGCCACCATCAGCGAGCTGCGATAACGCGCGTTCTGGTCGTCGTCACCGTCAGCGGCGGCCGCGCCGCACGCGCCGGCCGCGAGGCACACCGCTATTAGAAAACGCAACATGATGCCGAAAATTTACCCGCTGACAGCGGGTGTCGCGAGGAAAAAGTAGTCTTGAAAATCCCACGCCAGATGCCGTTACCCCACACCATCACCGTCAGCCCGGCCGCGGCGGCGCATCAGCGCCGATCCTTGCGCCGAATCTCAGCGGCTCCAGTCCAGCATCCGCTGAATCGGCGCGGCGGCGCTGACGATGAGGTCGTCCGGCAACTCGACGCGCGGCGTCAGCGTCGCCAGCGCGGCGGCCATTTTCTCCAGCGTGTTCAGCTTCATGTACCGGCAGTCGTTGCAGGCGCACCGCGCGGTCGGCCCCGCGATGAAAGTCTTGCCGGGCACCTCGCGCCGCAGCCGGTGCAGCATTCCCGATTCCGTGACGATGATGAACGCCGCTGACGGTGAGCGCCGGCAGTAATCAATCATCTTTTCCGTCGAGCACACCTCGTCCGCCAGCAGCCGCACCGCGCGGGTGCATTCGGGATGCGCGACGACGGGCGCGGCGGGATATTGGTCGCGAATTTTTTGAATGCCGGCGTGGGTGAACTCGACATGGACATGGCAATTGCCGCGCCACAATTCCATCCGGCGCCCGGTTTTTTGCGTCACCCACTCGCCGAGGTTTTGGTCGGGCAGAAACAGGAGGTCACGGTCAGCGGGCGCGCGGTTGACGATGTTCACCGCGTTGCCGGAGGTGCAAATCACGTCGCTCAGCGCCTTCACGCCCGCCGAGCAGTTGATGTAGGAAACCACGTATTTGCCGGGATGCGCGGCCAGGTATTTTTTCAACTCGTCCGCCGGGCAGGAATCCGCCAGCGAGCAGCCCGCGCTCGCGTCCGGCAGAATCACCGTCTTGCGCGGATTGACAATCTTCGCCGTCTCCGCCATGAAATGCACGCCGCAGAACAGGATCACGTCAGCGTCAGCGGCCTGCGCGCGGTAGGACAAACCGAGCGAGTCGCCGACATAATCGGCCACCTCCTGAATGTCGGCGGTCTGGTAATTATGCGCCAGAATCACCGCGTTGCGCTCACGCTTGAGTTGCCGCACTCGTTCCCGCCAGTCTGTGTTCATCGTCAGCGTAAAAATTACCTCCGCCGCCGCGCGCCCGCAATCAAAAGGTTGCCAGCCCCGCTGCTGCTGAGAAAGTTTGTGTGGGTTTGGGTAAGTTGACGCGGTACCGCGTAACTCAACAAACTTTTATAAAGCCGTTAACTCTTCCACCAATGTTGCCACCCGGCTCACCGAGGCTTCCAAGTTCACCGGCCAGCCCGCCGCGCGGATGGCGGCGCTGGTGACCGGGCCGAGGCTGGCGATTTTCAACCCCGCCGGCAACTCACCGCCAACCGCCCGCCGGAATTCGCGCGCGGACGAGGCGCTGCAAAAAATCACCCAGTCCGGCTTCGCTGAGGCTGACACTTCGCGCCAGCGCGCCGCCGCGTCGTCAACGGGCACGGTCGCATACACTGCCAATCGCCGCGCCCGGTGCCCCAGCCGCGCCAGGCGCGAGACCACGGTATCGTCGGCCCCGCGTCCGCAAACGTGCAGCACCGCGCCGCCGTCACGGTCAGCGGCGGCCGGCCATTCGGCGCACAACCGCGCCGCCGTGTGCCTTGTCGGCGTGAACGTCACCGTCAGCCCCAGCGCCCGCAGCCGCGCGCCGGTCGCGCCGCCGACCGCGGCGAGGTGGAGACCGGCCAGGTCACGGACAGCATGACCGTCAGCGGCCCATTGCCGAAAAAAACATTCCACCCCGTTGACGCTGGTGAACACCAGCCAGCGGTAATCCGCCGCCAGCGCCGCCGGCAAAGTCACCGGCAGCGGCCTGATTTGCAACATCGGCAACTCCACCACGTGCGCGCCGCGCGCCGCCAGCAACCGCCGCAACTCGCCGTTCTGCGCGCGCGCGCGGGTGATGAGATAACAGCTGCCGTTCATGCCTGAAGTCTATCCGAATATATAGCAGTTCACCTTAAAATAGCGACAAGACCAGTCAATCTCACGAGCTGAGGCTTGCCGATTCCTCAGCTGCGCTCGGGATGACGGTGGGATACCGGCATTTGCAGCGCGCAACATCCTGCCATCACTGGGAGCGCCGGCATCTTGCCGGCTGTGTTGGGGCCATCTGCCGGCTGGAAGCCGGCGCTCCCAGTGGATATAACCCTACGCTGCAGGCTTTTTCGATTTGGCGGGGGACAACGTCAGCGGCGGTCTGTTCAGTTTGGCACTTTCAAACGCTCATCAGTTCCGTTTCCTTGGCGGTGAAGGCTTTGTCAATTTTTTCACCGTGGGCATCGGTCAGTTTTTGTGTTTCCTTCTCGGCGGTGGCCAGTTCATCCTCAGTGAGGTCGCCGGCCTTTTGCTCTTTCTTGAGCCGGTCCAGCGCGTCGCGACGGATGGCGCGGATGGCGATTTTGCCGTCCTCGGCAATTCTTTTCACCACTTTGGTCAGGTCGCGGCGGCGTTCCTCGGATAATTCGGGAATCGGGATGCGGATGATTTTGCCGTCAATCAGCGGGTTGACGCCGAGCTTGGATTCTTCCAGCGCCTTGCGGATGGGGTCAACATTCGAGATGTCCCAGGGCTGAATCATGATCAGGCGCGGCTCCGGACAGGTGATGCCGGCCATTTCGCGCAGCGTCATGGTGGTGCCGTAGGCGTTGACGCGGATATGCTCGACCAACGCGGGCGAGGCTTTGCCGGTGCGCACGGCGGAAAATTCCTCCTGGATTTTGCCCAGGGTTTTTTCCATTTTTTCCTCGGCTTCGAATAAGATTTCGTCTGCTGGCATAAGTTATTTCTCCGTGACCAGTGTGCCTACGGTTTCGCCCAAGGCAACACGTTTTAAATTGCCCGGCTTGAACATGTCGAACACGATGATCGGCACGTGGTTGTCCATGCACAGGCTGAAGGCGGTGGAATCCATCACTTGCAGGCGCCGGCGCAGCGCGTCCAGGTAGCTGATGCGCGCGTAGCGTTTGGCCCGCGGATTTTTTTTCGGGTCGCAATCGTAAATGCCGTCCACCTTGGTCGCCTTGAGTAGAACGTCAGCGCCGATTTCGCTCGCCCGCAGCGCGGCCGTGGTGTCGGTTGAGAAAAACGGGCTGCCGGTGCCCGCGCCGAAAATCACCACCCGGCCTTTTTCCAGGTGCCGGATGGCGCGGCGGCGGATGAACGGCTCGGCGACATTTTTCATTTCAATGGCGGTTTGCACGCGGGTCATCACGCCCTCCTGCTCCAGCGCGTCCTGCAAGGCGAGGCTGTTGATGACCGTGGCCAGCATACCCATGTAATCGGCGGTGCTGCGGTCCATGCCCTCGTTGCTGTGAGTCAGGCCGCGCCAGATGTTGCCGCCGCCGATGACCACCGCCACCTGCACGCCGATGTGGTGGATGCCTTTGATTTGCCGGGCGATGTTGCGGCTGACTTCGGGAGAAACCGGCTCGCTGTCGCCCGCCAACACCTCTCCGCTCAGTTTCAACAGGATGCGTTGGTATTTTGGCTTGGACGAGGAAGATGGGTTGCGTGACGACATGAGCTTAGACTATCCGATTTTTACCGGCCTGCTGTCAAGTTGGAATCTCATTGCCAAGTATCCGTCAGTATTGAATATTATCCGCGTTATGATTACGCCGATGTTCGCCATAGGGCTGCCTCATGGATCCGACTGGATTTGGCTTATGCTCATTTTTCCGGTGATCCTGCTCGCGCTGTTCCTGGGCATTTATTTTGCGATAAAACTCGCGATTAAACACGCTGACCGTGATAAAACCAAATAGTTTTTAACCAGCCGCTGACGATGAATCTCATTGCCAAAGGCCGTTAAACATCATACCTTGCGAAGCATGATAATTCCCACGCTGGCTATAGGTTTGCCCCACGGATCCGATTGGATTTGGATTTTGGCGATTGTGGTGCTGTTGTTCGGCGCCAACAAGCTGCCGATGCTGGCCCGTGGGCTGGGCAAAAGCATCACCGAGTTCAAAAAAGCCAAGGATGATGTGGAGCGTGAGTTTAACAAGGCGTTGCGCGAGGGCGACGGTAAAAAACCGGAACAGCCGCCCGGCACCAGCGTCAGCGCCGACAACCCGGACGACAGCGGCGGGCAAAAGAAATCCTAAACATCCGCAGGCATGGCGGTGGCCGCTGCCAATCAACCAGCCTTCAGTAACTCCGTATCTTTCGGTAAAAGCAGTTCGGCCGTTACCATTTGATTTTCGACGGCAACAGCAGGCGCGCCAGTTGCGTCAGCGCCAGCAGCGCCAGGCCGTACCACGTCAGCCACCAGCCCCAGTTCAGTTCCAGCGTCAGCCGGTCCACATACGCGGCGCGCAACTGCCAGCGCAGATAAACATACACCGCCAGTTCCGCCACCGTCAGCGCCGCCAGCCAGCGCCGAGCCGGTTGCCGCCGCGTCAGCGTCAGCGCGCCCCCGGCCGCCAGCAGGGGAATGAGCAGCAGCAATTTGTTTTTGCCTCCCGCGGCGCCGCACAAAATTTCCGCCAGCGCGCGGGCCGCATCGTCAGCGTTGCCGCGCTCCGCCAGCGCGACCTGAAACCCCGTCGCCCCCGCCGCCGGATTTTGCCGCAGCATCCGCCAGTCGTGCCGGGTCATCAGCACATAATCGCACCGCCAGTCATCCTCAACCAATTGCGCGACAATCGCCGCTTGGTTGGCAAACGTGCTCGGCGGCGCGAAGCGCACCCACGGCATCAGAAAGCCCACCGTCGTCACCACCGTCAGCGTCCAGCCAATTTGTATCGAACTTAGTTTCATAATGCCTCACTCGCCTTGCCAGGCGCCGAACATCTGATACATGGCCGCCGCCGGGAAATTCCGCCCCGGACAGTCGGTCGGCCTGATGTTGATGTCGCGGTGCAACACGAACCGCGGTCGCGGATAATCCGCCGCCGCCGTTCGTTTGCCCAGATAATTTACCAATTCAATCAGCGCGGCAATCTGCTTGCGGGTCGGCCGCTCCCGGTCAAAATTGCCGACCAGGCAAATGCCGATGGCCACTTCGTTTTGCCCGTCGCTGCGCAGATGGCCGCCTTTCAATTGCCGCGGCCAGCGCCCGCCGACCTCGATTTCGCCGTCGCCGGACTCCGAGCCGTTGCCGATGACAAAATGGTAGGCCAAGCCGTTTTCCATGCCGCGACTGCGATGATAATAATCAAAAATCCGCGCGTTGCCGCTGCCGCTGCCGCTGTGATGCACCACGATATATTTCCAGGCGCGCGCAATCCGCGGCGCGTCAATTTGCTTTTTCACCTTGGACACAAACAGGTATTTGCCCGTTTCCCCGACGCCGGCGGACGGTGCCGGCGGCGCTGACGGCGCGGCGGTTTGCAATTTTTGCCCGACCCGGATTTGGGCGGTCGCCAGCCGGTTCCAGGCTTTCAAGTCGCTGACCGTGACTTGGCGCTGGCGGGCGATGGTGGTCAGCGTGTCGCCTTTCTTCACCACATGCACCGGCGGCGCTGACGGTGTGGCCGGCGCCGGGGGCGGGTCGGCCGGTGGCGCGGCGGCGCGCTCCGCCTGGTCGGGAATGGTCACCCGCTGTCCGACCCGCAGCGCCGTCGCGTCCAGGCCGGGATTGGCGGCGGTGATTGCGTTCACGCTGACGCCGTAAACGCGGCTCAGGCTGTACAGCGTGTCCCCCGGCTTGATTGTATGTGTGGTGGCTCGCAAGTCCGTCACCGCCAGCAGCGACAGCAAACCGGACAGCGTCAGCAAATACCATGCGCGCACGCCAGACAGCATGTAGAGTGCCGGATAAAAAGTGAAGCCGCAATTACACGCGGCGGCAAATGACTCACGCAAAGTGAAGCCGCAATTACATGCGGCGACCAATGACTCACGCAAAGTGAAGCCGCGATTACACACGGGGCAATCGCCCGGCCGTTTTTCACTCTTCACTCTTCCCGTGATTACGCTAGTTTGTCCGTATGCGCAAGAACCCTGTCCCCGCACTGCACGACACCCAAAGCACCCGCGACACCCGCCGGCTGCGCATTGACAAAGTCGGCGTCAAGGGACTGAAATACCCGGTGCAAATCGCCGACAAGGCGCACCAGCGCCAGAACACGGTCGCCACCATCGCGCTGACCGTGGACTTGCCGCACCATTTCAAAGGCACGCACATGAGCCGTTTTCTCGAAGTGCTCAACTCGCACGGGCGGCTCATCCACGTCGAGAACATCAGCGGCATCCTGCGCGCCCTGCAAAAAAAACTCAACGCCCGCGCCGCGCACCTCGCGATGGAGTTTCCGTTCTTTCTTGAAAAACAATCGCCGGTCACCCGCAGCGTCGGGCTGATGGACTATGTCGCCCGCTTCGACGCCGCCGCCGACGGCGACCAGCTGGATTTCATGCTGACCGTGATTGTGCCGGTCACCACACTGTGCCCGTGCAGCAAAGCCATCAGCGCGCGCGGCGCGCACAACCAGCGCGGCCACGTCACCCTCAGCGTGCGGTTCAAAAAAGTCGTGTGGATTGAGGACGCCATCGCGCTGATCGAGGATTCCGCGAGTTGCGAACTCTACTCGCTGCTCAAGCGCCCCGACGAAAAATTCGTCACCGAGCAGGCTTACGACCGTCCCGTGTTTGTGGAAGACCTGGTGCGGAACGTCGCGTTGCGCTGCAACAAAAAACCGCGCATCACCTGGTATCGCGTCGAGGCCGAGAACATGGAAAGCATTCACAATCACAACGCCTACGCGGTGATAGAAAAAGACCGCCGCCGATAAAATAGCGCCTGGCGATCTGTGACAACTCGAACTTAACCGCTGAGACACGGAGGCGCGGAGATTTTTTATTGATGAACCACCCAGACACGAAGGCTGCTTTTTCAAACAAAGCTTCGTGTCTTCATACTTCAAGCCTAGTTCAGTGGCGGTTTATTACCAGCTAATCTGGACTTGAACCTTTTTGTTTTTGGATTTTGAAATTTGGAATTTAACCCTGCAACGGGATATATAACACCAGTCCGGGATTGATTTTGTGCGGGTCTGGCAGATTGTTGTGGCGCAGCACGGTTTTCATGCTCACGTCGAAACGGCGGCAAATGGCGCTGAGGGTGTCGCCTTTTTTCACTTTATACACCGTCAGCGCCTGGTTGGCGGTGGCCGGGGTGACCGGCGGCGGATTGGCGAGGGGCAGGCGGCCGGTGGCGGGCGATGGTGGCTGAGGCTGATGATCAGCGGCGGCGACCAGCGGCGGCGGCACTGACGGTGACACGCCGAAGCCGTAGTCGAGCAACGCCCGCGCGTCGTCCCATTTGTTCGGGCTGTTGAGAATAATCAGGCGCAATTCCCGCCCGTCGCGCGTGGCGCTGGCGGCGTAGGTGTGGCGCGAGGAGGCTGTCCACCCGGTCTTGGCCGGCCCCATGCCGGCGTAAGTTCCCAGCAATTTGTTGTGATTCTTGATGGTCTGGGCGCCGATTTCGGTGGTGAGCCGGTAACGGGACGTGGCGCAGATGTCCCGCAACGCCGGCACCGCCAGCGCGGCCTCGAAAATTTTCAGCATGTCGCTGGCGGTGGTGTATTGCCCCCTGACCGGCAGGCCGTGCGGATTTTTAACCACGGTGCCGGTACAGCCAAGCTGCCTGGCCCGGGCGTTCATCAGGGCGACAAATTCGTCCACCGAGCCGGCCGTGTAACGGGCCAGGGCCATGGCGCTGTCGTTGTCGGAACCGATGAGCAAGGCATGTGTCAGTTGATTCACCGACACCACTTCGCCGCCGCGCAACGGGATGTGGCTCGGCTCGACCCGCGTGTCCGCCGTTCGCACCCGCACGCTGCCCTGCAATTTGGTGCGTTCCCAGACGAGCAAGGCGGTGAGCAGCTTGATGGTGCTGGCCGGGGCGTATTGGCGGTCGGGATGCCTGGCATACAGCACCCGTCCGGTTGGCATCTCCACCAACAGCGCCGCCTGGCCGGCAACGACCGGCTCCTCGGCCCGGCTCATGGCTGGCAAGCCGCTGAGTGTCAGCAGTCCCGCCCATAACCCGATTGTTAAATAATTACCCATCAGCGAAATTCCGGCGACCGGGGAATCGCTCTCCGCCCCGGCTTGATTAGCACGGAATTTACCGCGCCCCGGTGGCGGTGTACAGCAAAAGTTCCCCGCGCGCCCGCTGACCGTGCGTCCGGGTTGGCGACCGGTTGCGCCGCTGACGGTGCGGCGGTCGCGCGAGGGGTGGCCGGTGAGTTGGCATTATAATTATCGCATTGCTTTGACAGCGGGCGTCAATTCCGGTTTGCTTAGTGGGAATGCCATTCGCCAAACATAAAATTCGCCAGGGCGCGTGCCAATTGTTGGACAGCGTTGCCGCGTGCCTGGCCTGGCTGGCCGCCGTGGGTGCGCGCGCGTACCTGCCGCAATCCCTGTTCTTCGTCCAATTGCCGGACACCACCCTGTCGCTGGAATATCTTTACCTGTTGATTCCGGTCGCCATCCTGACCCCGCTGATTCACGCCAAAATCGGTTTCTACAACCTGGGCGCCACCCGGCGGCGCGGCGACATTCTCAACCTGTGCGTCCAAACCGCCACCTGGGTCTTCATTTGCATCGTGTTTACCCTGTTCCTCGGGCGTATCAATTTCCTGGCCCGCTCCGTGTGCCTGATTTTCATCCCGTTCTGCTCCCTGTTCCTATATCTGCGGCACCAGATAGTGTCGCAAATAATCCTGCGCCACATCCCGCAACGCCGGCAAAACTTGCTGCTGGTCACCGACCGTCAGCCGCTCACCAACTGGGAACAAGAACTCAATGACCACCCGGAATTCGAGCTGCGGCTGATCCGCCAAGTCCACGTCGCCGAGATTGACAATGCCGGCTTCGTCCGTTGCCTGCACAATGACGCTATCCACCTGGTGATCTTTGACGTCAAACACACCTCTTTCCACGACATCTCCCAACTCATCCAGGCCAGCGAGGAGGAAGGCGTCGAAACCTGGCTGGCCACCAACCTGTTCGAAACCAGCGTCGCCCGCGTCAAGGTGGATTACTTCCTCAATCATCCGATGTTGATTTTCCGCTCCACCCCGGACAACTCCTGGGAAATCCTGTGCAAAAGCATCATGGATCGCGTCGGCGCGCTGCTGTTACTGGCCGCCGGCAGCCTGCCGATGCTGCTGATCAGCGTCCTGATCAAACTCACCGACCGCGGCCCGGTCTTTTTCAAACAACAACGCAGCGGCCTGCACGGCCGGCCGTTCATCATGTACAAATTCCGCTCCATGGTCGCCAACGCCGAGCAACTCAAATCCGAACTGGACCGTCACAACGAAATGACCGGCCCGGTGTTCAAAGTCACCAACGATCCCCGCGTCACCCCTCTCGGTCGCTTCCTGCGCAAAACCAGCCTGGATGAACTGCCCCAATTCATCAACGTCCTCAAAGGCGAAATGAGCCTGGTCGGCCCGCGCCCGCTGCCCGTGTATGAAACCCTCGCCATCAGCGAAAATACCCAGCGCCGCCGCCTCAGCGTCAAACCCGGCATCACCTGCCTCTGGCAAATCCAGGGTCGCAACGAAGTCAAAGCCTTCGCTGACTGGGTCAACCTCGACCTGCAATACATCGACCACTGGAGCATCTGGCTGGACCTCAAAATCCTGTGCAAAACCATCCCCGCCGTCCTGCGTTTCCATGGAGCGAAATAGGAAAGTTTTTTAAGTTTTTTAGATTTTCTGAGTTTGTTAAGTTACGCGGTACCGCGCCAACTTAAAAAACCTAAAAAACTTTCCGAGAGTCTGTCATGCCCGCCTCGCCCGCCGCCAAGCCGCTGCTGCTCGACCAATCGCCCGACGACTGGCAACTCGGTGCCGCGCCCGCCTACCGCCGCCGGCAATTGACCGACTGGATTTTCCGGCGCCGCGCCGAATCCTTCTCCCTGATGACCAGCCTGCCTGCCGCCTTTCGCCAGCAACTCGCCGCTGACTATGAGCTTGCCCCCCTGCAACACGTTCGCACCCAGGGTTCCCGCGACACCACCCGCAAATTTTTGTTCCGGCTCAGTTGCGGCGACTTCATCGAAAGCGTGTTGATTCCCGCCAACCCGGCGCTCTACGGCGAGCGCGCCGACCGCTTCACCCTCTGCGTCTCCGCCCAGGTCGGTTGCGCCTACGGTTGCAAATTCTGCGCCAGCGGCCTGGCTGGCTGGAAAAAAAACCTCAGCCCCGGCGAACTCATCGCCCAAATCATGCAAGTGGAAAAACTCAGCGGCGCAACCGTCAACAACCTCGTCTTCATGGGCATGGGCGAGCCGCTGGCTAATTACCGCAACCTGCTGGCCGCCATCGAGGTCATCAACGCCGACTGGGGCCTGCGTCTCGGCGCCCGCCGCATCACCGTCAGCACCAGCGGCATCGTCCCGCAAATCCGCGCCCTCGCCGACCAGCCGCGCCAGTTGCGCCTCGCCATCAGCCTGCACGGCGCGGACAACGCGACGCGCAACCGCCTCATGCCGGTCAACCGAAAGTATCCGCTGGAACAACTGTTCGACGCCTGCGCCTATTACCAGGAACGCAAAAAGCAGATGCTCACCTTCGAATTCATCTTGATTCGCGGCGTCAACGACAGCGAGCGGCAAGCCGCGCTGCTGGCCGCCCATGCCAGGCGTCTGAACGCCAAAATCAACCTGATACCGTACAATCAAGTCGAGGGCCTGCCGTGGGAGCGCCCCGCTGACCGTGACATCAAAAACTTTGTTGCCACCGTCAAAGCCGCGGGAGTCGCCGCCACCGTTCGCCTCGAAAAAGGCCGCGACATTGACGCCGCCTGCGGCCAGCTTCGTTTGCGGGAATTGAGTTAAAGCCGTTCGGGAGCACGGCACTCCACGCCGCTGACCATGATTAATTCAGCGGACGGATCTTTTTCCAGGCTGTGCTCAGCTGATGGATGACATCGCTGGCCAGCAGCGTCTGCTCGGTTTGCTCGGTCAGCGCGGTATCGGCGGCCAGCCCGTGCCAGTAGGTTCCCAGCCGGGCCGCGTCGAAAGCCGTCATGCCTTGCGCGAGCAGGGCGCTGATGATCCCCGAAAGCACGTCGCCCGAACCGGCGGTGGCCAGGCCGGGGTTGCCGCTGGAATTGTAGGAGGGCAGGTGATTATATTCGGTAATCAGCGTGTTGGCGCCCTTCAACACCAGGATAGTGTTGGGATATTTGTTAACCCAGGTGACGGAATCGTGCTGGCGATTGGTAATGACAGTGCCGCGCAACCGCTGAAACTCACCTTCATGCGGGGTTAGAATGATGGGGTTTTTGCGGGTCGGGATAAGTTGCGACTGGGTGTTGAGCAACAGCAAGGCGTCGGCATCCAGCAACAGCGGACGGGTGGCGGTGCGCAACAACAGGGAAAATTTCCGTTCGGCGGCCTGGTCGGTGCCGAAACCCGGCCCGACCGCCCAGGCATCCGCGGTGAGCGCCTGCGTCGGCACATTCTGCCCGTCCCACGGCTGCGTCAGCACCTCCGGCGTGGCCAGTGACAACTCGCGATAGCAGTCGGGATGGCAAAACAACCGGACCACGCCGGCCCCGGCGCGCAGGGCGGCGCGGGTGGTCAGCACCGCGGCGCCCAGGAATCCGGGGCTGCCGGCGAATACCGCCAAGTCGCCCCGCTGATATTTATGAGTGACAGCGGGCAGCGCCTGGGCCAGTTCCCGTGACATGGGCAGGTCAAAGAAATCGGCGAAATGATCGGCCCCGTCCTGGTAGATGGTCAGCGGAATCGGCGCGAGGCGGCCGGAAATTTTACTACCATCCCCGCCCAGGCAGCCTTGTTTCACCGCGCCGATGGCCAGGGTGAAATCGGCCTGGAACGCGCAGGCGGCGGCGTGGCCGGTGTCCGCGTTGAGGCCGGACGGGGTGTCAATGCTGACCGTGGTGTGCCAGGGCCGGCGCTGAGTTTGCCACCATTCCAGCACCTCGCGGGTCACGCCGGCGGGTTCACCGGCAGCGCCGACGCCCAGCAGGCAGTCAAACACCAGCGCGGGTTCCCGGTCATCGAGATGATAGGAACGGCAGGCCGGCCAGACTTGGGCGTTGGCCAGCGCCGCGCGGATGGCGGGGGAATCCACCAGCTTGCGGGTGGTCGGCGACTCGGTGAGAAGCACCTCAACGTCCCAGCCGCTGTCCGCCAGGCGGCCCGCCAGCCAGAGGCCGTCGTTGCCGTTGTTGCCCTTGCCGCAGAGGAACAGGGCCGCGCCCGGCACGGGGAATTTTTCGGTGATGAAATGGAAACAACCGTCCACCGCCTGCCGCATCAGGGCGCTGACGGTGATGCCCGCGGCGAGCGTGTCCTGTTCCCAATTCTGCACCGTGGCTGGCGGGACGACTTTCATGCGCTGACAATGACCGCCGTGGCGGCGGCATAATGTTCGGTGTGAGTGAGGCTGACCATGACCCGCCCGCCGCCGCGTTGGCGCAGCAACGCTGCGCCGCCACCGCGCAATTGGATGCGCGGCTCGCCGCGGTCGCCGCGCCGCACCTCGATGTCTCGCCACCCGAGTTGCGCGCCGATGCCGATGCCGAACGCCTTGCCGACCGCCTCCTTGGCGGCGAAGCGGGCGGCGAGGTGACGGTGGGGAAATTTCTGGCGCTGGGCGTAGTCCCGTTCCGCCACGCAAAACACGCGGCGCAGGAACCGCGCGCCGAATTTTTCGACGGATTGCCGGATGCGGTCGCATTCGACCAGGTCGAGTCCGGTACCGAGAATGGTTTCGCTCATAAGTCGTCGGGCATTACACCGCAAAGCATTTATGGAGGCCAGCACTATTTTGTTGAAAAATGCAAAACTCAAAGCGCAGATCTCAAAACCACAACTGATTAATTCAAAACTGGCCGGCGCCCGTGACTGGCGTTTAGGGCGTGTTTTGCGTTCAGCGCCAGCCGAGCAACCCCAATAAGTCTTTAACCGCCGTGGCCAAACCGGAATACACTGCGCGGGAAATAACGGCATGGCCGATGTTCAGCGTGTCGAGATGCGGGACGCTGGCGATGAACCGCGGCAGGTTTTGATAGTTCAACCCGTGGCCGGCGTTGACTTGCAGGCCGAGACTGTGCGCGAGTTCCGCCGCGTCGCGCAGCGTGGCGAGCCGGCGGTCACGGTCAGCGGCGGCCAGCGCGTTGGCGTAGGCGCCGGTGTGCAGCTCAATGCAGGGCGCGCCGGCGGCCTTGGCGGCGCGGATTTGTTGCTCGTCCGGGTCAATGAACAGGCTGACGGTGATGCCGGCCGCTGACAGTGAGCGCGCGGCGCGCGTCACCCGGTCCAGCTGCCCGCTGACGCCGAGGCCGCCCTCGGTGGTGACTTCGCGGCGGTTTTCGGGCACCAGGCAGACATCCCGCGGTTGCACCGCCAGCGCCCGGTCAACCATCGCCGCGGTCACCGCCATTTCCAAATTCAGCGGCGCGCCGAGTTGTTGCAGCAAGGCAACGTCAGCGTCCTGAATGTGACGGCGGTCCTCGCGCAAATGCGCCGTGATGGCGTGCGCGCCGGCCGCCAGGGCGATTTTGGCCGCCGCTGCCGGTGACGGTTCCGCAAGCGGGTGGTCAACCGCGTAATCGCGGTAACGGGCCTGCCGCAGCGTGGCGACATGATCAATGTTGAGACCGAGTTTTAACATGGCGCTGGCGCAACTTTAAGTCAGTTGAGAACGAATTTCCGTCAGCGCCGGCTGCCCCTTGGCGACGGGCGCATCCAGATAGCCGTAAACCAGCCTGGAACCGAGCAGCGGCAGCACTTGCCGCGATTTTTTCGCCAGCGGGCCGACGGCCATGACGGCCAGCCGCAGTTCGGGATGATTGATCAACAGCTTCACCAGCACATTCAAATCCCGCTGAGTGCGGCAGAAGGTGGCGATTTTATAAAAATCAGCGCGGGTTTGGCGGAACTGGCTCAACCAGTCCGCCCCGCGCTTGTAGGTGATTTTGCGCCGGACGGCATGGGCGGAGAGGATGACTTTCTTGTTCAGTTTCCGGGCCAGCCGCAGGGGTTCCTTGAGCAGCGGCAGATTGGCCAGTTCAAAGTCAACAGCGTCAGCGTATGGCAGCAGTTGCTTGAACAAACGGATGCGCTCGGTGGATTTCCAGTTGCGCACGCCGCCCTCGTTGCGGGTGCGCAGGGTGAGCAGGACGGGGGTTTGGCGTTTTTTCAGTATCGCGATGACGCGCGCCACGGCATCGTAATGACGGGCATACAACGCGTCGAAACGCAGTTCGACCACATCGGCGACCGATTGTTTTTGGGTGATCAACGACAGGCCTTGGCTGGTGGCGACGCTGCCGATGTGGATCAATTTTTTCTTCCAAAGGGCGGATGACATCCGGCAATGCTATGGGATAAATTTGAAATGCCAAATGAAATTGTCGGCCGGCGGCTGACGATGGGCGCCGGCGGCGCGTCCGCTCCGCGCTGACCATGACAGCCGCGGTCGCGGGCTGGCGCGCTTGAGCAGCCGCTGTTTTCCGCTGATAATGAGGTCACGCCCCGTTGCCTCAAAACTAGAAGACACCGAAGCGCAGACTAACGGTGCGGGTCGTTGCCTCAAATTGAACGACACCGCAGATATCATACAGCCAGGCCCGCCGCCGCGCAAGGAGTCCGT
>JAISBF010000101.1 GCA_031266335.1 Verrucomicrobiales bacterium
GAACGCTGGAACGCTGGAACGCTGGAACGCTGGAACGCTGGAACGCTGGAACGCTGGAACGCTGGAACGCTGGAACGCTGGAACGCTGGAACGCTGGAACGCTGGAACGCTGGAACGCATTGCAAACGCTAATATAAATATCTGATATGACTTGTCAAGGGATTAATTTTAATGATTGTAATTAAAGTTCAGAGATTTTTTGGAATGCAAAACTCATAGCTCATAGCTCAAAACCACAACGGGTTAAGGCAAAATTCACTCAGGCGCTTGTTAATACCGCGAGATGAGGTTGGTAAAAAAACCGTTTTATACCCGCCAGTTGAACAATGCCGCCAGACGCGCTATGGTTGGCCCGCATGCCCGCTTTTTTTATCAAGACTTACGGCTGCCAGATGAACGAGCGCGACTCGGAGCAGGTTGCGGTCGAGTTGCGCGCGCGCGGCTACGCGGCCGCTGCCAGTGAGGCGGACGCTGACATTGTGCTCATCAACACCTGCGCGGTGCGCGACATGGCGGAGCAAAAGGCGCTCGCCAAAATGCAAAACTTGCTCGGGCGCAAACGCCGCCAGCCGGCGCTGATTGTCGGCTTCATGGGCTGCATGGCGCAAAGTCGCGGCGGCGAACTGGCGGCGCTGTTGCCGCGGCTCGACTTGGTCACCGGCACGCAAAAGTATCACAAGGTCGCCGATTATCTCGACCAACTCATCGCCCGGCGCGGCCCCGACATGGACAGCTTGCGCGCGCCCATCGTGGACATCGCCGAGGAAGCCGGCTCGCAAAACACCATCAAGGACCACCCGCTGACGGTGCGGCAGGCGACGGCGTTTGTCTCCATCATGCAAGGCTGCGACATGCGCTGCTCGTTCTGCATCGTGCCGGCCACGCGCGGCGCGGAACGCAGCCGGCCCCTCGCCGACATCGTCAGCGAGGCGCGCGCGCTGGCCGCCGCCGGCGTGAAGGAAATCACCCTGCTCGGCCAGATTGTCAACCAGTACGGGCGGCGCGAATGGCCCATCGTCAGCGGGCGGTCGCCGTTCACCCAATTGCTCTACGCGCTGGAGAAAATCGACGGCCTGGAGCGCATCCGCTTCACCTCGCCCCACCCGGTCGGCTACCGGCGCGATTTGTTGCAGGCGTTCCGCGACTTGCGCAAACTGTGCGAACACGTCCACCTGCCGCTGCAATCCGGCAGCGACCGCATCCTCCGGGCAATGCGCCGCGCCTACACCGTTGACCGTTACCGCCGGCTGGTGGCTGAACTCCGCGCCGCCTGCCCGGGCCTCGCCATCACCACCGATATTATCGTCGGGTTCCCCGGCGAGACCGACGCTGACTATCAAGCCACTCGGCGGCTGGTGGCGGAGTTGCGTTTCGACAACGCCTACATCTTCCGCTACTCGCCCCGGCGCGGCACCCCGGCGGCGGCGCTGCCGGGGCAAGTCGCCGAGACTGACAAGGATTTACGCAATAAAGATTTGCTCGCGGTGGTGGACGGCATCGCGCGCCAAAACGCCGCCGCGCTGCTGGGGCAGACCGTGGAGATTTTGGTCGAGGGCCGCAGCCGCACGAAAGCGACGCGCCAAAGCGGGCGGACGCGCGCGAACAAGATTGTCATCGTCAGCGACGCCGCGGACTTGACCGGGCAACTCGTGCCGGTGACCATCAGCGACACGAGCACGTACACGTTCTACGGCGAGGTCCGGCGCTGACCGTGGCGGTAAATGCCGGCTTGCCACGGTCAGCGGGAGTGGCGTATGCTGCCGGCATGTCTTCCGCCCGCCTGTTGCTGCTTGCGGCCATCGGCATGATGTTGCCGCCGCTGACCGTGACCGCGCAGCCGGCCGGCCAGATCAATTACACCCCGCCGACCGACCAGATTCGCCTGGTGGAGCGCGACAGGCTGACGCTGAGCGAGACCAACCGGGAACAACTCGCCACGCTGCTGGTCACCGCCGCGAAAACCGTCGTCGCCGAACAACGCCGCACCGGCGGCGTCCTTGACTCGCAACTGCTCGCCAAGTGCATGGCGCTGGCGCTGGACCTGGCGGCCGAGGCGAAGGCGGTGGTCGTCGCCAATTTCCAATTTGCCAAAAACGTCGGCGCGCCGCCGCCCGACGGCGCGCCGACCCTGCCGCAAATCGCCGCCGCGCTGACGCAACTGGCGGAGTCACTGTCAGCGACCAGGCAGGAGGAAGACGTCAAACTGGGCAACTACTTGTTCGACCTCGCCGCCGCGCTTGACCCGCTGAACGAGGACGCGGTGTTCCGCATGTCCACCGCCGCGACCGCCGGGTTCAAGCCGGCCTGGAAGGAAAAACTGGCCGGGGCCGCCGCCGCCGAGCCGGCCCCGGCAACGACCGTCAGCGCCGCGCCGTTCGCGGGCCGCGCCCGCAGTTCCATCAAAATCCTGCTGGTCAACACCACCCGCACGGGCGTGGAAGTCGGTTCGACTAACAACTTGATCGGACTATTGCTCCGGGGCCACGAAGCGCCCGCCCCGGTTCTTCCGCCGCCCGCGCAACCCCCCGAACGTCGCGTCAGCAAGAGCGGCACCGCCGCCGCCATCGAGCTGCCGCCGGCGCCGGTGGACACGGGCAATTTGCGGGTGGCGTTCGTTCTCGCCGGCAAGGTCGGCGCGCAAATGAACACCGCCGCGCAGGAGGCCGCGCGGCTGGTCTCCGTCCGGCATCCCGAGTTGCCGCCGCTCCGGGCGCAGTTGAGCTTCGAGGACAAATACACGCCGAAGGACGGCGGTTCCTGCGGCACGGCGGCGGCCATTGTGCTGCTGTCGCTGGTGGAGGATTTCGACCTCGATCCGGGCGGGGTCATCACCGGCGACATCACGGTGGACGGGCAGGTGCAAAAAATCGGCGGCGTGTCCGCCAAGACCGAGGGCGCCATCGCCGCCGGCGCCGAGTTCATGGTGCTGCCCGCGCACAACACCGTTGACGTTGACGATTACTTTGTGCTGCACCAGCTGGACGACGCGCGCAAAATCCAGCTTTTTTCCGCCGCCAACCTGGATGAGGCGCTGACGTTGACCAAGCGGGAAAAAACCGGCGAGTTGGCGCAAGCCATGGAGTTGTTCCGCGCCTTGCCCGCCACCGCCGCCAACCTCAAGACCCCGGACGCCCGCCGGCAGTTGCAGGAAATTGTCCGGCTGGCGCCCAACCATCTTTCGGCGCAGATTCTGCTGCGCGGTGTCACCGGCAGCCTGCCGAAAAAATTGTCCGTGACCGGCTCGATTGAGCAGATTTTCAGCGCCGCCGGCCCGCTGTTGTACTGGATGTCTAACAGCGCGGAACGCGGCGACGAGCCGCCGGTCTATTCGCGGGAAGTCGGCGAGCAATGCACCCGGCGCCTGAACGCGCTGAACTTCA
Organism: Verrucomicrobiales bacterium; assembly: GCA_031266335.1. Taxonomy (GTDB): domain Bacteria; phylum Verrucomicrobiota; class Verrucomicrobiia; order Methylacidiphilales; family JAAUTS01; genus JAIRPN01. The sequence goes on from JAISBF010000101.1 coordinate 3,381, forward strand.
AGGTGGATCCCAAAACCGCCAGCTTGCAGGATGCCATGCTGACTTACGCGCAGGAATTGCAGACGGCCGTCGGCTTCGGCCAGGTCCGGGATTGGTCCGGGATTGCCGCGCACAATCCGCGCTTCCGCCCGGTGTTCAACGCCCGCGCCAGGCTGTACGCGGAAATCCGCGCCTTGCAGTGCGACCAGAGCGTGCTGGAAAAATACCTGCGCAAGGACTCCGGCAGCCGCTGACGTGCTCATTGACCGCTAAGACACCAAGGCACGAAGTGTTTGTTAAACAAAGCTTGGGGTCTTGGTGGTTGAAGTTTTGCACAATAATAATGACAAATTCGGGCGTTTCGCCATCATGACCAGTCGCCAAGCCGATTATGATTTATTCTTTCACCTTGTCACAAGTCGCCGTCGCCCTCGGTCTCGCGTATATCCTTACCCACGGCTGGGCGCTGGCGCGTCCCGCCGACTGTCAGCGGTGGCTGCGCGCCTTGCCGCGCCATTACCCCGCGGGCGTGGCGCTGATGCTGGCGGCCGGCGGCTGGTTCGGCTGGCTCGTCCTCAACGCCGATTTGATGGACTTCGCCCCGTATCGCGGTTGGTTTCTCACGTTCACCGTCGCGCTGACGGTGGGCATGATCATCTTCGTGCGCGAATTCCTCGCCGTGCGCGCGCTCGGGGCGCTGCTGCTGCTGTTCGCCAACGTGCTGCTCGACGCGGCCTTCCTGGAGAACACGCCGGCCAAGTTCGTCATCACCGTCAGCGCTTATGCTTACATCGTGGCGGGCATCGCCTTCGTCGCCTCGCCGTATTTGTTGCGCGACTGGCTCGCGTGGATTTTCCGCGTTGACCGCCGCGCCCGACTCGCCGCTGCCGGTGGCGTGGGCTTTGGCGTCCTCTTGCTCGCGCTGGGCGTGATGGTTTAGGCGCAGTGTTTTTTTATGAAAATAGCGAAAAATTCCAAATTGGTGTTGATCGGCGATTCCATTACCGACGGCGGACGGGCCAGGCCGGTCGGCGAAGGCGGCGGCGGCGCGCTGGGCGCGATTTATCCGTCCAAGGTGCATGGCCTGCTGGGCGCGGTTTATCCCGAATACAAAATCCGCGTGGTCAATATGGGGTGCGGCGGCAACACGGTGCGGGATTTGCAGGCGCGCTGGCAGACCGATGTGCTGGATTTGCAACCGGACTGGCTGGGCGTCATGATTGGCATTAATGACGTGTGGCGGCAGTTCGACCGGCCGTTGCAGCGGGAAATTCATGTGCCGCTGCCGGAGTATCGCGCGACGCTGGAGAAATTGGTGCAAACGACCCGTCCGCGGTTGCAAGGATTGGTGCTGTTGTCGCCGTATCTGATTGAGCCGAACCGGCGGGAGCCGATGCGCCGGATGATGGATGAATACGGCGCGGCGGTGCGGGAGCTGGCGGCAAAATACGACGCGATTTTCGTGGATGTGCAGGCGGAATTTGACCGGCTGCTGCAGCACCTGCATCCGATGAGCATCGCCTGGGACCGGGTGCACCCCGACGTGGTGGGCGAGACGTTGATTGCGCGGGCGTTCCTGCGCGCGGTGGATTTCGAATTTTGACTTGGAGCGGAACATTGTCAGCGAAACTGTATCAATTATTGCGGCGCAAAGGCGTGTGGTGGGCGCTGTTCGCGCTGTGGCTGGCGGCGGTGTTTTTCGCGTCGTCGCTGACGGGTGACGAGGTGCGGCCCTACGTGCCGACGTTCACGCTGCACAAGCTGGGGCATTTGCTGGCGTACAGTTCCGGCGCGGTGATTCTGGCGTTAGGCTGGCGCTGCAGTACGCGCTGGAGTTGGCGCAAGATTGTCATCGTCAGCGTGGTCATGGTGTCCGTTTACGGCGCGACGGACGAGTGGCATCAATCGTTCACGCCGGGGCGTGGGCCGTCGGCGTGGGATTGGCTGCTGGACACGGTCAGCGGGCTGGCCGGCATCAGCGTCCTGTTACTGGCGCGGCGGCGGCTGCAACGCTGGCTGGGGACGGCGGCCGCGAAGAGCGCTACGGGTTTTTCACCACGAAGACACTAAGGCACGAAGGGATGCAGTTTTTTTAATTTCAGCATAACCAGCGCGACAGCTTTCCCAAAAAAATGTGCTCCCTTCGTGCCTTAGTGTCTTCGTGGTGAAAAACTGTAACTCCCATCGCAGCCGGAGTGCAAATTTATGCGAATCGGCGCTTAATTCCGATACACCGTGACCGTGCCGAGATTGCCGCTGACGCGAAAGACCGCCGGATCCCTAGGCGGGTGGCCGGTGTCCTGTGAACTGACCAGGCCGAATTCGATGGCTTGATTCAACTCCGTTTCCGACATGGCCTGGCCGCCGGGGGTGAATACCAGCAGACGGTTGAGGCGGAGTGTTTTGCCGCCGACGCTGACGGTGAGGCTGGCTTCGGCCAGCGCGTTGACATTGGGGTTGTCGTCATCGGCAGCGGGTAGGCTGGCGGGGGCGAGTTCGCCCCGGTCGCGCAACCGGAAATGTTCGAAGGCGCGCGGCGCGGCGATGAGCGGCAATTGGTCGGACGGCAGGCTGGCGGTCAGCGCGGCGGGCCAGTCGAGGTTGTCGGCGGAAAAAGCGACCAGCCAAAGCGTGTCATCGTCAGCGGCGGCGGCCTTGTTGAAGGCGACGTAAACGTAGGTGTTTTTCGTGACGGCTTCCTGCCGGGCGTGATTGAGCAGGCCGTTGATAACGACTACGGTGTGATTGACGGAATGGCTTTTGCCCAGGCCGCGCATGGAGGGAATGGCAATCGCGACCAGGACGCCCGCGATGGCCACGACGACCAGCAGTTCAATCAGGGTAAAGGCGGCGCGAGGTGAGCGCATGGTTGGCGGCGGTTAGATTTTTTTGATGACGGACAGCGGCTCAAAACTGGCCAAAGCGCGCTGCCAGAAGAATTTGGCCGACGGCGTCGTCCGGCTGGGGAGTTTGCCGTGGTAGGCGAGGGCGCTGATTTCGTTGGCGCGGCGGCGGCGGGGGTTGTTGCGTTTGAGCAGCACGCGATACAACAGGGCGAAATGGCCCTTGACCGGGCGGTCGAACAAATCAATCAGGCAGGCGTAAGTGATGCGGTGGCCGGTTTCCTCGAGGATTTCACGCCTGAGCGCGCCGAGCAGCGATTCGTTGGGTTTGACTTTGCCGCCCGGCAAGGCCCAGAGTTTTTTGCCGTAAGCCTGCTTGACCATCAGCACCTGGCCGAACGGGTCTTCAATCCAGGCCATGACGGAGATGGCCTTGCTCAAGCTCCTCGTCGTCTTGCGTTTGACCGGCGCGCGCGCCGGGCGGTGGTTGGGTGCCGTCATGTTCAATGTGCGGCAGTGTACCGGCCGGGCCGTTTTTTGTACAGCCCGCAAATGAAAATTTTTTCCCGGCTGAAAATTGAACCACCAAGGCACGAAGGATTTTTTTAACAGAATTTAACCGCCGAGACGCGGAGGCGCGGAGACTTTTGATTGGTCACTAAAGTCAGCGGGCTACTCCATGCCCGCTCCAGTGACCCTAGCGTAGCGAATCAAAGGAACACAGAGTAGGCACAGAGAAGCACAGAATTTATTTTTAAGTTAAAAAAATCTCTGTGGTTCTCTGTGTCTGCTCTGTGTTCTCTGTGGGCCAAGGTGCCGTTAGGACGAACGGCGGCGAATGAGGGCCAGCGCGCCGAGGCCGGCGCCGATTAGGAACCAGGTGGAGGGTTCGGGGACGGCGCTGGCGTTGAAGGTCAGTTGGTTGTTCGCCACGCTGAAGGTGCCCGCGACACCGTCGCCGGTGACGGTGAATTGTTCGCCGCTGATGCTCTCGCCGCCGGTCGCGCCGCTCCAATCGAACACAGTGTATTCCCCGGTCTCGGTCAGGTTGCTGAAGTCGATGGTGATGTCTTCGCCGATGGTGATGCTGTCGGTGACCAGCAGCACATTGCCAGCGTAGCCGATGATCGCGCCACTTTCCAAGGTCAGGTTGTCCAAGGTGCCGCCGCCGTGGAAGAGGGCGCCGGCGCCGAGGGTCAGGTTGATTTCGCTGTCGGCAGTGCGGCTGACGTTGCCGACGAGTTTGGTGTCCGCGTCACTGAGGGTGATGCCGATGGTCGAGCTGGTTTCGCCACTGACATCGCCAGTGATGACGCTGCCGTTGCTGCCGGTAATGGTGATGGTGGAGGTGCCGCTGGCGAAGAGGTTGCCGGTGATGATATTGCTATTCAGGTCCACAGCGGCGGTACTGTTGGCGATGATATAAAGCGCATGCGCATTGTTGCCAGTGACGCTGATGTCGCTGTCGGTCATCGTCAGAGTGGAGGAGACGGCCCGTACGCCGTGACCGCTCACTCCTGTCGTCGCAATGGTCACACCACTCACGATGTCATTGCTGCCGTTGGCTAGATGAAGCGCATATCCGGCGATGCCGCTGGTGCTGATAGTGCCGCCGATCAACGTCAAGGTGGAGCCTAATTGCGTAAACACACCGTAACCTTCCCTTCCTTCGGTCTTGATATTCACGTTGTTCAAGGTGGCGTTGGCGGCGTCATAGAGATAAATTCCATTCCCGTTGCTGCCGGTGGCGCTGATGCTGCCACCAGTCAATGTCAGGGTGGAGTTGCCTATAGCCAGGCCGTGGCCCGTAAATCCCGTCGTCTTGATGTTCACGTTGTTCACGGTGCCGCTGCTGGCGTTGGTGAGATTAATCCCATGCCCAAGGCTGCCGGTGGTGCTGATAGTACCGCCGGTGAGGAATAGAATAGCGTTATTAGTATAGGCGCCTTTACCGAACGCGGTGCCGCCAGTGCTGTTGTTGGTGGCGCTGAGGGTGATGTTGGTGCCGGTGTAGGTGACGCCGGAGGTGGTGACGTTCAGGGCCGACAGGGTGGTGGTGTCGCTATCGTCATAGGACTGGTTCGACTCGGTGGTGCTGCTGGTGACGACTTTGCTGGCTGCGAAGACGTTCAACGCGGAGGCGCTGAGGACGCAGAGGGTGAGGATTAGTTTGGTTAGTTTCATTTTCATGGGTTTTCTGGTTGTTTGGTTTTCTGGTTTGGTTGGGTTGAAGGTCAGAGTTGCGCGGCGAGGCTGCCGACGGCAGCGGCCAGGGCCTTGCCCAGCAGGGGGGTCAGGGCGACGGCGATCAACACTATCAGCGCGCCGCGCTTGAGTTGTTTGGTTTGTTGTTTCTGGTAGGCCGGCAAGGCCGGAGCTTGGTTGGTTTTCATGTTAGTTATGGTTGGTTGGTTGAAAGTTTTGCAGGGCCACAAAAAAACACAAAAAACACAAAGAATTTTTTACCGGGAGATCATGGAGAACACGGAGATTATTTTTTAAAACCTTCATGAACTCCATGATCTCCCTGTTAAAAAATTTCTTTGCGCCTTGGTTTCTGGTGTCACCAGAGGCAGTGATAATATAATGGTGGGGTGCGCCGGCAGGCTGGTGTGCGGGGATTGCCGGATGGGGAATGAAACGGGTAAAATTAAGCTGGGAAATTAAAGCATCGGAGCAAGAGTCATGCTTTGAGCGCGTGAGCGCGTGAGCGCGTGAGCGCGTGAGCGCGTGAGCGCGTGAGCGCGTGAGCGCGTGAGCGCGATGTACTTTACTTTATGGCTTATCGTTCTCATCTTCAGCGGGTTTTTATCACGCAATATGACGATTTGACGAGAGGACGATATGAGGTCAGGCGAGATGACGCAAGGTTTTTTTGAATTTTTTTAATCCGCAGATTACGCAGATTAGACAGTGTAAAGTCCACGCGTTATCGTCCGACAAAGATAAAACCTTATGTTGCCCATCGCTTAGTTGGCGGGTGATTTTTCGAGCTTCGTCCTTGGCTTTTTTGTAATCGGTAAACTGTTGAATTTTGCGCTTCCCTTCATAATAATCCGCCACGCTATAAACTTTCCAACCACCTCGATTCATGGTATAAATCATTATACAATGACCGACCCTTCCTTGATTTTTTCAATATCAGATTTGTATGCAAAGTGTGTGCAAGTCAATGGTTTTGGCGAAAATAATGAGTGGAGGCGGTGGGACTCGAACCCACGTCCTTAATCGAGAGAACGCCTGCCTCTACAAGCTTAGTGGTTGGTTGATTTTCGAGTCACGGGTTGCGCAACCACGCGCTCCGTGACCTTAGCCTCCGCGTCAATTCACTCCGCAAGCCGGCGACTCACTTTGCGGACAGCCCTGCTGATAGCGTCCTGTTCTCCTAGCAGGAGTTGAAGACAGGACGTCGCGGCAATTTAGGCCGCGAGAGCCAACTCTTCGTTAGCATTTAATTTTTTGAACCGGATGATTAACGAGGCCAACCAGTTCAGTCCTCGGCTTGCCACAGACGCACGTTCGAGAAAGTCGAAACCGAGCGCCCCCTTGTCATTTAGACCAGATCAGTATAGCCTGTTATCCGATGACCGGCAACCTATTCCGCACCACTTTGCTGATTTTCCTGCTCACTGCCAGCGTCACCCTCACCGGCCAGGCCCAGGAGGATGCGCTGTTGTCGCCTTTCGATCCCTCGCTCGGCTTGGCCATGCCGCTGCGACAAGGCGACGAGCAGGTGCTGGTCACGCAAAAATTCCTGCTCAACCACAATGTCATCATCAGCGCCGGCGATCAACTCCGGGTGATTTTTCCGCGCCCCGAGGTCATTGACCGGGATGTGCGCATGAAAAATTCCCGCAAGAACCTGGAAAACACCTTTTCCCGGCAGCCCAGCAAAATCGGCAACCCCAACGAGGAACAGACCCAGTCCGCCATCTACCGCGCGGCGCTCGACCGCGCGACCAAAACGGTCTGGAAACATGAACTGTTCACCCGCGGCTACCTTGACCGCATGGAACTCACTAACAATATTTTGGTATTTCAACATCCCGGCGCGGAGCAACTCACCGTTGACCTGCTGTCCTTCCCGCAAGATCTCTTCCTCGGCGAAACTGACGGCCAGATCGTCGTGCTCGCCGTGCGCAAGGGTTCGCAATCACAACAGCTGGGCATCGGCGCCGGCGCCACGCTGACCGCCATGAGCGGCCAGCCGTTCGCCGGCCTGGAGGATTTTCGCGACCGTTATTTCGACGAAAAACAACACTTAATAAAACAAAACCAGCCGCTGACCATGACCTTCATCCTCAAGGGCGAAACCGCTCCCAGGGACATCACCTACAAGCTGCCGCGCTCGCTCAGCGGCAACCTGCTGATGATGGACTTGCCCAAGCCCAACGCCGGCCCGCAACACCCGCCCGAAAAGGATTCGTCACCCAAGAACGACCGGTTGCCCGAATAATTCACCGCGGAGACGCAGAGACGCGGAGTTTGATTTAAATTGAGTTCTCTGTGCCTTCTCTGTGGCTCTCTGTGACCAAAAACCGTTCCCGCAACCTCACCGTCAGCGGCCCGATGGCAAGGCTCCGGCCGTCAAATTCCACCACCGGCATGATGCCAATCCGGCTGTTAGTCAAAAAAATTTCATCGGCAGCGGCCAGTGTCGCCGGTCGCGCGACGGTCTCGCGAACGTCAGCGCCGCTTTGCTCCAGCACCCAACGCCTGACCACGCCGGCGCGACAGCCGCACACCGCCGGCGGCGTGAATAATACGCCGTCCTTGGCCCAAAACACGTTCGCCATCGCCGCCGTCGCCACCTCGCCGCGCTCGTTCAACAACAGCGCCTCGTCGCCGCGACCCTGCAATTTCGCCTGGTAATGAGTCAGGTATCCCAGCGTCTTGTAACGCGCGTCCCACGCTGACGCTGACACGCGCAGCGATGACCACTCCACCCGGTAACCCGCCGGCAG
>JAISBF010000092.1 GCA_031266335.1 Verrucomicrobiales bacterium
GTCCCAGTCCCACAACACATCGTCGTACTGCGCGCTGCCCGGCGTGAGGAACGGGAACGGCAGCGCCCCGCCGGCGGGGCGGAACATGGCGCGGTAGTCATTGGGCAGTTGGGCGCGCAACAATGCGGCGTACTCGTGGTCAACGTCAGCGGAGGTGGACATGCGCTGATGCTAACGGACTCCCCGCCGCGCGCAAGCCAGCGGATGTTATTCACCGCGGAGACGCGGAGTTTTGATTTAATTTAAAAAAATCTCCGCGTCTCTGCGGTTAACAAAATCCTTCGTGCCTTCGTGTCTTGGTGGTGAATCAAAATGAATTACAATAACGCTCAAACACCGCCCAGGTCGTCGTGGCGAGGTTTTGCTCAAGGTATTGCGCCGGCGGGAAAACTTGCGTCATCGCCGGCGTGAAGTCGGCGGGAAAGCCAGCGTAGATTGGTTCCGGCGTGTAGTGAACGTCAGCGTGCGCGGCGACCACCTCGCGCCAGACCGCGGCCAGCGGCTTCGGGCGATTGTCCGTGGTCAGCAGGCCGAGGTCATATTCCAGCGGGTCGAATTGATACGCGCGGTCGATCTCGTGGCTGCACCACCACGTAAACCACGTCGCGCCCGCGCGCGCGGCGTTGGCGACGCTCGCGCGCAGATATTGCTCCCGCGCCGCCGCGTCGCCCCACAATTCGCTGCACCCGAATTCCTGGATCCACACCGGCGCGCTGACGTTGTAGCGCCGCTGCTGGTGCCGAACCAGGTGCGTGAGGAACGCGCCGATGCGCAGCGCCGGCGCGTCGTCCAGCGCCCCGCGCGTGAGGCAGGAGGTGAACAGCGGCCACGCGTGCACGGCGGCGGCGTCGTAAGTGGTTACCAAATGTTCCGTGCTGAAAGTGCGGCCGGTCAGCCACGGCGCGTGATCCACGCCGTTCACCAGCCAGCGTCCGTGCAGGCGCGGGCGCAGCCACGCGGCGAGTCGCGCCGCCCAGGCGTCACCGTCAGCGGCGGGCATGGCGAACGGGGCGAGGCAGTTGATTTCGTTGCCTACGTCGAAGCCGAGGAAATTTTCCCTCCCTGACAGCTCGTTCAGCAGCGCGGCAAAATACCCGCGGATGCCGGGCTGGGCGGCGGCTTGAAACACCTTGCCACCGTCAGCGACCCACGGCGGCAGGAACGTGTAGCCCGACAGCCAGCCGGTGAGCGGCGCGACCAGCACGTCCAGCCCGCGCGCCGCCGCCTCGTCCAGCAACTCGCCGAGCCGCCGCAAGTGCACCGCGCTGACCGTCAGCGGGTTCGGCTGAAACCACGGCCACAGCGCCATCACGCGCACATGGTCGGCCCCCAGCGCGGCGATGGCGTCAAGGTCGGCGGCGATTTGGTCGCGCTGCCAGTCATTCCAGCAATACCACCAGTTTTTCGACGGCACGTAGTTCAAGCCGAAGCGAATTAACCGCGGAGACGCAGAGACGCGGAGATTTTTTTTAATTAAATCAAAGCTCCGCGTCTCGGCGTCTCCGCGGTTAATAACCCTTCGTGCCTTCGTGTCTTGGTGGTGCATTTTTTCCTTAGAATTTTTTATCCACCGTCAGCGCCGGGAAATCGTCCGTGCGGAACGGCGGGGCGGGGAAGCCGGCGGCGTTGTACAAATTGCCGGTCGGGTTGTAGCCCCACAGGTAACGCGCCGCTGCCGGTGCCGGCACCCGGTCCGACCAGACCAGCACGGTGTCGCCGTCGATTTTCGCCGCGGCCCAGAACCAGCGGCCGTCGCTGCCGCTGACGATGAAGCCCTCCAGCTCGCTGTCCGGGGAGTTGCGCGTCAACGGCGCGGTCTCGCCGCGCGCTGAGTTGACCAAGTGCGTCGGCGGTACGGGCCGCGCGACGAGGCCGCCGTCGGGGTGTGAAAATTTCACGCGGATTTGGTTGCCCTCAATGTCCATGCCGGCGAACACGGGGCCGCTGAAGCTGACGGTTTGGCCATGGACATTGGCCAGCGCGATGGCGGCCAGGCGCTCGCCGACGGTTTGTTTGTCGCGCGGGTGCAGGTCGCGCGCCTCGCCGAGGTCGATGGCGGCGGCCATGCCGGTGTTAGGCAGTCGCAACGTCAGCGCCTGCGCCTCGCGCAACTCCGCCCACTCGTCCGGCTGGCCGGCGACATCGCGCTTTTCCGTGAAGTTGGCCAATTGCACAAAATAAAACGGGAAGTCGCCCTGGCCCCAGCGCGCGCGCCAGTCGTTGATCAGCAGCGGGAAGGCGCGGCGGTATTGCCACGCGCGGCCGGCGTTGCTCTCGCCCTGGTACCAAATCGCGCCGGCAAGGCGGTACGGGATGAGCGGGTGAATCATCGCGTTGAACAGCGCCGCCGCCTGCACGCCCTCCGGCTCGGCGGGTGGCTGCGGCGCGGGCGCGGTCACGGTCAGCGGGCGGGTCACCGTCAGCGTCCAGTCACCGGTCAGGCCCGGCAGCGGCGCGACGCGCGGCGGCGGCATCACGACCCCGGGCAACGGCAGCAGCCAGGTCACCGTCAGCGTGTTTGTGCCGTCGGCCAGCGTGCCCGGCGGGATGACGAAGCGCACCGGCTCGCGTTTGCCGATGGGTTTGACGCCGGTGTAATTTGGATTAATGCGTGATAATTCGACCCCGCTGACGTTGACGCCGCGCAGCTCGCCGAACACCGGCGGCACGTCGAGTACCCGCGGCTCCGCGCCGAAGCCGGCGGGCGCGTCGAATTTTTTCTCCAGCACGATTTCGCCGCTGACACTGAGCCGGCCCGGCAGCTTGAGCTTGACCGGCGCTGACGGTGCCGCCGCCGCTGGCGGCAACGCGGCGAACCACGCGGCGCAGTCCTGTTCAAACCGCGCGCGGTCGGCGGGATAGTCGGCGTATTGTTGCCAGTAACGCGCCGCCGCCGGGCCGAGTTCGGCGTCGGTTTGCAACGCCGCCGCGCTGGTCCACGCCTCGACCGGCGTGCCGCCGAAGGCGCTGAGGATGAGCGCCGCCGGCCCGCCCGCGCGCTGGTGCAGCGTCTTGATGAAAAAGTAGCCGACCGCCGAGAAATCGCCGACCGTGGCTGGCGACGCCACCAGCCACTTGCCGGCGCAATCGTCGGCGGGCGGCATGAAGCGGCCGTTGCGGCCGACGGTGAACTGGCGCAGTTGCGGGTTGGCCGGCGCCGCTTGCTCCGTGTCGTAGCCAATGGCGCGGTTGAGCGTGAACTCCATGTTCGACTGCCCCGCCGCGAGCCATACCTGGCCGACCAGCACGTCGCTGATAGTGACGGTGTTGTTGCCGCTGACCGTCAGCGTGTACGGGCCGGGGCCGGCGGCGCTTAAATCCAGCGTCACCGACCATTTGCCGTCGCCGGCGGCGGCGGTTTGTGCGCGCTGCCCGGCGACGCTGACGCTGACGGCCTCGTTAGGGGCGGCCCGGCCCCACACCGGCACCTGGCCGGCTTTTTGCAACACCAGGTGGTCGGAGAAAATGGCCGGCAGTTTCACGTCGGCGCGCAACGCTGACAGTGATAGGCACAGACAACTGAGCAAAACAGCGGGGCGCAACAGCGGGAATGACATGCGCCCACTCTATCAGCGGGCTGACGGGTGCCAAGCCTATGGAGCGCGGGCGTCCCGCCCGCAATGTGCCAGCGGGCGGGACGCCCGCGCTCCATAGGCGCTGCTCCACGGCCATTCTTCCGCCGCGTGGCACAATCCGGCCTTGACCGGATTGTCACGGATGTAGTTTCTGATGAACGCCAAATGCTGCGCCGTGCGGATATAACGGTCAAAATAGTCTGCCATCCAAAAATCTCCGCCGCGCCGCAAAATCCTGTTACAGGCATGAGCGGTGTAGGATTTCCAGGAATGAATCACATCGGGCATCGGCTGTCCGCTGACCGTGACAACGAGCGCGTGAACATGGTTGGGCATGATGCACCATTCGAGCAAGCGATAGCGTTGCGGGTCAAAAAATATCAGGGCGCTTTGTACCGTGGTGGCAATTTTTAACGCGCGAAGAAAACACGCGCCGTGTCCCGCATCCTCATAAGCCGCAAGGCGACGATGTAACTCCAGCAGGCGCAAATCGTCCGTCGGAAGCTGACAGTGATTTGTCAAAACACCGAGTTCGCCACGCCATTGTTCAATCAGGGCGGCGGGGATGCTGTCATAAAGACGGAAAGTAACGAACTGAACACATTCCGCGCGGTCAAGGTGCGGAAGATAATCGCGTGAGTGCCAGCCTTTGTGTTTCACCGCGGCAGTCAGCCCTCAAAAACGTTCATTGTCAGCGTTTATCTTGCATGACAATGTCCTACATATGGAGCGCGGGCGTCCCGCCCGCCGGTACCATGCGGGCGGGACGCCCGCGCTCCATATTAATTCATCGGCGTGGCGAGGTTCATACATTCCAGTATCAGCGGGGTTTGACATACGCCATCGTGCCCGACGCCGGGCAGGCGGCGAAAAACCGCGCCCGGCAGCAGGGCGGCAAGCTGCCGGCCCATCGTCAGCGGCACCGTGTCGTCGTTTTCGCCGTGCAGGATGAGCAGCGCGGGCGGCGCGGGCCTGGCTGCCAGCGCTGTCACGGCGGCGCGGTTGTCGAACCGGTGTAACAACAGAAAATCCGTCCTGACGCCGTATAAGAATTTTTCCACTTCGCCGAGGCTGGTGAACGGCGCCAGCAGGAGGATGTTTTCCACCTCCGCGTGCCGCGCGGCGAATTGCAGCGCCGGGCCGGTGCCGAGGGAATAGCCGCACACCCGCAGCGGCGCCGGCGCGCCGCCCCAGTGTTCGCGCGCCACGGTCAGCGCCCGGTCGGCCGATTCCTGAATCGCTGACGGTGACGGATGCCCCGCGCACCGGCCGAAGCCGGGATAATCCAGCAGCAAAAACGCCCGCGCGGGATTGGTGTTGGCCGCGACCACCGGGCGCCAGTCCAGCGCCAGGCTGCCGTTGCCGCCGAACATCAGCCATAATTCGCCGGGGGCACCACCGCACGCGGGCGGCGCGTAAAACGCGGTTTGCCGGCCCGCGGAAGTTTCGTACTCCAGCGCCCACGGCGACGGGGCATCGTCAGCGGCATAGCGCGCCGGCGCGTAAATCAGTCGTTCCTGGATCAGGAAATTCAGCCACGCCGCGACTGACAGTAATATCACCGCTATCGTCAGACTGTGGAACCAGCGTCGTTGCATAGCATTTATGCGGTTGTCGTCATCCTGGGCGCAGCCACGCGATCCTTCGACTGCACTTCGTTGCACTCAGGATGACGACGAGGCACGGCAAGGTTATCAGGATGGATTCCCGGCCTGACCGTCAATTCACCGCCTCGATTTTGATGGTGTGGGTCACCGGCGTCACACTGTCAGCGGCGCGCTGGCGCAGCTTGGTGTCGAGGCCGAGCAGGGTTTGCCGGAGTTGGTCGAACTCGGCCTGCGTGTCGGGCAATTCGCGCGCGATGAGCGCCAGCAGGCTGCTGGTGCGGATGATGGGGGTCTCGATGTTTTGCTGGCTGCGGATGGCTTTCTCGACCTCGATGAATTTGGCGGCGAACGGGTTGTCCAGGAACTCGGCGGCCAGGTTGATGCCCTTGGCCAGCGTGTCGGCGGGGAAGACTTTGCTGTCCTTGCCCCAGGTGACCCTGAGGTCGCCGCGCGCGTTCGTCACGGTCAGCGTGTAGCGGTTCAAGTCCTCGTTGAACGGCAGGAATTCCAACATGCCGCGGGTGCTGCGCGTCGTGTCGGGGTTGCCGAAAAAGCAGAACGGGTAGCGGGTGGACTCGACCGTGATGGCGCCGTCGGCGACGGACAAAATTTTCTGCGCACGGTCAGCGGTCGCGCGGCCGGCGCCGAAGTCGTAGGTGATGGCGCCGATGTTGCCGTCGCAGCCGAGCGCCTTGAGGAAAGCGTAGGCGATGACCAGGTGGCCGTTCCAGTCGGGATGCACACCGTCAGCGCCAGCGACATGATAGGCGGCGCCGTACTTGGCCTTGGCTTTCGCCATCATGTCCAGCAGCAGCGAGTGCACGTCGGCGAACGCCACGCCCTCGCTGTCGGCGACTTCTTTGGACATTTCGCCGAGCTGGCGCAGCGTCTCGTTATAGACCTCGGGCGAGGTGTCGGGGCGCTTGAAGGCGTCGCTGTCCACCACGCCCGGCGTGCCGGCGACGATCAGCCGCAGCCCGGCATCCTTGAATGTTCTGACCACGGCGGCCATGCCGTCGCGGAACCGCTTTTTGCGCGCCTCGTCCGGCGCGACATAGCCGCCGTCGTTCATGCCGTAAAAAATCGTCGCCACCGTCGGGTGATAAGGCAGCGCGTCGGCCTGCAGGCGCGTCGCGAAACTCGGCGCGCCTTCGCCGCCCAGGCCGAGTTGCACCGCCTGCAGATTGTTCGCCGGCTGGCACATCAGGAAATAGTCCTCCAGGTAGATCGAATAGGATTTCTGCTCGGTGATGGAGTCGCCGCAGATGGCGACCATGTCGCCGGCTTGCAGCGTCGCTGACGATGAGACGGCCGCGCCGGTTGGCCGGGCCGCTGACAATGACACGCCGACGGTCAGCGTCAGCGCCAGTAGTTTGATGGTTTTTTTCATATGGGAAGGGGGAGGGGAGGTCACAGAGGAACACGGAGCAGGCACGGAAAAACACAGAGTTTTTTTAACGATTAAATCAACTCCGTGGCGCTCTGTGCCTACTCCGTGTCCCTCTGTGTCCAAATCAGTCAGCCGATTCGATTTTGATGGTGTGCGTCACCGGCTTGACCGACGCGGCGACGAGCTGGCGCAGGCGGGCGTTGTAGTCTAGCAAGCTTTTGTTTACCTCGCCGAGCGGGCCGGCCTCGTCGGGCAGGGCGCTGATGGTGGTGGCGTTGGCGGCGATCAGGCGCATGATCGGCGTCTCAAAATATTGCTGCTGCCGGACGATGTAGTCCAGTTTGGTGAACGCCTCGGCAAACGGATTGTCCGGGAACTCGGCGGCCAGGTTAATGCCCTTGGCCAGCGTGTCGGCGGGGAACACCTTGCTCTCTTTGCCCCAAGTGACCTTGAGGTCGCCGCGCGCGTTCTTCACCGTCAGCGTGTAGCGGTTCAAGTCCTCGTTGAACGGCAGGAATTCCAGGATGCTGCGCACATTGAACGGATGGCCCGGCTTGTGCACGTCGGGGCCGATGAAGCAGAACGGGTAGCGCGTGGACTCGACCTGAATCTCGCCGTCGGTGGCGGCGATGATGTTTTGCGCGCGGTCAGCGGTCGCGCGGCCGGCGCCGAAATCGTAGGTGATGGCGCCGATGTTGCCGTCGCAGCCGAGCGCCTTGAGGAAGGCGTAGGCGATGACCAGGTGGCCGTTGGCGGCGGGATGCACGCCGTCGGGGCCGCCGACGTGATACTCCGCGCCGTATTTCGCCTTGGCCTTCGCCATCACGTCCATCATCAGCGTGTGCACGTCGGCGAACGTCACGCCCTCACTGTCAGCGATTTCCCTGGCAATGTCGCCGAGCACCTTCAGCGTCTCGTTATAGACAGCGGCCGGGGTGTTAGGGCGTTTGTTGAACGCGTCGCTGTCCACCACGCCGGGGGAGCCGACCACGATGACCCGCACGCCCAGTTCCTTGAATTTTTTGACGATGCCCAGCGTGCCCTCGCGGTACGCCTTGCCCTGCGCGTTCTCATCGTAAGCGCGGTAGCCGCCGTCGTTCATGCCGTAGAACGTGGTCGCCACGGTGGGATGATAATCCGTCACATTGCGATCCATGCGGCGCAGGAAACCGGGCGCGGTCTCGCCGCCCCAGCCGAACTGCACGGTTTGCAGCTTCGCGGCAGGCTGGCAGGCGAGCAGATATTCCTCGATGAACATCGAGTAGATTTTCTGCTCGGTGATGGAGTCGCCGCAGATGGCGGTCAAGTCGCCGTCGCGCAGCAGCAGCCCGGAGTTTTGCGCCAGCGCCGGCGACCAGGCCGCTGACCATGACAGACACACGCCGACGGCCAGCGTCAGCGCCAGTAATTTGAGGCGGGTATTCATAAGGGGCAACAGTGTGGCGGGTTATTTGGCAAATGCAAATACTAGAGATGGATTTGAACTATTTTTAATAATATCCGTGTCCATCCGTGGTTAAAAAAACACTTGCACAAGTTAAACCAATCCGATATCGTCTCACCTCGTTGCTGCTAGTGGGTCACTTCGCAATAGAAGGAAACGGTCAGCGGCAAGATATTGAGCATGAGCGCATTCCGACATAACGTCTTCGAGCCGCGCAACGCGCAACCTTAATTGATTTTTTCCGGGCGGAGCTGTGTCTTGAATCCGGGTTAAACACGGCGGCTGTCGCGGTTACTACTCTCCAAAAGGCTGACCCAAGCCGGTCAGTTTCCCTTTCGCGAGGAAGAGAAATTAACAAGCGCAATCTGATAAAAAATCTCTGCGTTCTTTGGCGGCCATTAAAAGTTTTCAACCAACCCAACCACTAACCGAAAGAACCCACATGAACCCCAAATTAACACTCCTCATCCTCAGCGCCCTCGGCGTTTGCTTCGCCACCAAGCGGCTCAGAATCAGAGCGAGCGTGTATTTGCTCGCTTACTTCACCGCGTTGAATGTCTTCGCGGCAAACAAATACGTCACCTCCGGTACCGAGGCGGAATCGGACCAAACCTACGAGAGCATCGCCAACCGCGCCGCCCTGCAAGTCAGCGGCAGCGAGACTTGGTACAGCGGCACCAACCTCACCCTCAGCGCCACCTTCAATAGCGATGCCGGCAGCTATGGCGCTTACGTTTACAACCAGGGGCGGGTGGAGTTGCATGGCGGCACCGTCACCGTCACGGGAACCAGTGGGCATGGTTTGCTGGCCACCGGCACGAGCGCGCTGACCGCCGACGGGGTTAGTATCCGTGTGGCACAAGATCGGGGGGTGACGGTCATCGAGCGGTCAACGGCGAATTTGCAAGACACCGTCATTAAAGTCGGCCTCGATAACCAGGCGATTCGCTCCAGTTTCGGGGTGTTTGTGGACGGCACTGGCAGCGGTCTCAATGGCGCGCGGCTGACGGTGGACGCCTATGGCTATGGCCTCGCCAGCGGCATTCCCACGGCCGGCATGAAAGCCGGGAATGGCGGACTGATTGATTTAACCGATAGCACCATCAGCGTGCATGGCGTCACACCTGACGACTCGCTGGGCGGGAGTGCGTTGTATGTCCAGCAGTCCGGCGCGATTCGGGGCGCGGGATTGACCGCCGTCGCCACCGGCCATGTCGTTCGCGCGACCGAGGGCGGCCGGGTGGTGCTGATTGACAGTGACCTGACCGGTATGCGCGGCGGCATCAACGTGACCGACGGCTCGGCGATCGTGTATGCCCCGGCGGAAGTGATCATCATCGGCGGCACCCTCGCCGTGACCGAGGGGAATGTCATGGACATTGGCTTGGTTTACAATCCCGCCGATACCCCTTGGAACCCCGACGCCGGCAGTCGCGGCAGGATTATCCTCAACGACACGGTGGTAATCGGCGCTGACGGTAACCTGATAAGTAATTTCGCCCTCAACGGCGAGGTGGAAATCACCCTGAACAACGTGGAGACCGCCAACACCGGCGGCATCACCCTCAGCGGCAGCAACAGCGGCGCCACCACCGTCAACGTCAACGGCGGCAGCGGCATCACCGGTGACCTCATCAACAGCGGCAGCGGCACGCTGACCGTGAACCTCAACGACAGCGCCCTGACCGGTGACATCGCCAACCTCGGCGACGGCGCGCTCGTCATCATCCTCGACCACGAGTCCACCGGCAGCGGCGGCTTCCGCGGCGGCGACCTCATCACCGGCGGCGACAGCACGTGGACTTTTGACCAAGACAGCCACGGCAATTACGGCGAGAATCATGGCACGTGGAATATCGGCGATTATGATGTCACCTTCGACAATCTCGACCACACCGGCACCGTCAACATCAGCGTCAACAGCGACACCGGCGCGGGTGGTTCCATCATCGTCACCGACACCGCTGCTGGTGAGGGCAAAATCCACATCACCACCACCGGCGACGGCCAAGCCGATCCGAATAAAGTTCTCCCCGACATCGTCAGCGGCGACGGCACCGAACACTGGCAGTGGGATCCGATTGACTGGGGTATCGACCAACTCATCAAAGATGGTGACCGTTTCGTCAAGAATGGCACCAGCCCGGCGGGCGCGGTCTTGAACAGCGCCATCGCCGTCCAGCAAGCCATGTGGTTTGCCCAGCAAAACAGTTTGCTCAAACGCATGGGTGAACTGCGCTATGGAGCGCGGGCGTCTCGCCCGCTGGCGGGCGAGACGCCCGCGTTCCATAACCTCATCGAAAACATCTGGCTCAGAAGCTACGGCCAACAGCTAAACGTCGGCAGCCAAGTCGCCGGCAAAGCCTACGAGCAACTCATCTACGGCGTTGATCTCGGCACGGATCACAAGTTCACCATCAGCGCTGACAGTGACTTATATCTTGGAGTGTATGCCGGCTACGGCCGCAGCGACCTCGACTACCGCACCCCCGGCGCTGACGGTGAGATTAACTCCTACTACGGCGGCCTCTACGCCACTTGGCTCCACAGCAGCGGCTTCTACATAGATGCCACCTTCAAGGTCGCCAGTGTCAACAACGACTTGAAAGCTCCCTATGGCAACACTCAACTCAAAGCCAGCTACAGCGACGTGAATATCGGTGGCAGCATTGAGATTGGTAACAAGTTCACCTTCACCGATGATTGGTTCATTGAGCCGCAGTTCCAAGTCAACTACCTCCACATCCTAGCCGAGAACTACACCGCCGGCCACATGAACCTCAAAGCCCAAGACCTCGACGCCCTACAACTGAGAATCGGCAGCCTCCTCGGCAGAACCATCAACCTCACCAACAGCGGCGCGTTGAAAATCAGCGGCGTCGAAACCATCAGCAGCGGCGGCACCCTGCGCAACGGCTACCAACACACCCGCGCCAACACTGACGGTGCCAGAGCCGAACTCGGCGCCGGCCTCATCTGGCAACTCGACGCTAACAATCAGCTCCACTTGGACTACGAAGCCTCCTTCGGTGACAAGTACGACAAACCCTGGGGCCTAACCGCCGGCTACCGCCACCAGTTCTAAACCACGAATGAACACGAATTGACACGAATAACATGCAAAAGGCAACCGCTGACCGTGGTTGCCTTTTTCATTAGATAGTGTAGTCACAAGATTTGAGTCCAGAGGAAAATGCAGCGGATTTGCACGGCGGCCAAATAGGAGGCAGTACGCTTGGCGTAACGGGTGGCAATGCCGCGCCAGCCTTTTAGGCGCAGGAAGGCGTTTTCGACCAGGTGACGTAACTTATACAGGTATTGGTCGTAAGCTCGCTGTTCTGTGCGGT
>JAISBF010000161.1 GCA_031266335.1 Verrucomicrobiales bacterium
TCACGCGCTCACGCGCTCACGCGCTCACGCGCTCACGCGCTCACGCGCTCACGCGCTCACGCGCTCACGCGCTCACGCGCTCACGCGCTCACGCGCTCACGCGCTCACGCGCTCACGCCGAGTCGTTAATTTCTCGGCAAGGCTTTACTCATTTCATTCCTCTTGCGGCACAGTCCGCCCGCCAGCGTCAGCGGCGCGAGGCGGAAATATTGACTTTAATGGCCGCAAAAGAACGCAGAGCACGCAAAGAAAGATCTTTGTGTTCCTTGCGTTCTTTTGCGGCCATGAACAGCGGGATAAAGGCAAGGCGTGGTTGAAAAATTATTAATCTCAAACAAGGAGCGATGATGAACAATCTAGTATGGCGTGGCTTGATAACTGGGGTTTTATTGGTGACGGTCAGCGCGGTGCCGTTGTCCGCGCAAAATGTCTGGAAGGGGGACGCTGCCACTGGCGGCACCAACTTCAGCAACGCGGCCAGTTGGACGCTAGGCCGCGCGCCGAACGTCGGTGAGGCGCTGGTGTTCAGTTCCACCAACCTCGCCGTCAGTACCACATTATATAACGATTTGCCCGGCTGGAAGGCCGGCAATTTCACCTTCAACTCCGGCGCGCCGGCGCTGATTGTCAGCGGCAATAAATTCGCCAACAATGCCAACTGGACCGTGATCAACAACAGCGGCCTCACGCAAACCATTGCCGCTGACGTTGACCTGTTTGCCGGCGGCTTCAATTATAACAACGGCACCACGCGCGGCAGCCTGCTGTTCACCGGCGTCGTCTCCACCACCGTCAACAGCGGCTGGAGCGTCGGCGACATGGTCGGCGGCACGCTGGCGTTCACCAATTTTTCCACCGACGCTAACCGCGTACTGGATTGGTGGGGCCGCAATCCGAAGGGCGCCACGGCCCCGGCCGCCGCGTACACCGGCACCAACCGCCCGACCGTGGTGTTCGGCAACCTCAGCGGCGGCGGCGAAATCCGGCAAGCGGGCATGGCGTACAATATCGTCATCAACGGCGAGAACACCGGCATAAGCTTCGTCTTTACCGCCGCCGCCGACGTGTTGCTCGATTACACCAACAGCAACACCGCCAAGCTGAGCAGCAGGGCCAGCACCATCCGCTACGGCACCATCTCGCTGCTCGGCGGCTCGTTCCAGGACAGCATGGGCGTCCTCACCATCGGCGGCGGCAACCTGAACAATGGCAGCGGTGGCGGCATGGTGCGCATCCAGCACGCCGACGCGGGTACAGCGACCTTGGTGGCGGACAATTTGACGCGCAGCGACCGGTCGGTGCTGGACCTCGGCGAAAGCAATTTATTCGGTAACAAGGCGGGCAGCGCGACGAATATCACGCCGTGGATTACCGTCGGCAACGATAACAGCGCGGG
This sequence comes from Verrucomicrobiales bacterium, assembly GCA_031266335.1. Lineage (GTDB taxonomy): Bacteria > Verrucomicrobiota > Verrucomicrobiia > Methylacidiphilales > JAAUTS01 > JAIRPN01. The sequence continues at coordinate 1,397 of JAISBF010000161.1, forward strand.
CCGCGACTGGGCGGTGCTCGCCGGCAGCGGCACCGGCTACGCTGACAAATTATACGTCGCCTACACCGCTTACGGTGACATCAACACCGCCAGCAGCAACGCGCTGCTCACCGACGGCGCGTCACTGTCGGCGGGCATCACGCTCAACACGCTGAAAATCAACACCAGCGCCGCCGGCCAGGCGCTCGACCTCGGTGGCAACACACTGATTTTGGCCGCCAACGGCTTGCTGTTCACCGGCGCGGACGATTACACCATCAGCGGCGGCATGTTGCGCTCCGGCAATGGCAACCAGGAAATCGTGCTGTGGCAGAGCGGTACCGGCCAGCTCACCATCAGCGCCACGCTTGGCGTTGGCGGCGGCGGGCTGACCGTCGCCGGCAGCGGCACCTTGCGCATTGACAGCGCCAACACCTACAGCGGCTACACCACGCTCAACGGCGGCCAGGTCATCCTCGGCCACGACCTCGCCTTCGGCAGCGGCACGGACGCCATGCTGGTCATGAACGCCGGCACGCTCGACCTGAACGGGCACGACCTGTCCGTCGCCGCGTTCCTCGGCTTCGGCTACGGCGAGAACGGCGCGGCGGTCATCAACAGCGGCGAGACACCGGTCACGTTGAGCATCGGCGGCAGCAGCTCCACGCTCAGCCGGCGCGCCGGCTTCAGCGGCGTGCAGAACACCTACTTCGGCGCCGGCGTCAACCTCATCCTCAGCGGCACCAACGGCGGCAATTTAATCAACAAAAACGACAACGACTCCGTCACCTTCAGCAACAATCGCAAGGCGCAAACCGGCAACAACATCTACAACTCCGTCAGCGTCGCCGACGCCGCCGCGCTGGCCGCCGCCACCGGCACCGTCATCTTCGCCGGCGACGGCGGCTTCATGGTCGGCGATAACCAAAAAATGGACAACTTCACCCAGCACGTCACCGTCAGCGGCACCGGCAATTATATCAACATCGAAAACCCTGCCCTCACTTTCACCGGCGCCTGGGACGGCGATGGCGAACTGATGATTCGCGCCACCCGCGGCAGCCACATCACCCGGCTCAACGGCGACCTGAGCGCGTTCACCGGCACGTTCATGCATTTGAACACCGGCAACATGACCACGTGGCTTTACACGGAAACCGCCGACGTGGTGAACCACGGCGCCTTGCTCGCCGCCACCGCCGATTATCGCGGCATCACCTACATCGATAACACCGCCGCCGGCAACCGCACGCAGCAGATCGGCGAGTTGGCCACCGCCGCCGCTGACAGTGACGGCAATCTGCTCGTTGACGGCACCCTCGGCAACGTCCTCGTCCGCAACACGACCAACAATACCACGCTGACCCTGGAAATCGGCGGCGGCGATTTCGCCGGCAGCATCACCAACAACGGCAGCGTGACCGACACCGCCAATCACGTGTTCAACGACACTACCACCACCTACGTCACCGCGCTGACCAAAGTCGGCACCGGCACGCTGACGCTGAGCAATTTGAATACTTACACCGGCACCACCACCGTCAGCGGCGGCGTGCTGCTGTTGAGCGGGACGTTAAGCCGGACGGCGGCGGTGAAGGTCAGCGGCGGCGCCTTGCGACTGTTGGACAGCGGCACCATCGCCGGTTCCCAGGCCATCGAGGTGGAGCACGGCGCGCTGCTGGTGGACACCGCGTATGAATGGATGCGGAAGGTGGATCTCGGCGCTGACGGTGTGCTGGGCGGCAACGGGACGATTGGCACGGGCAATATTAACTTTCTGGCAGCCAGTGCCGGCAGTGCTGGCGTCACCGGCGGCGAGCTGGGCACGACCGGGACGCTGACCTTCAGTGTTGTGCAGGAATGGGGTGATTTCACCTATTACTTTGACATCCTCAGCGCGGCTGACCATGACCTGTTGAATTTCAGCGCCGGCTTGGATCTGAAGAATAGCGACCAAATCACCCTGAACGTGAACAACCTTGGCGGGCTGACGGAGTTCAATAACGTGAACATCCTCAGCGGCCAGCTCGATAATTACGACGAGAGCAAGTGGCAACTGGACGCGGGTTTTTCCCTGTTCTACGACACGGGCAAGAGCGAATTGCTCCTCAGCTACGTCACCATCCCCGAACCCTCCACCTGGCTGCTGCTGGGCGCTGGCGCGACGCTGCTGGTGTTCCTGCGCCGGCGGCGTTGAAAAGCACAAGCACATTCAACGCGGAGGCGCGGAGACGCGGAGAATTTTTTTTACAGGGAGAACATTGAGATTATTTTTTTAAAACCTCCATGAACTCCATGATCTCCCTGTAAAAAAAGTTGATGAAAACCATTGCTTTAGTGTGGCGATTAAGGTAATGTCGCATTTGTTGTCGGCATAAGCTGATGGTGACCATCGAAAAAACATGGGTGGTTTAACCGAGGTGAAAAACCGATAACTCGCTGAAGATGACCGAGATAGCCCATAGAATCGAAGCATCGCGCTCACGCGCTCACGCGCTCACGCGCTCACGCGCTCACGCGCTCACGCGCTCACGCGCTCACGCGCTCACGCCGAGCCGTTAATTTCTCGGCAAGGCTTTACTCACTTCATTCCCCTTGCGGCACAGTCCGCCCGTCAGCGTCAGCGGCGCAGGGCGGGGATGATTTTTTACAAAGAGAACATGGAGTTATTGGAGGCAGGTTGGCTTCAATTAAAGGCTCCTCTCCAATTCCTCCATGTCCTCTTTGTAACCCTTTGTGTTTTCTGTGCTTTTTTGTGGCAATTAAACTGGAACTAAACTCGGAGTAAATATCATGAAAACAAGCAAGCAAATCGGTACATGGCTGGCAATGGGCGCGCTGTTGCTGGCGTCGGGCGCCGGTGCATTGGCGGCGACCTGGACGGACGGCGGCGAGGGTAATGACTGGGACACTGCGGCCAATTGGCAAGGCAGCACGGTGCCCGCTGACAATGAAGCCGTTACTTTCGGCAATCTCACCCCGTCCGTGTCCATCGTCAGCGTCAATAACAACCACGACGATTTGCTGGTCGGCCAGATTACTTTTACCGGCTCCACAGCTTACACCATCAGCGGGCTGGTGATTACTTCGACTAATTCCAATAACGTGGTGATCAACAACTCATCCGTGCGGCAGACCATCAGCGCCGACTTTTATTCCGGTGCTTTTATAAATAACCTCGCCATCAACGGCGGCGCGGCAGGATTGGCCTTTGGCAAATTCATCAACACCAGCACTAATAACTGGACCTATACCTTTAACAACGGTACTACCATCATCAGCCAGTTTTATATCACCAACGACACCACCGGCAACGGTACTAATCGCAACGGTTACCAAATGGGGCTAACTGGCAACGGTACCGTGGTGTTCAATGAAGTTTATGACAGCACAGACAGCGAGAACACCAGAGCGTTCGGACTGGGATTATATAACGGGCAGAATATGATTCTTACCGGCACCAGTTACACCAAGGGTACCATCCAGATTCGCGGTGCCAGTACGGTTATTTTGCGGGACAACGCCGATCTCAACGTGGCGAATGATTTTAAGATGGACGAAGGCCAACACAACTCCGCCATCATCAACAACAGCAGCGTCCGCCTGGACAAATTGACGTGGAACACCGGCACGCTCGGCGGCACCGGCAGCATCCTCGCCACGCGCGGCGCGCTGGCGCAGGCGAACAACGCCGATTACCGCATCGCGCCGGGCGACATCAACAGCGTCGGCAAACTGAGCTTCACCGACGAAAACCTCGTGTGGAGCAATGAGTTCAGCACGGTCACTTACGACTGGAATTTCAACGATCTCACCGCCGCTGCCGGTGAAGGTTACGACCAGATTTTCGTGGAACAAGGTTTCAACCTCGGCGTGAACACGCAATACGTGCTTAACTTGATCGGACTGAGCGGCGCGACCATCGATGACTTTGCCGACGTCGCTCCCGGCGCCAGTTGGGACATCATCAGCGCCGGCAGCGGCATCACCAATTTTGAGTTGACCCACTGGACGGCCACATTGCCGGATGACGTGATCCTGACACTCAGCAGCGACAACACTAAATTACAACTGCTGCTAATCCCCGAACCCTCGACCTGGGCGCTGCTTGGTGCCGGCGCGGCGCTGCTGGCGTTCCTGCGCCGGCGGCGGTAAGGAGAGAGCTTCATTAACGCAAAGGCGCAAAGGGACAAAGAATTTTTTTTACAGGGAGATCATGGAGTTCATGAAGGTTTTAAAAAAATAATCTCAATGTTCTCCGTGATCTCCCTGTAAAAAATTCTTCGCGCCTTTGTACCTTTGCGTTAAAATTTGTTCGCCACACGCCGTGTCTGGCGGCAGACTGAACTCAAATGAAACAAGCTTTACATTCCATGCGTAGCCACACACTGACGGTGATATTGGCGCTGACGGTGACTTCGGTGTTCGGCTTGGATTTGCCATTCGACATGCCCAGGGACGCCGAGGTCAGTCTCGCGGTGTTCAAGCCGGATGGCGAACTGGTGCGCTGGCTGGAGCAAAACAAATTCCGCTACGCCGGCGCCAATACGGCGGCGTGGGACGGTCTCGACCAGTGGGGCGAACCCGCCGCTGCCGGTGACTATCGCGTGCGCGGGGTTTATCACGGCGCGTTGAAAACGAAATATCTCGCCACCGCCAACAATCCCGGCACGCCGCCGTGGCCGACCGCTGACGATCATGGCGACTGGCTCAGCGACGAGGGCAATCCACAGGCCGCCGCCACGGACGGCGACTGGGTGTTCCTCGGCGCGCCGGGCAGCGAGAAAGGGTTTTCGGTCATCGCGCTGGACGGTCACGGTCAGCGGCAGTGGGGCTTCCAACTCGGCCTCAACCCGCGCAGCGTGGCGCTCAGTGTCAGCGGCGATTATTTGTACGCGCTGTATGCGGGGCCGGAGGCCACCAACGAGCCGGATGCTAGACAAGTGTTAGACAAAAAGGCGGTGGGCCGTGCGCTGCTGGTGTGCTTTGACAAACAGACCGGCGCGCTGGCGCGCTTCAGCCAGACGACGCCGCGCTTGAAAATCGCCACCTGGCCGTACCGCGAGGAAGTGTCGTGGATGTGGGACTTGCGGAACAACCGGAGTTTTTCGCCGGCCAACTACGGCGGGCAGCCGCGCTACTTCCGCATGAACGTCGCCGAGACCACCAACGCGCTCGGCCTCGCCGCTGTTGGTGACAAATTATATGTCAGTTATTTTTACGACGACAAAATCGTCGAGTATGCCGCCGACAGTGGCCAGCCCACCGGCCGCGAGTTCACCGTCAGCGCCCCGGCCGGCCTGTGCGCGCTGGACGGCGGCGCGTTGCTGGCGGTCAGCGGGCGGCAGGTGACGCGCGTGGACCTGGACAGCGGCCTCGCGCGGCCGGTCATCGTCAGCGGTCTCGCCGCGCCAATGGGCGTGACGACGGACGCGCGGGGGAACATCTACGTCAGCGACTGGGCGGACTCGTTCCAGGTCAAGCAGTTCAATCGTCGCGGGGAACTCATCAAGTCCATCGGCAAAAAAGGCGGCCGCCCGTGGGTTGGCAAATGGGACGCGGCGGGGATGTTGCTGCCGCGCGGCCTCGCGGTCACCGGCAGCGGCAAGCTGTGGGTGACCGAGGACGACGGCCTGCCCAAGCGCGTCAGCGTGTGGGACACCGGCAGCGGTAAGCTGGTGAAAGATTACATCGGCCCGACGGCCTACGGCGGCGGCGGTTATTTCTGGCTCGACCCCAAGGACCCGACGCTGCTGGTGAGCAACGCGACGCGGTTCAAAATCGATTACGAAAAAAACGCCTACGCGCCGCTGGCCACCGTGTTCCGCCGACAGTCGCGCGAGGACGCCTTCACCCCGCGCGGCGAGGACACCGCCGGGCCGCCGATCGTGTTATATCACGGCCAGGATGAGTTCGTCGCCATCTGGCACAACCGCTCCATGCTCACGTTTTTGAAACGCGACGGCGACCGTTATTATCCCGTCGTCGCCACCGGCGTGTTGTTCCGCGAGCGCTGGAACCAGGCGCTGAACGGCGAGGGGCACGAGATTGTCGAGTGGGACAGCGACATCGGGCGGCACCTGTACCCGCGTTATTTTCCCGATTTTTTCACGGGCCATCGCGGCGACAGTCTCGACTGGCTGGACGCTGACGGTGACCATCTCGCGCAGCCGGGGGAAATCAAATGGCACAAGGTCAGCCCCGCGCTGGTGCCCGCTGACAGTGGCGGGCTGCCGATTTTCGACACGTACTGGGGCGGCGCGGTGTCACCGGATTTCTCGGTGTTTTTCAGCGGCGAATACAGTGACTGTCGCGTGATTATGCGCCTCGACCCGCTGGAGTGGACGACCGGCGGCCTGCCGGTTTACGACATGACCAAGGCGCGGATCATCGCCCGGCTGCCGCGCGAGGTGGGCGTCTCGAATTTGCACGTCACCAAGGACCGGCGGCTCATCGTCAGCGTCGGCGTGGATTACGAGGGCGCGGCCGGCCGGCCGGCGTACCTTTGCTACGACCTCGACGGCAAGGAACTGTGGCGGCTCGCGCAATTGTCCAAAAAACTCACCCGCGACATGCCGCACGGCACCGGCGTCGTTTACGATTACGCCATCCCCGGCGTCGGCGACGTGTGCCTGACCTGGAACTGGCACGGCAATTATCGCTCCTATTTGTTTACCACCGACGGCCAGTACGTCGGCACCCCGCTGGACGACACGCGCGGCGGGCCGGCGGGCACCTGGGACGAGTCGTTTCGCGGCGGCTACCAGACCGCTGACGGTGCGCCGTGGATCATCAACGGCGCCAACCAGCAAATGCACCTGTTGCAACTCCTCGGCCTGGGCCGGGGCGAGGCCGGCCGGTTCGAGTTCAACTACACCCTGACCGCTGACGGTGTCCAACAGGCCGAGGCCGCGCGCGCCGTGCCGCCGGTGCCGGTGCCGCCGCGGTCCGTCCTCGGCGTCGCCTGGCCGCGCGCGACGACGCCGCTGCCGGTGCTGGACGGCCAACTGGACGACTGGGCGGGCCTTGGTTTCGCGCGGCTCGACGCGGGCGACGGCCGCGCCGCCGAGGTCGCGCTGCGCCGCGATGCTGACAAATTATACCTCGCCTACAAGGTTTGGCAGACCACCAAGCCGCTGCAAAACGGCGGCGCGGACTGGCGGCAGTTGTTCATCACCGGCGATTGCGTGGATTTGCTGTTGCAAACCGACGCGGCCGCCGACCCGCACCGCCGCGCCGCCGCTGCCGGTGACACGCGCGTCACCATCAGCGTGTTCGGCGGTAAGCCGCTGGCGGTGCGTTACCGGCCCGTCGTGCCCGGCGCGAAGGAGCCGGTGCAAATGCTCGCGGCGAAAATCGACGAGGTGGTGAAGCTCGACGCGGCGGAACTCGCGGTGTCGCGCGGCGACGGCTTTTATATCATCGAGGCGGCGCTGCCGCTGAAGGACTTGGGCGTCACCGGCAGCGGCAACCTGCGCGGCGACGTCGGCGTGATTTTTGCCGACGAGACCGGGCGCAACCGCGCGTTGCGGCTGTATTATTACAACAAGAAAACCAACATTACCGCCGACCTGACCACCGAGGCGACCTTGCAGCCGCTGGAGTGGGGCGAAATCCTGATGCCGCTCGGCGAGAATCTGCTGGCCAACGGCGGCTTCGAGTCGCCGCTCGCTGACGATGAGCGCGCCGGCTGGAAAGTCGCGGCGGCGCGCAACGGCTGCGTCATTGTCAGCGGCACGGACTTGGCCCGTAGCGGCGCGCAATCGCTGCTGTTCGCCGCCACCGAGCCGGTCACCTTCCCGCCCGAGGCTTTCAATAATCCGGATTACGACGTGTTCCGCAAGAGCGCCAACGACGGCCGGGGCGGCGGCTGGTGCGAGGTGCGGCAGCGCGTGCCGGTGCGGGCCGGGCATTGGTACTCGGTGCGTTTCGACTACGTCGCGGCGGACATGCAGGGCGAAAGCAAGCGGCCCGGCAAGCCGCGCGGCTACACGGCGTTCGGCGGGCGGGTGGACTGGATTTGCCCCGCGCCGTTCCGCAATTCGTCGGTCGGTCTCTACGGCACGAAGGACGACGCCGCGGAGTGGCTGACCATCAAGGATTTCATTCCCAACTACGTTTCGCACCCGTTCAAGGCGCCGGCGGGCGCGACCGAGGCGGTGCTGATTTTCGGTTTGACCAACCTCGCCGAGGGCAAACTGCCAAGCGTGCATGTGGACAATTTCGAGCTGGTGGATGTGACGGAGGGGAACCAAAACGATTAACCGCAGAGGCGCGGAGACGCGGAGGAGAATTTGTTGGATTGTTACGGTGTCGTGTCAACTTACCCAAACTCAACAAACCTAACAAACTGATATAAACTTTTTTATGAACATGCGCAAGATAATGACAATGGGATGGTTGTTAGGGGCGCTGACGGTGAGCACACTGTCAGCGGCGGAGACGTTGACTTACCCGGATTTGGTACGTCGGCTGACCGATTTGGAACGGCTGGCGGTGCTGCCCGCCGACGGTGCGCGGACGCTGCTGGAATCGAGTTACGACCGCGCCAGCAAGTATGACGCCGGGCGCGACGAATATATCAAGTGGGACGCCAACGACGACGGGCGCGGGTTGGTGCGCGACGAGGGCGACCGCGTGGTGCTCGCCGAGTTGCGGGGGCCGGGCGTGATTTGGCGTTTGTGGTCGGCGACCATCGGCAGCGGGCAGGTGCGGATTTATCTCGACGACGACCCGCTGCCGGTGCTGGATTTGCCGTTCCGCGATTATTTTTCCGCCAAGGTTTTTCCGTGGCCCAATCTGGTTTATCCCGAATGCGCGCCGGCGCGCGGGCTGACGCCGAACGCGCCCGGGGCGAACAATTTCGTGCCGCTGCCGTTCAATAAATCCTGCCGCATTGTCGGCGACAAGGAAGTGAAGGACGCCGCCGGCAAGGTGACGAAGCCGGGCTGGGGCATGTATTTCCAGGCGACGTACACGCTGTTTCCGCCCGGCACGACGCTGCCGCAATTCCAATGGCCATTGTCAGCGGCGGACCGGGCGGCGCTTGACACTGCCAATGAGCTATTAGGGAAATGCGGGGAGAATCCCGCGCCGGCGCGCGCCGGGCAGACCACGGAAGGCAAGACGCTGACCGTGACCGGCGGCGGCCGCGCGACGGTCGGCGAGTTCACCGGCAGCGGTGCCATCACGGGATTGCGCGTCAAGCTGGCGTTGCCGCGGGAGCCGCTGGCGGCGCGAACCTTGCTGCGCGAGCTGACCGTCAGCGTCACCTGGGACGACGACCGGGAGCCGGCGGTGTGGGCGCCGCTGGGGGATTTCTTCGGCGTGATCGGCGGCGCGGCGCCGTTCCGCACGCTGACGGCGGGTTTGCTGGAGGACGGGACGCTGTACGCCTATTGGTACATGCCGTTCGGCCGGGGCGCGAAAATCGAGGTCGGCAACGACGGCCCGCTGCCGGTGACGATGCAGTGGGAGCTTGACCGCGCGCCGCTGACGGTGGATATCGGGAAGTTAGGCCGGTTTCACGCGAAATGGCACCGCGACGCCTTTTTGCCGGAGCGCGCCGACCGCAAGATCGACTGGCCGCTGCTGGTGACCAGGGGGCGCGGGCGCTACGTCGGCACCATGCTGCACGTGTGGAACCCGCGCGGCAAATGGTGGGGCGAGGGCGACGAGAAATTCTTCGTGGACGGCGAGAAATTTCCCTCGACCTTCGGCACCGGCAGCGAGGATTATTTCGGCTACGCGTGGTGCTCGGCGCAACGATTTGCCCGGCCGCTGCACGCGCAGCCGCTGAACGAGGCCAACACCGGCAACATTGACAACCTGCGCTGGCACGTCGCTGACGATGTGCCGTTCCAACAACAATTCGAGGCGGCGATTGAAAAATATTTCCCGAATCACAACGCGGCCAACGCCGGCTACGGCGAGCAGGCGCTGTACGCGGCGGTGGCGTACTGGTATCTGGCCGCCGGCGGCGACGACCCGTACCGCCCGCTGCCGGTGACCGAGCGCGTCGGTTACTTCACGCCGCCGGTCGCGGACTACAACGAGCCGGGCGCGATTGAGGGTGAATCACTGGTGTGGGAAAAACCGCCGGTGCCGGCGCGGCTGCCGGAGACGCGGGAGATGTGGCTGCGGTACATGTGGATTCCGAGCAGCGCCAGCGGGTTCCAGCGCGGCGTGTGGAGCAACGACCGCGCGCTCCAGTGGAGCACCGGGCAGACACCCGGCCTGGAATACGCGCTGCTGAAACTGCCGGTCACGGTCAGCGGCAAATACCGCGTCATCGCGCGGTTCGCCAAGAGTGAAAACGGCGGCACGTTCCAGTTATCGCTCGACGGCGAAAAACTCGGCGCGCCGCAGGACTTGTGGGCGCCGGCGCAGGAGGCGGCGCCGCCGGTGGACCTGGGCGTGGTGACACTGTCAGCGGGCGAGCACACGTTGCGGGTGGACTTGGCCGGCGAGAACGAGAAGGTGACGCGCGTGCAGCGCAGCGGGTTGTTTTTCGTGCTGGATTATCTCAAGCTGGAGCCGGCGCGGTGAGCGTGAAGAAATTAACGCAAAGGCGCAAAGCGGCAAAGAACGCAAAGATTTTTTAAATAAATTATGCCTAACGTGCTTTAAAAAATTCTTTGCGTTAAAAAACAAACTGACGGGCGGTCAAACTTTTTATGAACAAACATATGCGTAACATGATGACAGTGGGATGGTTGTTAGGGGCGCTGACGGTGAGTTCACTGTCAGCGGCGGAAACATTGACGTACCCGGACTTGGTGCGCCGGTTGACCGATCTGGAGCGGCTGGCGGTGCCGCCGGCTGATGACGAACGGGGGGCGGAGGCGTCGAGCTACGACCGCGCCAGCAAGTATGACGCTGAGCGTGACGAATACGTCAAGTGGGACGCCAACGGCGACGGGCGCGGGTTTATTCGCGAGGAAAACGGCCGCGAGGTGCTGGCGGATATCCGTGGCGCGGGCGTGATCTGGCGCCTGTGGTCGGCGCTGCCCGGTCGCGGCAAGATCAGCGTGTACCTCGATGGCGCGACGACCCCGGCGCTGGAACTGCCGTTTCACCAATTCTTCGACCGGCGCGAGTTGTGGCCGTGGGATAACCTCGTCTATCTCCGCGTGCGCGAGGAGACGCTGTTTTCCCGCGGCACGCCGGGGGCGAATAATTTTGTGCCGATTCCGTTCAACCAGTCCTGCCTGATTGTTGGCGACCGGGAAACGCGGGAGGCCGACGGCAAGCTGACGCAGCATGGCTGGGGCCAGTATTTCGAGGTGAATTACCTACTGTATCCGGCAGGCACGGTCTTGCCGCAATTCCAGTGGCCATTGTCAGCGGCGGACCAGGCGGCGCTGACCGCTGCCGACGCCGCGCTGGCGCCGGAACAGCTCGGCAAAAATCCCGCGCCGCAACGCGCCGGGCAGACCACGGAAAGCAAGACGCTGACCGTGACCGGCAGCGGCCGCGCGACGGTCGGCGAGTTCACCGGCAGCGGGGCCATCACGGGATTGCGTGTCAAACTGGAGCTGCCGAAAGAGCAACTGGCGGCGCAAACCTTGCTGCGCGAACTGACCGTCAGCGTCACCTGGGACAACGACCGGGAGCCGGCGGTGTGGTCGCCGCTGGGGGATTTCTTCGGCGTCATCGGCGGCGCGGCGCCGTTCCGCACGCTGGCGGCGGGTTTGCTGGAGGACGGAACCATGTACGCCTATTGGTACATGCCGTTCGGCCGGGGCGCGAAAATCGAGGTCGGCAACGACGGCCCGCTGCCGGTGACGATGCGGTGGGAGATAGACCGCGCGCCGCTGCCGGCGGGCGCGGAAAAACTCGCGCGGTTCCACGCCAAGTGGCACCGCGACGCCTTCCTGCCGGAGCGCGCCGACCGCAAGATCGACTGGCCGCTGCTGGTGACCAAGGGCCGCGGGCGCCTGGTCGGCGTGATGCTGCATGTGTGGAACCCGCGCGGCTGGTGGTGGGGCGAGGGTGACGAGAAATTTTTCGTGGACGGGGAGAAATTTCCCTCCAGCTTCGGCACCGGCAGCGAGGATTATTTCGGTTACGCCTGGTGCGCGCCGGGTTATTTCGCGCGGCCTTATCACGCGCAGCCGTTGAACGAGTTCAACACCGGCAACATTGACAATCTCCGCTGGCACATCGCTGACAATGTGCCGTTCCATACCGGCTTCGAGGCGGCGATTGAGAAATATTTTCCCTCGCCCGAACCCGGCCAGCCGCTGGCGTATCGTCAGTTGGCGCTGTACGCGGCGGTGGCGTACTGGTATCTGGCCGCCGGCGGCGACGACCCGTACCGCCCGCTGCCGGTGAGCGAGCGCGTCGGTTACTTCACGCCGCCGGTCGCGGATTATCACGAGCCGGGCGCGCTGGAGGGCGAGGCGCTGGCGCAAAAATTCCCGCGCGCCGTGCCCGCGCGCTGGCCGGAACCGGCGCCGGCGTGGGCGAATTACGGCAGGTTTTTCAAGCCGGGACAGTGGAGCGGCGACTGGGTGCTGGCGTGGAGCACGGGACGCGCGCCGGGCGAGGAGCGGCTGGAATTGCTGCTGCCGGTGACCGTCAGCGGCAAATACCGCGTGGTGGCGCGGCTGACGCAGGGCGCGGAGTACGGCATTTATCAATTCAGCGTGGACGACGAAAAACTCGGCGCGCCGGTGGATTGTTACGCGGCGGAAACGCGCCCGGGCGAACCGGTGACGCTGGGCGAGCGGTCACTGTCAGCGGGCGAGCACGTGCTGCGGATTGAGTTGGCAGGCCGGAACGCGGCGGCGGACGCGAAGCGAGAGGCGCGGTTCGCGCTGGATTACATCAAGCTGGAGCCGGTGCGGTAAGCGCCGGCCCGCGTAATTATAATATTGGTTCCTTGTCGCTATCAGTGGCATTCAGGTCACAGGTCGTGAACCGGCCAGACCCCTGCCCATTTCCCTTCCTCGCGGAAGGAACACAGCAGCGGCGGGTAGTTGCCGCTGGTCAATTCCCCTTCCTCGCGGAAGGAAAACGGAAACGGCGTGTGGTTGCCGCTTAATAAGTCCCCTTCACGGAAGGGGAATGGGCAACGCGCCTGCTCAACGGAAGGAAAATTTATTTTACTCCACTGATCATGGGATAGAACCATAATATTTAACTTTTAATTTGAGTGATTCCCGGCGGCACGTCGCGCAGCGTGCCGTGCGCGCTGACGGTGACCGGCAGCGCGCTGGGATTGTAAATCGAGCCAGCGTCAGCGGCCACCACCAGCCGTCGGCGGGCTGCCTCGTAATCGAACAATTCAATGTTGGTGCAATACCACACGTCAGGCCGGCCGGCCAGTGGCCGGAACAGCCGTGCCAACCCCGCCCAATCGTCGCGCTGCGCGAATTCCGCGCAGTGGCCCCACACGAAAAACACCCCGCTGTAGCGCGAGCCGTGGATGTTGGCGAACCGCTCCGGCACGGTCAGCGGCGCGGCGGCGTATTGCGCCACGGTGGGATGCCACGCCAGCGGCTCGGCGACCGGGAAGCACGGCTCGGCGTTGCGCACGGTGCGGGCGTAGGCGAAGCCCAGCGGGCGCAGCAGCTCAATCACGCGCGGGTTGTAACTGCCGTAGGGATAGGCGAGGCCGCGCACGGGATACCCAACCAGTTGTTCCAGCGTCCGGCGGTCGTCCTGCACCTCGGCGAACAGTTGCGCGGGGGCGAGGCGCGCGAAGTCGGCGTGGGTGGCGCCGTGGCAGGCGACCTCGTGGCCGCGGTACAACTCCGCCACCTCGCCGGCGGCGACGACGTTCGCGGGGTCATCGTCAGCGGGCGCGACGCGGCTCAGGCGCGCGGCGTTGAGGTTGAAGGTGCCTTTCAAGCCCCACTCGTTGAACGCGGCGACCACGCGGCGGTCGGCCACCGAGCCGTCGTCGAAGCTGAAGGTGACGGCGAGGCGCCTGCCGCCGGGGAAGGGAGGGATTTCAATCATGGCGCCGCTGACAGTGGCAGGCCGCCGCCGGCCGTCAAGCCGGGAAGATAGCGGTGGCATTTTGCCGTGGCCGGGCACGGTCAGTGGCGGGGGTAATTTTTGGGGTTTTGCCAGTGCCCGCTGCCCCGTCGCTGCGCGCCAATCCTTCGCGGCAGGGACGTGTAAATCATTCACTTGTCATCCGTGCCCGGTTTGCTATGAATCGCCGCCATGGCCGCTGTTTTTTCCTGTCGCGCCGGTCGTTGGTTGATTCGTTTACAGCCCTACGCCCCCGGGATTTTGCGGATTGAGGCCGCTGCCGGTGACCGCATTCCGGACGGGAGCAGCCCGGCGATTGTGGCGGCGCCGGACGCGGCGGGCTGGTCGGGCACTGACGGCGACACGGCGCTGACGGTGACCTCGGACACACTCACGGTCAGCGTGGACAAACACGCCGGCCGCCTCGCGTTCACCCGCCCCGACGGCGCGCCGCTCGGCGAAATCCGCGAGCTGCTGCTGCCGCCCGCCGTTGACGGGCAGCGGGCCGGCCGGCGGCCCGGCGCGGTGTTCCGCCGCTACTTTGACGAGCGGTGGTTCGGCGCGGGCGTGATTGGGGATGAGCTGTCGCTGCCCGCGGCAACAGTTGAACTGGAGAACGACAACGGCAAAATCCGCGTGCCGGTTTTGCATTCCACGCGCGGCTACGCGGTGTTTTGGGACAACCCGGCGCGCGGCAAAATCCAGTTGTTTCCCGACGGCATCCGCTGGCAGTTCAACGCCGGCGACAAGGTGGATTTTTACCTGCTGGCCGGCGCGGACGCTGACGGTGTCATCGCCAACTACCGGCGGCTCACCGGCCGTGTCCCGCTGCCGCCGAAATGGGCGCTCGGCTTTTGGTTCAGCAAAAACCGTTTTCGCTCGCAGGCCGAGTTGCTGGCGGCGGCGGCGGAGTTTCGCGCGAGGAAATTTCCGGTGGATTTGCTGGTGCAGGATTATTTTTACTGGCAGCCCCCGCCCGGCGCCGGCCGCGAATACTGGGCCGAATGGGGGTCGCATGACTTCGCCGCCGACCGCTACCCCGACCCCGCCGGCATGGTCGCCGAACTGCACCGTCAGCGGCTGCGGTTCATGCTGGTCATCTGGCCGCGCTTCGACTATCGCATCGCCCATGCCCGCGAACTGGCCGCTGCCGGCGCGCTGTTCCCGCCCAACGGCAAGCCGGACGACTGGAGCCTCGGCACGCGCAATTACGACGCCTTCAGCGCGGCGGGCCGCGCGATTTACGGGCGGCAGTTCATGGCCAAACTCGGCGGCCTTGGCGTGGACGCCTGGTGGCTGGACGCGAGCGAGCCGGAGGGCGAGCTGGACACGCTGGACCAGTTTGACACCGGCAGCGGCCCGGCGGCGCGCGTGTTGTGCGCCTATCCATTGCGCCACGCGCAGGCGGTGCACGACGCGGTCACCGCCGGCAACGACCGTCGGCCGGTACTGCTGACCCGCAGCTCGTGGGCGGGCCTGCAGCGGTTTGGCGCGATGAACTGGACCGGCGACGTGTTGCAGGACTGGGCGAATTTTTCCAGGCAATTGCGCGGCCTGCAACATTATGTGCTCACCGGCCAGCCCTACATCACCACCGACATCGGCGGTTACGAGCCGACGCCGGAGGCTGACGATGAGCTGTTGGCGCGCTGGTTCGAGTGGGGCGCGTGCTGCCCGCTGTTCCGCCTGCACGGCATCAACCGCCCGCTGCCGTGGGAAAACAGCGCCACCGTCAGCGGCATCATGGCAAAATTCACGCGGCTGCGTTACCGGTTGCTGCCGTATATTTACACCGCCGCCGCGAACGTCACCTTGCGGCACGGCACGTTGCTGCGGCCGCTGATGATGGATTTCGCCGCCGACCCCGGCGCGCGCGGCGCTGACGATGAATTCATGTTCGGCCCGGCGTTGCTGGCGGCGCCGGTGCATCGGCGCGGCGCGCGCGAGCGGCGGGTGTATTTGCCGGGCGGCGGCCGGTGGCATGATTTCTGGACCGGCGCGGTTGCTGACGGCGGCACCGCGCCGCTGGTGGCGGCCCCGCTGGATGCCATGCCGTTATTCGCGCGCGCCGGCGCGATTCTGCCGCTGGGGCCGGAGTTGCAGTACGCTGACGAAAAGCCCGCCGACCCGCTGGAGCTGCGGGTTTACCCCGGCGCTGACGGCGCGGCGGAACTGTACGAGGACGCGGGCGAGGGGAGCGGCTACCTGCGCGGCGAGCGCGCGGTCATCAAATTCCGCTGGGACGACGCGGCGCGGACGCTGACCGTCAGCGCGCGCGAAGGCGCTTTCCCCGGCATGTTGGCGCGGCGCGAGTTTCAGGTGGTCATCGTCAGCGCCGGGCACGGCACCGGTTTGGCAATGACTCCTGGCACGGTGATTCGCTACGACGGGCGGCCGCTGACCGTGCAGTTGGCGTGACACGGGCGTTCCCGGATGCGGCGCGCTCCGGGGGTGTTGATATCAGCGTTGGAAACGCCGACGTTTATTTTCCAGAAAACCTTTATATCGGCAAGCCGTGTCTCGCGATATTAACTGGCACATGGGTGAGTTTGGCGTTCCCAATGTTTTATTTTAATTATTAAAATTATCACTTGACTAGTCATATGAGATATTTATCGTAACGCCAAATGAACGCTCAAGTCAGAGAACCAGCAAAGCTGAACGCTGCCAGCGTTCAGCGTTCAGCGTTCAGCGTTCAGCGTTCAGCGTTCAGCGTTCAGCGTTCAGCGTTCAGCGTTCAGCGTTCAGCGTTCAGCGTTCAGCGTTCAGCGTTCAGCGTTCAGCG
>JAISBF010000166.1 GCA_031266335.1 Verrucomicrobiales bacterium
CTTCACGGAAGGGGAATCGCTGGCGCGGGAAAAATGCGGGGGAGGTTAGTTTCAGGCGTCAGCAAATTCCCCTTCCGTGAAGGGGTGGCGGCGGAGCCGACGGGGTAGTTCAGCGTTCGGGAATTGCCGCGACAGGCTCTTATCGGCTTCCCGAAAATGGTTGGGGACTTCCCGAAAACGGTTGGGGACTGCCCGGAAACGGTTGGGGACTGCCCGAAAACCGTTGGGGACTGCCCGAAAACCGTTGGGGACTTCCCGAAAACCGTTGGGGACTTCCCGAAAATCATTTTCGGGCCACCGCTGGCGGCTGAATTTTTCCCGGTTTAAGCTAACAGGTCACTTGACTTTATCGCCGGGTTCCCTTATTTTTCTCACCGTTAGCCAAATATTATGAAAAGTCACCATAACTTCGCTGGATACGTCCCGACTACCGCCGATGGCCGCTACCATTGGGCGTTGAACTTGCTGGAATACGTATATAACAACCAAGCCACCTTCACCAGCGTCCCCAAGGAGTTGTTCGACCAGGCCAATGCCCGCCGCGAGCAGTTGCAGAAGATTTATGACGCGCTGCTCGATGTGCGCCGCTTGTCCGCCGCGCTGACGGCCGCGGACCGCGAGTTCCTGGAGGGCCATCCGCGCGGTAATTATACTAACCGCCTCACGTTGCCCAAGTTGGATGCCACCGGTGCCGCGCTGCTCACTGGCGGGGCGACGGTGTATCTCGCGGGGTTGTTGCCGTGGCTGGTCAAGGTGCTCATTCCCGCGTTGCAGGCGGACCCGAAGTGGACGGCGGATTTGAATGTGATTTGCGGTCTGGTCCCGCCGGCGCCGGGCGACTTGTTGTTGCATCATGATTTCAAGTTGCGCGCGGTGAAGAGTGTGGACGGGCAGCAGGTGGAGTTGCATTTGCTCAAGGGCGGTTTTGTGTTGTTCCAGGTGGACCGCCGCATCAATGACGGGAAGGTGACGACGTTCGTGGTGTCGCACTTCCCGTGGACGGACCCGCAGCCGTTGGCGGACCAGCCGGAGACGCGGGAGTATCAGGTCCGCGGCTTGGTGCATGACCAGCCTTACGGCGCGCCGAGCGAGCGCCTCATTGTCACCGAGCGCCGCACGGAACATCTCACGGTGGAGAGTGTTTGAACAGATGAACCGCAGAGGCGCGGAGGCGCGGAGTTTTTTTTTAAGAACTCCAAAAACTAAAAAAAACCTCCGCGCCTCCGCGTCTCCGCGGTGAACAATTTTATGAACAAGATGAATACTAACAAGTGGTCGTTGTCCGCCGAGACCATCGGCTTCCTGAGCTTGCGCGCGTGGCTGGGGGTGCGCGCGTTGTTGACCGGCGTGGAGAAATATACCGGCACCCGCACGGTCATCGAGCCGTTGCTCGGCGCCGACGGGTTGCCCGACCCCAGCGGCGCGCTGGTCGAGTTCGACGAGAAGGTTTACGGCCTCGAGCATTATCACGCGATTCCTGAGACCTTCCAGACCAGTTTCAACGGCCAGCCGTTGATGCCGGAGTGGTTGTTCAAGCCGTTCAGCGCGGCGCTCGGCCCGGCCCTCATTTTGCTTGGGCTGACGTTGTTGCTGGGGATTTGCACCCGCATTACGCTGGGGTTGCAGGCGCTGTTGTATGTGGCGCTGACGGCGGGCTTCATCCTTATCAATCAGGACGCCGGCATCGCGTGGCTGGGCACTCACGTCGCGCTTATCGCGCTGGCGCTGATGTTGGAAAAACACAACCGCTTCACCATCACCCGCTCATGAACCGCCACTCTCTCCCCGTCGCCGGCGCCGACCCCAGCCGGCGCGATTTTTTGAAACTCGCCCTCGGCACCGGCGCCGCGCTGGCCTGGAGCCGCGTGCCGGCCTTCGGCATTAATCCGGGCCAGGACGCGCTGCGCCTCGCCATCGTCGGTTGCGGCGCGCAGGGGCGGGTGTTGCTGGAGGCGTGCGCGAAAATCCCTAACATCCGCTTCGTCGCGGTGTGCGATATCTGGGATTACGCGCGCACGTACGTGCAGCGGTTCTTGAAGAAGAGCGGGCACGAGGTGACGGCTTACGCGGATTTCGAGGACTTGCTGGCGAAGGAGCGGGACCTCGACGGGGTGCTGGTGGCGACGCCGGATTTTTACCACGCGCCTTACACCAACCTGGCGCTGCGGGCGGGCGCGCATGTGTATTGCGAGAAGATGATGTCGCACACCGTCGCGGGCGCGCGCTCGATGGTGGCGGCGATGCGGGAGACGGGCAAGCTGCTGCAAATCGGCCACCAGCGGCGCAGCAACCCGCGCTACCGCGTCACCTTGCACCGGCTCATCCGCGGCGAGAACATCACCGGGCGCCTCACCGCCGTCAACGGCCAGTGGAACCGCGCGGCGGCCGACGACCTCGGCTGGCCGAAGAACGCGGCGCTGCCGGCGGAGACGCTGGCGCGTTACGGGTACCGGGACATGCACGCCTTCCGCAACTGGCGCTGGTTCCGCGACTACGGCGGCGGGCCGCTGTCGGACCTCGGCGCGCATCAGATTGACATTTACAACTGGTTCCTCGGCGTCGCGCCGGTCAGCGTCATCGCCAGCGGCGGCATCGATTATTACCAGACGCACGAGTGGTTCGACCAGGCGATGGTGTGCTACGAGTATCACACCGAGCAAGCCGGCAGCCCGCAAACCGTGCGCGCGTTCTACCAGGTGCTGACCACCACCAGCGCGGGCGGCGGGTATTACGAGGAGTTCATGGGCCTCAACGGCACCGCGAAGATATCCGAGAACCCGGCCATCACGGCGTTCTACAAAGAAGCCGCCGCGCCGTCGTGGGAACCGTACGTGCGGCAGAAACTGCTGGCCGCCTCCGCCGCCAGCGAGTTGCCGAAGACCGCGAAAGTGGACGCGCGCGAGACGGCGGCGCTGGCGGCGTACCGGCTGCCCATCGTCTTGAACAAGGCGATCCACCAACCGCACCTGGAAAACTTCTTCGCCGCCATCCG
>JAISBF010000197.1 GCA_031266335.1 Verrucomicrobiales bacterium
AAGGTTGGCAAGCAATTCCAAGCCGCCGAGGAGCGCGGGCACCGGTTCGCGCTGATAGTCGGCCAGGAATACGCCGCTGACGGTGTGTGCGGCCTGAAAACCCTGGCGACCCGCGAGCAGGTAAATGTTCGCCCGATAATCGAGCACGGCAAGGTGATGAAGCTGAGTTGGATTTAAGAATTAAGATTCCCAATATTTGCGCCTCCGGCGTATTTGTTGCTAATCCCGCCGCGTTAATTTTTACCGGGAGTTCATGGAAAACATTGAAATATGAGCTTCTTAAAACCTTCATGACCTCCACGGTCTCCCTGTAAAATAATCTCAGATTGAGGCACTACCGCAAAGTGACCTCGCTTGACAACCCCGTGCCGATACCTTAAATTTTCTCCATGGTGCCATCTAGCATTGACCATCCGATTCCTGACCACATCGTCAGCGACGCCGAAGCTGAAAAATTTTGGGCGGAACTGGACGAACTGGTCGAAGCTGTGGCAGACGGCACCGAGCCGACCTTTTCCAAAGAGGAAGCGATGGATTACATTTTCAGGGAGAAAATCCCCAATAATTGGAACTTTGACAGCCGCGCGGCACTAACGCGTAAACAATAATCTCCGTGGCGGTTTCACGGTACACCAAGGTGATATCCATCATGCGGATTGTCACCATTCGGCAACTTGTTTTTCTTGGGCAAATCATGCCGCTGGCGGGAAAATTTTCAATTTGGTCGAGCTTGGCGGATAACTGTGCCTCAAAATCTTGTTGCACCATGGTAGTCCAAGGAGTGGTCGCCAGTTTGACACGAATTTCCTTGAGGTGCTGCATGGCGCGCTTGGTCATTCGACTTGGTTTCATATCAACATCCGAAAAATACTACACACCATCCACGCCAGGGCAAAGATTTTGAGTATCCCGCGAAATGCCATCACAGGCGCCGGTGGCGTGTTAGTTGGAATTTTTTACAGGGAGAACATGGAGTTCACGGAGGGCCAATCAAAACAACTCTCCGTGTCCTCCATGACCTCCCTGTAAAAAAATAAAAAAACTTTCATTTGCCTGTTGACACTCTTCAACAACTCGTTAGTTTGCCCACCATGCAATTGGTGATTGACAACGCGGCAGCCGGGCGGGTAAACTACCCTCGCTCCCTCGCTCCCTCGCTCCCTCGCTCCCTCGCCTGAGGCCCTGATTTCCCGGCAAAGTTTTACCCGCTCCATTCCCCATGCGGTTGCCTCCCGCAAGGTTACAGTCGTCAACTACAGCCTTGCCAGAGGCGACTACACCCTTGTAGTTGACGACTACGGCGTTGCAGGAGGCGACTACAGCCCTGTAGTTGACAACTACAGCGTTGCGGGAGGCTACTACGCCCCTGTAGTTGACGACTACGACGCTGTAGCAGGCTGCCACAACCCCGTAGTTGACGACTACAATGTTACAGGAGGCGCCTACAACCTGCCTGTCGCCCCCTGTTTACCCCCTTTTAACCTTAACCAGAAAGTATTATGAGCACCCAATTAATCCCCGCGCTCCGCCGCAACTACCTGCCCGCCAATGAAGACCACGCCTTCGACTGGCTGGTCAACTTCAAAACCGAGCTGCCCCGCTTCGCCAACAGCTTCAACATCAACACCACCCGCGTCCAGCAACTGACCAACGCCACCACCATCCTCACCGACACGCGGACCTACACCGCCAACGCCGCCGACCTCTACCACGAGCGCATCGCCGACAAAAACCGCGTCACCTGGGCCGCCCCCGACGCCACCGTCACCATCCACCCCTTCACCGCCCCCACCGGCCCCACCGCCGCCCTCACCTCCAGCGGCGGCGCCTTGGCCGTCGCCGTTTCCATCGCCGACGAAATCCTGAAAAACCCCGCCTGCACCGCCGAGGTCAAAAACGCCCTGCGCCTCAACTCACTGCCCAAGCACCAAACCGTCGCCAAACCCGCCTGCGCCGCCTTCATCAAACACAGCAAGCTGACCGTGACCTTCGCCAAAGGCGACTTCGAGTGGTTCGAACTGCGCCTCGACCACGGCACCGGCGAGTTCGAGAAACCCAGCATCCTGCACCACAGCCCGTGGAGCGACCCGACGCCCTTGCCCACCGGCCAGCCGCAAATCTGGCGCGTCCAACTCATCGGCTACTTGAAGGGCGAGACCGTCGGCATCCCCGGCGACATCATCGACGTCGCCGCCAAACAAGCCACCGGCGAACACGCCGAGGGCGCCAACTAAACTAACTACGAGCATGGCCACAAAAAAACACAAAACCCACAAAGCTTATTTAAAAAAGTATTTCTCTGTGTTTTTTGTGCTTTTTTGTGGCCAGTAAAAACAGCCAAACCAACAGAAACAACTAACATGCACCTTAAACTAACACTCCTAATCCTCTGCGCCCTCAGCGCCTCCGCGTTGAATGTGCTCGCCGAGAACAAAATCGTCACCAGCAGCACCGCCGAGTCGAACCAGACCTACAACGACAGCGACCTCACCCTGTCAGCCCTCAACGTCACCACCAACGGCGTCACCTACAGCGGCACCAACATCACCCTCAGCGCCACCAATAACGGCGGCAGCACCGACGCCATCGGCAACGGCGCCTATATCAATAACGGCGCCCACCTGTCCCTCACCAATGGCAGCATCACCACCACCGGCGTCAACGGGGACGGGGTTTATATCACCATCCGCAGCAGCGGCACCTTGAACAACGTGAACATTAAGACAGGAGGAAATGTCGGCCACGGCGTGTATGCGGGCGGCACCTCCGCCCTGACGATGACCGGCGGCACCGTCAGCACCACCGCCGACAGCAGCGGGTGCGGGGTTTATCTCTACTACGGCAGCAACGGCACCTTGAACAACGTGAACATTAAGACAGAAGGAACTTTCAGCTACGGCGTGTATGCGACTTTGCGTTCCCTTCTGACGATGACCGGCGGCACCGTCAGCACCACCGGCAGCAACGGGTACGGGGCTTATCTCAGCTCCAGCAGCGGCACCTTGAACAACGTGAACATTAAGACAGAAGGAAATGCCGGCCACGGCGTGTCTCTGTTCACCTCCACCCTGACCATGACCAACAGCGACATCAGCGCCACCGGCAACAACGCGTATGCGATTAATGTCGCCAGCCGCAGCACCGCCACGGTGAACCTGAATCACAACACCATCACCGGCAACATCCTCGCCAGCGGCACCTCCACCCTGACCCTCAGCGGCAGCAACGGCACTGTCCTTACCGGCAACGTCACCGGCACCACCGGCGGGACCATCGGCATCACCCTCACCGGCGAGGACACCGCTCTGCACGGTAACATCAACCAGAGCGGCGCCACCATCAACCTGACCGTCGGCGCGGACGCTCTCTTTGAAGGCGGCGGTGAACTGGACAACTTGACCTTGGAAAGCAGCGCCCTCCTCGGCTACACCGACGGGCTGACCGTCACCACCAGCATCACCATCGGCGACAACATCACCATAGACTTCAGCAGCCTGACCGAGACCGACAACTACCTCGTCCTCGACTGGACCGGCGCGAGCGGCGGCGACGCCATCAGCGGCGACCAATTCATCATCGCCGGCACCGGCGTCGAAGGCACCTTCAGCGTAACGAACAACCAACTCTACTTCAATGCCACCGCCGTCCCCGAACCCTCCACGTGGTTCCTCCTCGGCGCCGCCCTTGGCGTGTTGGCCCTCATCCGCCGACAGACAAAATAGCCGGAGTGTCAGCAAAATTCCCCTCTCGAAGAGGGGAATCGCTGACATTGTCATCCCCAGCATAGCCGGCAGGATGCCGGCGCTCCCAGTCGTGCCAGGGTGTTGTTCGCTTTGAGTGACAGTTTTCAACGCACGAGAACGCCCGCAAGCTGGTTGGCGCGATCTCCTGCTTCGCTGACAGTCAGCGTCATGTGCCCGCAACCGCCGCTGTGCATGGGATTTTTATGAAAAAAGTAGTTTTAATATTTTGACAGCGGGATGGGAGCCGCTAGTTTCGGGGTTTAAATCATGACCGATTGGCGCAGCCTGTTGCATAACCGGCGGGAGCCGCGGTTAACCGCAGAATTACTATGTTGAAAAAAATAGACCACCTTGGGATTGCCGTCACCTCCATTGAGCAATCGTTGCCGTATTATGAAAAAGTTCTCGGCCTGAAGTGCGAGAAAATCGAGACCGTTGAGTCGCAGAAAGTCAAGACCGCCTTCATCACCATCGGTGAAGTGCATATTGAATTGCTGGAGCCGACCGCGCCGGAGAGCACGATCGCGAAGTTCATCGAGAAAAACGGCGGACGCGGCGGCATTCACCACGTCGCCTATTACACCGACGACATCACCGGTCAGCTCAAGCAGGCCGCTGACGCTGGCGCGACGCTGCTCAACCCGCAGCCCATCGAGGGGGCGAACAACAAGCTGGTGGCCTTCCTGCATCCCAAGTCCACCGGCGGGGTGCTGACGGAATTCTGCACCGACAAGAAATAACTTCAATCGGCAGCGCATTATGGCTATTGACCAAACATTATTGGAAACATTGAACAAACGCCGCGCGGCGGCACTGCTGGGCGGCGGCCAGGACAAGATTGACGCCCGGCATAAAAAGGGCCTGATGACCGCGCGCGACCGCTTGGCCGCGCTGTTTGACGCGGGCACGTTCCAGGAATTCGGCCAGCAGGTGCAGCACGGTTGCACGAATTTCGGCATGGAGAAGAAAGTGCTGCCGAGCGATGGCGTGGTGTGCGGGACCGGTTTCATCAACGGTACTCCGGCGGCGGCCTACGCGCAGGATTTTACCGTCGGCGGCGGCGCGCTCGGCTCGCGCCACGCGGAAAAAATCTGTGACGCGATGGATTACGCCCTGAAGTCCGGCATTCCGGTGATCGGCATCAATGATTCCGGCGGAGCGCGGATTCAGGAAGGCGTGGCGGCGTTGTCCGGCTACGGCAACATTTTTTACCGCAACGTGCAGTTGTCCGGCGTGGTGCCGCAAATCACGATTGTGGCCGGCCCGTGCATCGGCGGCGCGGCCTATTCGCCGGCGCTGACGGATTTCCTCATCATGGTGAAGGGCCAGGCCACCATGGCCATCACCGGCCCCAGCGCCATCAAGGCGGTGACCGGGCAGGATGTGACGATGGAGGAAATCGGTTCCGCCACCGCCAACGCCACCATCAGCGGCAACGTACACTTCGTGGTGGACAATGACCAGCAGGCCATCGAATTGAGCAAGCAATTGCTCGCCTATTTGCCGTCGAATAATCTGGCGGATCCCCCGCGTCAGAACGTGCCGCTGCCGACCGAGCGCGACGAGAGTTTCAACGAAATCATTCCCGCCGCGGGCAATATTCCGCTCGACATGCAGGCGGTGATCAAGCGCATCGCGGACAATGGGGAGTTTCTCGAAGTCCACGCCGGTTTCGCGCGCAACGTCATCGTCGGCTTCTGTCGCATCGGCGGCATTGTCAGCGGCATCATCGCCAACCAGCCGATGGTGAAGGCGGGGACGCTGGATATTGACGCCTCCGACAAGGCGGCGCGGTTCATCCGCTTCTGCAACATCTTTAACATCCCGATTGTCAATCTGGTGGACGTGCCCGGCTTCCTGCCCGGCGTGCCGCAGGAGCACGGCGGCATTATCCGCCACGGTGCCAAGATGCTGTTTGCCTACGCGGCGGCCACGGTGCCGAAAATCACCCTAATTGCCCGCAAAGCCTACGGCGGCGCCTATCTGGCGATGTGCAGCAAGGATCTGGGCGCGGACTTGGTGTTTGCCTGGCCGACCGCCGAGATTGCGGTGATGGGCGCGGAAGGGGCGGTCAGCACGCTGTTTAAAAAGGAAATCGACACCGCCGCCGATCCCGCCGCGAAACGGGCGGAACTGGTCAAGGAATACCGCGAAAAATTCTCCACGCCTTACGAGGCGGCGAGCCGCGGTTTTGTCACCGACGTGATTGATCCCGCCGAGACCCGCAAAGTGCTGGCCCTGGCGTTGCGCACGACGCTGTCCAAGCGGGAGAGCCGTCCGCCGAAAAAACATGGCAACATTCCGTTGTAATTTATGGATATGCAGACCTTTAATTTTGGTGAAATCATTTGGTGGGCGCTGATTGTCGTCCTGCTGGCGATGCTGTGGCGATTGGTGTCCACGGTTCAATCGCTGGTCGAGGTGCTGAAAAAATTCGGGGAGCGGTTCACCGGTTTCAAGGTTGCGGAACCGCCGTCAACCGCCGTTGATGCTGTCCCGGCAACGGCCCGGCCATCGGTACCGGTCGCCGCTGACCATGACGGCATTCCCGGAGAAATCATCGCGGTGATCGCCGCCGCGGTTGACGCGGTCATGCACGGCCCGCACCGCATTCTGGCCATCAATCCGGTTGACGTCCGGGAAGCGAGCCAATCCGTCACGGCTTGGGCGGTGGAAGGCCGCCGCCAGATATTCCAATCCCATACCCTGAGATAAATTTATGAAAAAATTACGTGTTACAGTGGAAGGCAAGACTTATGAAGTGTTGGTCGAGGCGCTCGACGCGCCGGCCGCGCCCGCCCCGGTGTCGGTCGTCGCGCCGGTGACAGTCCCGGCCCCGGCTCCGGTGAGCGCGCCCAAGGCCGCCGCCCCGGCGCCAGTTGCCGCCGCCGGTGCCAATGACATCGGCAGCCCGCTGGCTGGCAAGGTCGTGGCGGTCAAGGTGACGGTCGGTCAGACGGTCAAGGCCGGCGAGGAAATTGTCACGGTCGAGGCCATGAAGATGAACACCCCGGTCAATGCCGCCAAGGATGGCAAAATCGAGGCGGTGTATGTCAAGGTTGGCGACGCCGTGGTCGAAGGCCAGCCGCTGGTCAAGGTGGCCTGAGTGGTTTTAATTTTTTCAGCCGCTGCTGGTGCGCGTCACCATCAGCGGCTTTTTGCCGCATTTTTAACGCAAAGCGGCAAAGAGCGCGAAGTTTTTTTAATGGCTCATGACTAACTTGTTAAAAAAAATTCTTTGTGTACTTCGTTCCTTTGCGCCTTTGCGTTAAAAAAACAAACTACGCACTATTGACTTTTTATGCGCTGGCGTATTCAGGATTATCTCGAAGTGGACTCCACCAGTTCGCTGGCGGCGGTGGCCGAGCCGTGGACGGTCATTCGCGCCCAGCGTCAGCGGGCCGGGCGCGGGACGCACGGGCGGGTGTGGGTTTCCGGCGACGGCGGGTTGTGGCTGAGCGCGGTGCTGCCGGCGCCCGCCGCGGCCGGTGACGCGGCGGTCTGGCCGCTGCTGGCGGGGCTGGCGTTGTGCGAGATTTGCCGCGAGCTGGGCGCTGACGGCGCGCGCCTGCGCTGGCCTAACGATTTGCTGATTGCCGATCGCAAGGTGGCCGGCGTCAAGCTGGACCGACCGTCAGCGGACAAGATAATCGTCGGCATCGGGGTTAATCTGACACAGGATCCGTCGCTGACGATGGACGAGTTGCGCGGCCAGTCGGGACGGTTGCAAGACGCCCTGCCGGTGGTGCCCGACCGCGACACGCTGACGCTCAGGATTTTGGCCAGGCTGGTGGAAATCCACGCGCATGATTTCGCGTTCTTCGCGGCGCGACTGGCAGCGTGCTGGGGAGCGCCGCGCCGCGTGGAAATTCAGGTCGGGGAACGATTCATCACCGGCGTTTTTCAAGGCGTGGACAGCGCGGGCAACCCGTTGCTCAAGGCCGCTGACGGTCAGTCGGTCACGGTCAGCGGCGCGCATGTCTGGCGGTTGCGGGAGCTTGGAGAGTAAACCCCAAATTCCAGCCGCGAAGACGCCAAGACGCGAAGATTCTTTAACCACAGATTAACACTGATGAACACTGATAAGGTTAATTTACGTGGAACCGCAAACTATCAGTGTTCATCGGTGTTAATCTGTGGTTAAAAAAATGTTTTTTCTCTTCGCGCCTTGGCGCCTTCGCGGCTGGAGTTCATGGCGTCAGGCGGACAAGGCGGGTTCCAGCCGGGCGATGGCCAGCAGTTGGCGCGCGCTGTCCCGGATGGTGTAAACCGGCGCCAGGCTGTTGCGAATGCGGCCGCACAGGACGGTGCCCAGCACCAGCGATTGCAATTCCTCGGCAAGCTGGTCGGCGGGGGTGGCGTTGGCGACGCTGCCATCCATTTGGCCGTCATGAATGGCCACGGCGAGGTAAGCGTATTTGCTCCGGTTGATTTCTTCCACTTTTTTGCGAATGCTTTCCTCCTGCGAACTGAGTTCGCAACCGATGGCGGTGAAGGCGCAGCCGATGACGCAGCCGTATTTTTTTCTTTTTTCCGTCTGCAAATCAATGACGTAATCGAAGTATTTTTCCAGGCGTTGCAAGGGGGTGTTGGTTGGGGCAAAGATAATCTCGTAGTGGGCTTGCATTTCTTCCCAACTGTATTCCAGCGAGGCGACGGCCAGCTCGGCCTTCGATTTGAAAAAGTAATAGAAACTGCCTTTTTTAAGCTGGGCGGCGTGGCACAGGTCGTCCACGCTGACCGAGCCGTAGCTGGCGCGGGCGATCAGGTTGCAGGCCGTTTCCAGCAGTCGCTGTTTGGAATCACGTGGTTTTCGCTCGGCGCACGCGGGCGGGAATGACGAAACTCCGTCCCCTGATGATTGTTTCATAATGGCAATATAAATCTGTCGCGACCGCCTGCAAGTGTTAATCTCCAACTGGCTCCCGCCGGCACGCCGGGCGGAGCGGGGGCGGCAAAAAAAATCTTCCCGCCCGGGCGGGTTGTCGCTAAATTCAGCAACTCTATGGCCACAAACATTCAGGTTGATATTCCCGACCTTCAGAGCCGGCTGCGCCAGCTCGGGAGGTTTCTTTGACCCGGCGAAATTAACTTCCCGCCTCGCGGAGTTGGAGCAACAGATGACCGTCAGCGGCTTTTGGGACCAGCGCGAGGCGGCGCAGAAAATCATGTCCGAGGCCACGCGCTTGCGGGAGAAACTCAAGTCGTTCGCTGACATTGAGCGGCGCGTGGGCGATTTGCCGCTGCTGGCGGAGATGGCGCGCGAGGACGGCGGCGAGGCGTCGGCGCGCGAGTTGGAGCAGGAGTTTGTCACGGTCAGCGCGGACTTCGACCGGCTGGAGGTCGGCTTCCTGCTCGCCGGGCCGCACGACGCGGCGAACGCCATCCTGAACATCCACGCGGGCGCGGGCGGCACGGAGGCGTGCGATTGGTCGAATATGCTGCTGCGAATGTTCCAGCGTTATTGCGAGCGGCGCGGGTTCAAGGTCAGCATCATGGATATTTTGCAGGGCGAGGAGGCGGGCATCAAAAGCGTGACGCTGACGGTGGAGGGGGAGAACGCCTACGGTTATTTGAAGGCGGAGACCGGGGTGCACCGGCTGGTGCGCATCTCGCCGTTCAACGCGGCGGGCAAGCGGCAGAC
>JAISBF010000216.1 GCA_031266335.1 Verrucomicrobiales bacterium
GGCGACGAGCTGGGCGCGGCGGGTGTGGAGTTCGCGCAACTGCTCGCGCCCCGGCTCCGGGGCGTGGGTGGGCGGCGGCGTCAGCGCGGCGGCGAAGTCGGCGAGCAGTCTGGCGTCGAGACGGTCGGTCTTGGCGAAGAGGCGGCGGCTCTTGGCAAAGGCGCGCACCTGTTCGGGGTTAACGCGGCTGACGGTGACGCCGCGCTGCCAGCAGGCGCGCAGCAGAGCCAGGTGGTAGGGGCCGGTGGACTCACACACCAGGTGGACTGCTGGCGGCAAGGTGCGCAGCCAGCGTGTGATGGCGGTGGGTTGGTTGGGGACTTGCGCGGGCAAGCCGCTGAGGGTGACGTTGTTACTGGTAGCCAAGTCGAGCTTGGCGCTGGCGACCTCCACGCCAACATAGACTTTAATCAATGGTTCGGTCATCCTGCTCCTTGTTACTGCGAACTGGCGGGCCAGCCCGTCGTTCAGGCAACTGTGCAAGTTAAAACCAACAGCGACGGGGTTCCGGCTTCACGGCGTGCTCCAGGCACCCGGGGTGGACGAACTCACCGCCGCCGAGCCTGTGCGCCGGCCGGCGCACAGGCTCCTTGGTTAACGGCCACACTCATGGCCGTCGCTCGCGATTATACACCACTGGCAACAGACAAGGGAAATAGGCTTGATTCCACGGTCAGCGGGATGGCGCCTTATTGGTTAAAATCTTTCGGGAGATTTCCGTTGTTTGCCGGTGAATTTTTCCACGGTCATTTTATATACCAGCACCTTTTTTAATTCCGTCTCGGTAAAATGATATTCCGTTTCCCGTCCTGTTTGGTGCTTCATGATTCGGTTTAGACCCGCGTTCTTTTCCCGGTCGTTTTCCAAAATGGTTATCTCCCCAAATCCAATCACGCTTTTGTAAACGTAGCCGTGACGGCAGGCACCTTCTCCCGCCAGCAGTTGATGGTCGCAATCAACCTCGAAACAGGCTTGGCGATTATTATTGATAATTTCAATTTTTCTACCTTCCAAGGCGCTATGAAAAAACAATGTCAGCGTGCCGTTTTCAAAGGCATATCCGTAATTTAATGGCACAATATACGGTTGATTGCCGTCCGCCAGGCCAAGCCGGCAAACTTTGCACTGGTTGATGATGTTTATTTTATCCTCAACTTTTTCAATTTCTCTATCAGTTCGTCGCATAATATTTTCTTGGCGGTTAAACTTCGCTCACAAAACCTTGCACGGCGCGGTGGCGACTTTTTGCAAAAACTTCCCAAGGTCAGTGTCAGCGAAATCGCTCAGCGGCATGTCGCGCGCGATTTTCCAATTATATACCTTGTGCCAGGTCGGATTCTTCGCCCGCAAATCATCGTACGGCCCCAGCGCGCGGAAACTTTTGCCGTAGTGCGATTGGATGGCGCGCGCGGTGAAATAATTCTCAAACGCGCGGCGTTCGAGGATGTGACAATCAATGCCCACCTTCTCGCACGACGCCTTGAACGCGAGCCGGTCGGCGGCGATGGCACTGTCAGCGGACGGGCGCTCGCTGTCGATGAGACAATACACGTCGCGGCAGATGCGGGTGATTTCGCGCAACTCGTCGTCGCGGTTCGCGGTGATCATGCTGCCGCCGCCGAGCGGGATGAGCACGATGTGTTGCTCGGCGTCCAGCTTGCGGAGGATTTGGCGGATGGCGCGAATTTCCGTCGGCCCCTCGACCAGCAACACCTTGGCGCAGCCCTCGATTTGTTGCGCGGAGAAACCGGCCTCGCCGACCATTTCGCTCAATCGGATGTCAGGGGTGAATTTGCTGATGATGGACGCGCCGGTGCCGGCGTCGCGGCGGATGCGGTAGGTGCGGTCGCCGGCGATTTTGGTCAGGCCGACATTGTGCGAGGCGAACACCATCGCCACGCGCGCGAAGCCGCTGAGGGTGGTGATGAAATCGGCTTGCAGGCTGGCGTGCAGGTGCGCCTCGGGTTCGTCGATGAAGATGTAGTCGGGCCGCGCGAGCTGGGCGCGCAGCAGAATCATCAACGTCTGGCCGAGGCCGCTGCCGAGTTCCTCGACGGGCACGGGCGCGCCGTTGATGAAAAATTCCAGCCGCTGACGGTCGCCGGCGGGCGCGTCAGCGTCGGCGGGGCGGAAGTCGAAGTCGTGGAAATGGAACAGCGTTTTGATTTCCCCGCACACCCGCCCCGCGCCGCCGGCGGCGACCAGCCGGCGCGCTTGCTCGCGGAACGCCGCGCGCGCGGCGGCGTCATCGTCAGCGAGCCAAACATCCTCCAGCCCGCGAAACGGGCCGATGTAGAGCGAGCGGGAGAGGCTCTGGAACACCTTGCGCCATTTTTCGAGGAAGACGAGATTGTCCACCGGCGCGGCGCCGGCGGTGACGTGGCGCGCGGCGGCGGCGTCACGGTCAGCGGCGACGCGGGCGTGGCAGTGGAAATTTTTGCGCGCGATGGCGAGGTGCGTTTCGTCGGGGCCGCTGACGGCGGTTGCGTCGAAGCCGTCGGCGCGGGCGATGCGGACGCTGATGACGAGGTCGCCGCGGCTGTCGCGGTGGAAGATTTTCCACGGGTCGCGCACGGCCTTGAGCGGCGGCAGCGGCAGCCCGCGCGTGAACAAGTCGCTGACCGTGTCCACGTCGTGACTGAGTTTTTCAAACAACGGCTGGAACTCGTGGAACAGGCGCAGCAAGGTGGATTTGCCGGAGTTGTTGCCGCCGATGAGGGCGGTGACGCCGCGGTTGAGCTTGAGCCGCGCCGGTTGCGCCTCGCTGAAGCAGCGGTAGTTTTTGACCGTGAGTTCCAGGTTCATCGTCAGCGACAATGATAACGTGAAACGTCCGGGGCAAAACTTAATTTTTGCGCTTCTCTGGCTTAAAACCTTCATGAACTCAATGGTCTCCCGGCAAAAAATCAAACTGACGCACTGTCAGCTAGCACCGCATTATCAGCGCATATCCTCAAAAGCCGAAACACACTCCGGTCGTCGCCCAATGATTGCCACGCACCGCGCCGGCCGGTGCTTGAAAACAAAAAAACCACGGTATTCCATTGGTATATGATATTTTTTCTTCCTTGCCATTGTATAAATAAAAAAGTTGGGTAAACCCATTCGATGAACGAATACATTTATACTCTGCGAATTCCCGAAGAGTTGCGGCAAAACTTGTTGGAAAACGCAAACAAGGTCGGCATCTCGCACACTAACTTGGTAAAACGCGGTATTAAGGCGATTTGCAATCACATTGAACGTTACGGTCAAATAACCATGCCGTTTGAATTGGCCTCGGCGCTTGAATTGGAAATGTTGAAGGTCAAAATTTCACAGTTAAAAACCTCGCTGGCGCGCGGCAATTCAACTATTTCGGCGGCGCCAGCCGCCAAGAAAAAATCCCCATAGAAGAGCGGCGTATTTTGCCGATACTTCGACTGCGTTCAGGATGCCGGAGATTTTTTGCCCGCAACACGCCCTTGCGGGCTGGCGCTGTCGGCGTGCGGCGCGCTCTGAGCGTCAGCGATGAGCCGATGCGGTTGAGCGTTGCGCCCAGCCGGTTGACACGGGCCGCGCCAATCGATTTTTTTGAGAGCCTGTTGCAGCAGGCTGTCGGTGTTGCTCGCGGCGTTCCAGATTTGCCAGTAGGCGTAAACGGTGTACCACTTGGGAAAGCCCGCGGGCAACATGCGCCACGGGCAGCCGCGGTGCAGCACATAAAGCACCGCGCAAAACACTTCGTATAAATCCAACTTGCGCGGGCGAGTCTTGTTGCGCGCGCTTTCCAATAGCGGCTTGATTTCCGCAAATTGTTGTCGGCTTATATCACTGGGGTACTGGCATCGTTGGCTCATGCTGCTTACTGTACACTAATAATGGATTCATGTACAGGCTCTAATCTGTGTTTATTCGTGTCCAGCCGTGGTTAAAGAAACTCGCTTTTGCGGCCGGAATTTTCAACACAAAAGATGTTACCATGACCGGCAAAACCTGCTAAATTATGGGTCGCAACACAAGGCCGTCTTGAACACCACTATCGCCAGCAAAACCCTGCGCCTCCTCGTCGCTGTCCTGTCGCTGACCGTCGGCCTGGCGGGACTGTTGCTGCATTCGCTCGGCGTCGCCGCTGACAGTGAGGCCCGCGTCGGCGAATGGCTGGAACGCTGGTTGCCCCGCCGTCCGGCGCCGCCGCCGCCGGTGGTGCTCGTTACCATCCGGGACCTTGGGCGGCAAACCTGGCCTTGGTCCGGTCTCGATTACGCGGTATTCCTTAATGCCATCGCGCCATTTCAGCCGGCGGTGGTCGCCATGGGCATTCCTTTGTCCACCGGTCAGGGCGGTGAGCAGATTTTTGACCGGCAATTCGGCCAGCAAATCCGCGCGGCGGGGCGGGTTATTCTCCCGGCCATCCCGCTGCGCGTCAACCCGCCCGCCGACTCGTCCGCCGCCACGCCTGGCGACTGGACCGGTGATTGGTTGGCCGGCCAGGCTCCGGCCCGCGCCTTCGCCGCCGATGCCTGCGAGCCGCCGCCTGTTGAAATTGCCACCACCGCCCAAATTGCCCCGCTGCTCGGCCCCGGTGTCGCCGGCCTGCCGCTGGTCGTCACCCGGCAACGGCGCCCGGCGCCCACCTTCGCCCTGCAAACCTACGCCAGCTACCTGGCTGCCGACTGGAGCCAATCAACCTGTGCCGGCGACACCGTCATCCTCCGCGACGCCGCCGGGCGCGAGCTGGCCCGCATTCCCATTGACCGCGCCGGCAACCTCCGGCTGCGCGGACAATCCGCCGCCCGCCAGGCTCCGGCCGCCGAATTCTACCAACTGATTGTCTCCGCCGAACAAATCCGCAACCAGTTTCCCCCCATCATGGACTTGGCCGAACTCCGCGGCAAAATCCTGCTGGTCGGCACCGAGGCTCCCGGCACCTACCGCCCCGTTCATGCCGCGGACGGCCCGCTCACGCCGATACGCGCCCAATACCAGGCGCTGCTGGAATTATTCCAAGCCGATTTTCACCGGCCGCTCCCGCTGCCCTGGCTCGTCGCCGCCCAACTGCTAATCACGCTGGCCGCCGGCCAACTGGCCTTGACGCGCCGTCCCGCGCTCGCGCTGCCGGCCGGGACGCTGTTAATGCTCGCCAGCCCCGCCGCCGCCTGGCTGCTCGCCAGCCACCAACTCACCGTGCCGGTAGTTATGTTGACGGGCAGCGGTTTCGTTGCCGGACTGTGGTCTGTCCTGCTCGCTCGCTTGAGCGGGGAAGTGGTTTAAGTTTTTTTAGTTACGCGGTACCGCGCCAACTTAAAAACCTTCCCCTCCGCGCCAATCCAACCTACCATGCTACCCCATGCGCATCTTAATCACCGGCGGTGCCGGCTTCCTCGGCTCCCATCTCTGCGACAAACTCAGCAGCCAAGGGCACGACCTCATTTGCCTGGACAATTTTTTCACCGGCCGCAAACAGAACATCGCGCACCTGCTCGGCACCCCGCGCTTTGAATTGGCGCGGCACGATGTCATCGACCCGTTCAAGTTCGAGGTTGACCAAATCTACAACCTCGCCTGTCCCGCCTCGCCCCCGCACTACCAATACAACCCCATCAAGACCGTCAAGACCTCCGTCATGGGTGCCATCAACTGCCTCGGCCTCGCCAAGCGCGTCAAGGCCCGCGTGTTCCAGGCCAGCACCAGCGAGGTCTATGGCGACCCGACGGTGCATCCGCAGCCGGAGTCGTATTGGGGCAACGTCAACCCCATCGGCCGCCGCTCCTGCTACGACGAGGGCAAGCGTTGCGCCGAGACGCTGTTCTTCGACTACCACCGCGAAAACAAAGTGGACATCCGCATTGTCCGCATCTTCAACACCTACGGCCCGCGCATGAACCCCGACGACGGGCGGGTGGTCTCCAACTTCATCGTCCAGGCCCTGCGCGGCGAAGATCTTACCGTGTACGGCGACGGTCAGCAGACGCGCTCGTTCTGTTACGTGGACGACCTCATCGACGGCTTCGTCCGCCTGATGAACCAGACCGCCACCGTCGGCCCCGTCAACCTCGGCAACCCGGGCGAGTTCACCATGCTGCAACTCGCTGAGTTGGTGCTGCAACAAGTCGGCGGCAAAAGCAAAATCATCCACCAAGCGCTTCCCGCCGACGACCCCAGGCAGCGCCGCCCTGACATCACGCTGGCAAAAAAACACCTCGGCGGCTGGGAACCCAGGGTGCCGCTGGAGGAAGGCCTGAAACACACCATCGCCTACTTCAAGACGCAGGTGTAAGCCAAAAAACTCAACGCGGAGACGCGGCGAACGCGGAGCTTCTTTGAGAATAAATTCTCCGCATTGAATATTTTACCAGTTCAACCAGCCGCTGATGGTGATACCGGCCCGCGCAACCGGTAAATTTTTCCACCCGCTGACACTGGCTGGTCACCGTCAACGGCGGTTACCGTCAGCGGGCGGTGGAAAAAGCCGACAATGTTCTCCGCCAGCTTTGGCCCGATTCCGTCAACCACGCGCAAGTTGGCGACGGCGGCGGCCTTGATTTTTTCCACCGAGCCGAAATGTTTCAACAGGGCCAGCTTCTTGATCCGGCCCAGGCCGGGACAATCGTCCAGCACGCTTTCGCTGACACGCTGCTTCATCAGCAGCTGATGGTAACCGTTGGCGATGCGGTGCGCCTCGTCGCGGATGCGTTGCATCAACCGCAACGCCCCCGACTCGCGCGGCAGCACCAGCGGCAGCGGCTCGTCGGGACGGAAAATTTCCTCGTTCCTTTTCGCCAGGCCGACGATGCGCTGCTGGTGCAATCCCAGTTTGCGCAGCGCCGCCAGCGCCGCGCTGAGCTGCCCCTTGCCGCCATCCACCACGATCAAGTCCGGCAGCGTGCCGCCCTCGCGCAACATGCGCGCGTAGCGGCGCCCGACCACTTCCGCCATGCTGGCGAAGTCGTTCTGGCCCGTGACCGTTTTCACGCGGTAACGCCGGTAGTGGCTGCGGGCGGGCCGGCCGTCACGGAAACACACCATCGCGGCCACCTGGTGCGTGGCGGAAATGTTGGAGATGTCGAAACACTCGATCAGCGCCGGGGTCGCCGTCAGCGCCAGCGCGACGCGCAATTCCTCCAGGTCGTGCGCCGGGCGCACCGTGCTGGGCAGCGCG
Source organism: Verrucomicrobiales bacterium (assembly GCA_031266335.1). Classification (GTDB taxonomy): domain Bacteria; phylum Verrucomicrobiota; class Verrucomicrobiia; order Methylacidiphilales; family JAAUTS01; genus JAIRPN01. Next base: position 7,142 of record JAISBF010000216.1, read on the forward strand.
CGCGTGAAACGCCGCTGCGGCTTGGTGGTGGCGCGGATATCGTCGAGCAGGTTGCGGAGCGTGGCGGCTTTCTCAAAATCCAGCGCGGCCGCGTGCCGTTTCATTTCCTCCTCCAGCGCGCGCGTCATCCCGGCGGACTTGCCTTCGAGAAACTCGCACGCCTGCCGCACGTAGTCGCCATACGCTGACCGTGAGATTTTGGCGACGCACGGCGCGGAGCAATTTTTGATGATGTGGTCGAGGCAGTGCTTGAAGTCCTTTTTCGTCGGTCGCACGGGCATGCAAGAGCGCAGGCCGAACTTTTTTTTCATCAGGTTCAGCGTGTTGCGCACCGCGCCGGCGTGGGCGAACGGCCCGAAATACCGCGCCCCGTCGTCTTTTTTGAACCGCGCGAATTGGAAGCGCGGGTACGGGTCGTTGAGGTTGACGCTGACCATGAGGAAGCGCTTGTCGTCGCGGAAACTGATGTTGTATTTCGGCCGGTGCTCCTTGATTAGCCGGCCCTCGAGGACGATGGCCTCGGCGTCGCTGGCGACCGTCAGCGTCTCCAAGTCCCAGATGCTGGCGATCAGCGCGCGGGTCTTGGGGTCGGCGGTCATTTTGCGCGACGGGTGAAAATACTGGCTCACGCGCCGCCGCAAATCCTTGGCCTTGCCGACATAGATGATGCGTCCCAGCCGGTCGCGATAAATATACACCCCCGGTCGGTGCGGCAGGGCGCGGAGTTTCGGTGTCAAGTCCGGGCGTTCGGCGGGCATGGGCATGGGGCAATGGTAACGCAAAACACCGGGGGAGTGACAGGTTTTTTACCACGGAGTTTTCCGCCGCCGGGCTTGTGCTTTCGGGGCCGGGCGGTTATATAAGTGGGCATGTGGTCAAATCTGCCGCTGCAACAACGGGTCGCCGCCATGCTGGGCGTGGCGCTGCTGGTGGCGTTGGGCGGGCTGGGGGTCGGCGGGTTCGCGGTGTGCCGCGCGCTGGATTATCGGCAACAGTGGCAGGCGCTGACGGAGGTGAGCCGGAACCAGCAGGAAAAAATCGACCGGCAAAACGGCCAGGCCATCCGGTGGCGGCAAAGTTTTGACAGTCTGCTGGCGCAGTTGCAAAGCCGCGACGATTTGCTGACGCGCGCCGGCGAGGTGCAGCGGCAGCTGGCGCTCCGGCAAACGGAGTTGGCGCGGGAGCAGGAGCGCCGGCAGGCGCTGTGGCAGAGTGTGAAAAACCAGTTGGACCATCAACTGGGCAACGGCAACGGGCTGGTGGCGCTGGCCGGCAACGCGCTGTTGATCCACTTGTCGGACCGATTGTTATTCGGGCCGGGACAGTCCAGTCTGTCGCACGACGGGGCGACGGTGCTGAAACAAATCGCCGGTTTGCTGAACACCACCTTGCGGGATTGCGCGGTGCAGGTGGAGGGCCACACGGATGATCTGCCGATTGTCAAGGCGCTGCAATACAAGTACCCGACCAACTGGGAGTTGTCCGCCGCGCGGGCGAGCAGCGCGGTGGTGTTTTTAATCAATCAGGGGCAGGTCGCCCCTGACCGTCTGGCGGCGGTGGGGCGCGGCGACACCGGCCCGCTGGCGGACAACGCGACCGAGGCGGGGCGGGCCGCCAACCGCCGCATCGACATCGTGGTGCTGTTAAACCAGGAGCCGGCCGCCGCGCTTGGCGGCGGGCGTTGAATTATGAACGGGCCGAATCCGCGTCAGGAACAGATTTTGTGGCAGGCGTTGTCCGCGCTGGCGCTGCTGGTGCTGGTGTTGATTGGCCTGCTGGTGTTCGGGGTGATTCTGTACGCGCTGCGGCTGTTCAGCAGCGTGTTGCTGCCGCTGGCGGTCGCGGGGGTGCTGGCCTGCCTGCTGAGTCCGCTGGTGGAGCGGTTGCGCCGCTGGCGCATCCGGCGCTCGGTGGCGGTCATCGGGCTGTTTGTGCTGGCCACGAGTCTGTTGCTGACGCTGGGGTTGCTGGTGTTGCCGGCGGCTTACGCCGAGGCGGTGCAACTGACCGACAGTCTGCCGGATTTGGTGGACCGGCTGCGGCAGGCGGCGGAGGAATTTTTGCGCAATCACCCCGGCCTGACGCCGCATTTGCAGCAACTGGCCGAGCAACTCAAGCAGCGGCTGCCGGAGTACGGCGGCTGGGCGTTGCAATACGCGTGGGGTGGCGTGGTCGGCGCGTTCGGCCTGACGCAGTTGTTCCTCGGGCTGGTGATGATTCCGCTGTATGTGTATTACTTTTTGCTGGAGCAGGCGGTGATTGCGCGGCGCTGGCGGAGTTATGTGCCGTTGCGCGATTCGGCGTTGCGCGACGAGGTGGTGCTGATGCTCGGCGAGGTCAACCGCCATTTGATCGCGTTCTTCCGCGGGCAGGTCATCGTGGCGGGCTGCATCGGCTTGCTGACCGGCCTCGGCCTGCTCTTAATCGGCCTGAAGTACGCGGTGTTGCTCGGCCTGGTGGCGGGGGTGCTGAGCATGGTGCCGTATCTGGGCGTGGTGGCCAGCCTGGTGCCAGCGCTGTTGGTGGCCTACGCGCAGTCGAACGGCCATTGGGGTTACGTGGCGCTGACGGCGGGGGTGTTCGGCCTGGTGCAACTGGTCGAGGGCATGTTCATTTCGCCGAAAATCATGGGCCAGCGCACCGGCTTGCATCCGCTGACGGTGATTGTCTCAATCCTGGTGTGGTCCATCCTGCTCGGCGGCCTGCTCGGCGCGATTCTGGCGGTGCCGCTGACGGCGACGCTGAAGGTGCTGCTGCACCGGTATATCTGGCGGTGGAATGCTTAAAGGGTCACAGAGCAGCACTGAGCAGGCACAGAGGACCACGGAGTTTGATTTAATTAAAACAACGCAGCTCTCTGTGCTGCTCTGTGTCTTCTCTGTGGCCAATAATTTCCCGCGAACTCGAACCTTGCGCTTTGCTATTTTTCTGCCATAAGAAGCATATGTGCAAATCATTCGTTTACGCCCTTGCCGCGCTGCTGGTGTGCGCGGCGCAATCTTATGCGGTGACCGCCATGCAGGCGGTGGAAATTGCCCGGCGGCAGGCCAATACTTACGCCGCCAAGAGTTTGGTGCAGGTGGTCGGCAAGCCGAGTGCCGTCGGCCAGCTGCCGGAGGAATGGCAGGTGTTGTTTTATGACCCGGCCGCGGAGCAGGACGGCATGTTGATCACCGTCAGCGGCAATGCGGTGACTTCTATTCGCGACGGGTACACGCAGTTGGATAATTTCCGGATTTTCGCCTACAAGATGGAGGAAATCATCGACCCGGCCAAATTCAAGGTGGACTCGTCGCGCATTCTCCCGCTGTTGCAGACCGGCTCCAGCCTGAAAGCCGTCAAAATCACCAGCGTCGGCTTGTGGCTGAAAAAGGAAAAGAAAGGCCCGCTCGAACCGCCCGTCTGGTTTGTCGATTTGTACGCCGCCAACCCCAAGGGGGACCGGGAAGTGCAGTTCGGCACGGCCAAGGTGGATGCCGAAAGCGGCAAGGTACTCAAGCTGGACTTGAATCTGAAAGCGATTGGCAAGGATCAATAACACGGCGCGCTGGCGGCCGGTCGGCGCGGCGCTGAGCCTGCTGTTACTGGCGTCAACGGCAGCGCGGGCGGCGCTGAGTGTGCTGGCGGAAACCCCGGACTGGCGCGAACTGGATGTTTACCAACACACGCTGACCGCGGCGGAGTTCCGGGCGCGCTTGCCGCTATATTCCAATGACGGGGCGCTGGCGCGCTATCTCACCTTCAGTGACCGCGGGGTGGAGATTTTTGCCGACCAGGACAAGACGCGCAAATTGTGGGAACTGCGCTGGGCGGCGGCACCGTCAGCGGTGCCGGATTTTCCGCCCGGCCCGGCCGCTGACCGTGACCGGCCGCTGGCCGGCTTGAACATCTGCCTCGACCCCGGTCACATCGGCGGCGACTGGGCGGACATGGAGGAGCGACACTTTCGGATTCGCGGCGGCCCGTGGGTGGACGAGGCCGCGCTGAATTTCATCACCTGCCAGTGGATTGAGCAGGGCTTGCGGGCCGCCGGCGCGGAGGTGTGCTGGACGCGGCAACTGGGGGTGCCGGCGACGCCGCGCCGGCCGGCGGATTTCACGTCGCCAGCCATCACGCTGATGTGGCGGCAGGACGCGAATAAGGCCGCGCGCCAGTCGCCCGGCAACTTGCGCAAGTTGTTGCAATGGTATCAGGAGCTGGTCTTTTACCGCATCGCGGAAATCCAGGCGCGCGCCGCGACGGTGCGGGAACTGCGCCCCGACCTGACGCTGTGCATCCATTACAACGCGCTGGGCTGGAGCAAACGCGGGCCGCGCCTGTACTCCGGCGTGAACCGCATCGTGATTTTCACGCACGGCAGTTACCTGGCGTCCGAACTGGCGCTGGACGACATGAAATTCGATCTGTTCAGGAAATTGCTGGAACACGCCGGCGGCACGGAGCGGCGGGTGGCGGACGCCATCGCGGAACAGGTGGTCGCGGTCTGGCAATACCCGCCGGAGCGATACCGCGCCGGCTTGGCCGGGGTGGCGCCGGCGGGCCGGACGCCGTATGTGTGGTCCAGGAATCTGCTGGCCAACCGCCTGTACCCCGGCCCGGTGGTGTTTGTGGAAGGACCGTTCATGGACGACGCCTTGACCTACCGGCGGATCATCGCCGGGGATTACGCTGGCGAGCGGGAAATCGCCGGCCGCAACTACCGCAGCATTTACCGCGAGTACGCTGACATTGTGGTGCGAGGAGTGCTTGCCGCCTATCAGAAAACGCAGCACCACTAAGGCGCCAAGGCGCGAAGGCTTGGTTCAAATAAACCTTCGTGTCTTGGTGGCTTCGTGGTGCATGTCATCTGCCAGGCTCCGTTCTTCTCCTTGCGGTTTTTCGCGCGCGGACTATGCTCACTCCTCACTGTCAGCGAAGGCGGAACATGAACCAACCCATTTACTTCGACAACAACGCGACCACCGCCGTCAGCCCGTCGGTGTTCGAGGCGATGGTGCCGTACTTGACCGAGCATTACGGCAACGCCTCCAGCGCCTACCGCGGCGGCCGCGTCGCGCGCGCGGCGGTCGAGCGCGCCCGCGAACAAGTCGCCGATTTGCTCGGCTGCGAGCCGCGCGAGGTTGTCTTCACCGGTTGCGCGACCGAGTCCGACAACGCCGCCATCAG
>JAISBF010000056.1 GCA_031266335.1 Verrucomicrobiales bacterium
CCGTCCAAAAAACCGCGCCGCAACACATAAGCGCGGAAAAACCGCCAGACCGAGTGTAAAATCGCCGACAGCGGCGAGCATTTGTGCCCCTTGGCAATCATCCGCCTGGCAAAAAAATCGGTGAAGAAATTTATCTTCGCCATGTGGTCGGCGATGGACTTGTGCGAATAATGTAATAAATCATGTGTTAGAAAAACCGTCCGCCCCTCCACATCAAAGCGGTCATGTTCCTCCACCCCGCCCGCCGTGGTCTTCTCGCGCCGGAACAGACGCAATACCCGGTCGGGATAATTGTCCCCATGCCTGACCCATTTGTCCATGAACCACAGCCGCCGCGGCAGCCAAGCCCCGTTGACGTCAGCCTTGACTTGCCGGAAAAACACCAGCAATTCCTTCCGCAACTCATCCGACACCACCTCGTCCGCGTCCAGCCCCAACACCCACGGCTGACCGGCTTGGTCCAGCGCGAATTGTTTTTGCTCGCGCAAATTTTTGAACGGATGCTCGCTGACAATGGCGCCGAATTGCCCCGCCGCCGCCGCCGTATTGTCCGTGCAATCATTAATCACCACAATGATTTCACGCACCCACCCCGCCACACTGCCCAGCGAGCGCGGCAACTGTCGCTCCTCATTGCGCGCAATCATGACCACGGAAACCGGCAGTTTGTCGTTCATAAAGTTGTTGTCCGTCACCGTCAGCGCCCTTCCAGCAGCCGCCGACGAATCCACGCCGGGTCGCGACGGCAGTCAATCACGGCGTTGACGGTGATTTCAGCGCCAGTGATTTTATAATAAATCGCGCACGGAAACCTTTTTGCCCACGCGCGATGCCAATTTCCGCCAACCACGGAATGAATGCCGGGATGGTCGGGCAACGCATCAAGGTCAGCGAGCAGGCAAGCCATGAAATATCCGCCCAACCCGGCTTGCTGTCGTTCGTAAAAATCAAAGGCCGCGCGCAAATCACGATTGGCCAGGTCGCTCACGCGCAATTTCATCGGTTCTTTTCCGGGCATATTCTTGCAGTTCTTGCCTGGCGGTTTTCCACGGGAGGTATGTTACGCGGCCTGCTTGCTCCAGGCATTCCCGCTCCGCCAAAATTTTGCGGTGCTCGTCGGGAATTTCGGCGCGCGCCTCGTCCTGGCGCAAATCATCCCAGATAGTTTCCATCACCCGCCATTTTTCCTCGCGCGACCATGCGTGAATTTCCTCGGCTGCAATCATCACCGCAATTTACCAGCAAATTTTCCCCGCGCAAGCGTTCGCTGACTTCACTGGCCCAACCGAATGTTACCGCCGCAATCGGCGACTTGTCGTGCATACGATTGCTTTCTATGGTTAACGCGTATTGTCTTGTGCAAGGCGAAAGTTGCCGCAACCGCCGCGCTAGTCCCGCCGGAGTCGCCGCTCATAACGAACGGCGTCCGCTCGCCAGGCCGGTTGATTCAGGTACCAGCGCGCGGTTTTTTCAATCCCGCCGGCGAAATCGTGGCTGGGGCGCCAACCCAATTCCGCGCGGACTTTGTCCGTGTTCATCGCGTAACGAAAATCATGACCGGGACGGTCAGCGACCAAACGAATCAATGCGCGGTGCGTGGCGCCGCCGGCCAGCGGCCGCCAGGCATCCATGAGATCGCAGATTTTTTCCGCCACCTGCAAATTGGCCAGCTCCTGCCCGCCGCCGAAATGATAACTCTCCCCGACCCGGCCCCCGGCCAGCAGCGCCAGCAAGCCCGCCGCGTAATCCGCGACATAAATCCAGTCGCGCACCTGCGCCCCGCTCCCGTACACCGGCAGCGGCCGGCCGGCCCGCGCGTTGAGAATCAGCAGCGGAATCAACTTTTCCGGCAACTGGCGCGGGCCGTAGTTGTTGCTGCAATGGCTGACCAGCAGCGGCAGGCCGTAGGTCCGGTGAAAACTCCAAGCGAAATGGTCGGCCGCCGCCTTCGAGGCCGCGTACGGGTTTGACGGCGCGTAGCGCGCGGTCTCGGTGAACCCACCGTCAGCGGCGTCCAGCGAGCCATATACTTCATCAGTCGAAATCTGCACCACGCGAAAATCCTCCCGCCGCCGGCCGGATAACGACCGGTAATACGCCAACACCGACTCCAGCAGCCGGACCGCGCCAACCACGTTGGCCTGCACAAACGGCGCCGGCTCGTCGATAGAACGGTCCACATGGGACTCGGCGGCAAAATTAAACACCGTGTCGATTTGGTAAGCGCGCAGGAGTTGCGCCGTCAGCGGCCCGTCATTGATATCACCTCTGACCAACACGTAGCGGGCATCGTCCAGGCCGGACAAGTTCTCCACACTCCCCGCGTAAGTCAGCGCGTCAAGATTGACCAACGTCCGCACCGGCACCGCCTCTTGCCGCAACGCGGCGTGAATGAAATTCGAGCCGATGAAGCCGCAGCCGCCGGTCACCAGGATGTTTTTACCGCTCATAATTTTCAGGAGTCACCGCCGGCGCCGGATCGCGCGTCGGCTTGAACTTTTTAACGCCAACCCACCGGCAGCGCAAAGATTTTCGCCGCAAATCCATCCCGCCGCAAAATTCGCCTTGCCGTCACCTGACCTTCCGTGGAAATATTTAGCGTGATCCAATCCACCCCATCCACCTTCGGCAACCAACTACAAGTCTTCACCGGCAGCGCCAACAAAGACCTCGCCCAGGCCATCGCCAACTTCGTCAGCGTCCCCCTCGGCAACGTCGCCGTCACCTGCTTCCCCGACGGCGAATCGTTTGTCAAATACGAGGACAACATCCGCGGCAACGACGTCTTCATCGTCCAGCCCACCTGCCCGCCGACTAACCACCACCTGATGGAACTCTTCATCATGATTGACGCCGCCCGCCGCGCCAGCGCCGCGCGCATCACCGCCGTCATCCCGTTCTTCGGTTACGCCCGCCAGGACCGCAAGGACCAGCCGCGCGTGCCCATCACCGCCAAACTCGTCGCCAACCTGCTCACCACCGCCGGCGCCGACCGGGTGCTGACGATGGACTTGCACGCGCAGCAAATCCAGGGCTTCTTCGACATCCCCGTCGATCACCTCTACGCCGCGCCGGTGTTCTATCAATACCTAACCACCAAAAACACGCAGAACCTCACCGTCGTCACCCCCGACGTCGGCGGCATGAAAATGGCCGTCGCCTACTCGCAAGTGCTCAACGCCGGCCTCGCCATCGTCGCCAAGCGCCGCCTCAGCGCCACCGAGACCGAGGCCATCAACATCGTCGGCGAAGTCGAGGGCCGCGACATCCTGCTGGTTGACGACATGACCGAGACCGCCGGCACGCTGACCTCCGCGGCGAAAATCCTCACCGCCAACGGCGCCAACAACATCTACGCCGCCGTCAGCCACGCCATCCTCAACGAAAAGGCCGAGGAACGCCTGAAAAATTCCCCGATCCAGGAACTGATCACCACCAACAGCACCCCGGTATCGCCGATCGAGGGCGTGAAAATCACCGTCCTGAGCATCGCCGAGTTATTAGGCGAGGCGATCAAGCGCATCCATTACGGCGAGTCCGTCTCCAGCCTGTTCAACGTCGGCAACGGCAAAAAGATGGGTTTTTGAAACTCCGCCCGCCAAGGGGCGCGGGAATAGAGCTTCATTAACGCAAAGGCGCAAAGGAACAAAGGCGCGAAGAATTTTTTTACAGGGAGAACATGGAGAACATGGAGATTATTTTTTTAAAAACCTCCATGAACTCCGTGATCTCCCTGTAAAAAATTCTTTGTTCCTTTGCGTCTTTGCGTTAATGAAGCTAAAAAAACATTGACACCCGCCCGGTCATCACTAGATTGCCCCCTTGTGTTTGCCCCCATATTAAACTCGCAGACTCGCAGACTCGCAGACTCGCAGACTCGCAGACTCGCAGACTCGCAGACTCGCAGACTCGCAGAC
>JAISBF010000104.1 GCA_031266335.1 Verrucomicrobiales bacterium
GGGTAGTCCCGCTGCCGCTGACCGGCGTTGCGGATGCCGACCAGTTCGAGCACGCGCGCAATCTCGGCGTTGACGTCCTTGATTTCCGGCCGGTGCAATTTAATCGCCTCGGCGATTTGGTAGCCGATGCTGAAGACCGGGTTGAGCGAGGTGGACGGCTCTTGAAAGATGTAGGCGATTTCCTTGCCGCGCGCGCGGCGGATGGCCGCATGGTCGGCGGCGAGCAAATCCTTCCCGCGCCAGACAATCCCGCCGCTGACGGTGCAGGCCGGCGGCGCGGGCAGCAAGCGCGTCAGTGACAGCGCGGTGACGCTTTTCCCGCTGCCGCTCTCGCCCACCACGGCGACGGCCTCACCGTCAGCGACGGCGAAGGAAATGTCGTCCACGGCGAGGTTGCCGTCTTGGAACCGGATGCTCAGGTTGTTGACTGTCAGGAGCGGGTGCATGGCTGGCTACCTTAACGCAAAGACGCGCAGGAGCAAAGAGCGCAGTAGCGTAAAAACACATTCAACGCCGAGGCGCGGAAACACGACGGTGAAGGTTGGTTAATCAACCCCAGGAAAAGGCGTGCCGAGCCGAGGCCGGGGGCGGTTGCAGCCACTCAACCGGGTCGCCGTCCCGCAACTGGCGCGCCACGGTCAGTTGTTCACGGCGGCTGATGGCTTTGATTTCCTCCGGCGGGAGCAGCATAAACGCCGTGGAAAAGGCGTCGGCGTCAGCGGCGGCGGGCGCAATCACCCAGATGCGCGCCGGACTGTCAGCCGGCGGCGCGCCGACGCGCGGGTCAATGATATGCGCCCCCTGCACCGCGGTGCCCGAACAACCCAGCGCGGCGTCCCGCAACCACAGCGTCCCGCCGGGCAACCCGACCGGCCAGCGCGGGGCCGCCGCGCCGCTGACAGTCAGCGCGCGGATGGAGCTGCCGCCCGCCACGAGCAACGCGCTGGCCACGCCCCACTCGCGCAGCAAGGCCGCCGCGCGGTCCAGCGCGTAACCTTTGCCGATGGCGCCGAGGTCGAGCGGCACGCGGCCGCCCGCGCACGTCACGGTCAGTGCCGCCGCGTCCAGCAGCAGTCGCCCGCGCGGGACGGCGCTGACGTTGACGCCGCGCCGCCGGTCGGCAAAGGCGCCCAGCGCCGGGTCGAAGGTGCCGCCGGTTTTCTCGCCGAGCGTCAGCGCCAGCGCGAGGCAGTCGAACACGTCGCCGCTGACGGTGAAGGATTCGCCGTCAATTAATTGGGAAATAATCGCCACCTCGCTCTCCTCGCGATAGCGGCTGAGCAAGCCCTCCAGCCGGTCCAGCAGGCGAAACACCTCCGCCGCCGCGCCGCGCGCGAACGCCGCGTCATCGTCAGCGAGACGCAGCTCGAACCACGTCGCCATCGCCGCGTGCTTGAACACCCGCGCCGGCACCGCGCGCGACTCATTCATGGCGGACTCCGATCAACACCGTCACGCCCGGCCGCAACTCGCGCGCGGTGAAACGCCAGTCGCCGATTTCCGGCACCCAGCCCAGCGCCGCCGGGGAACAAATCAACACCTCGCCCGGCCACCGTTGCGGCGCGGCGGTCCAGTAACCGACCCGGGGATATTTGCGCAACAGCCACGGCAGCGGCCAATAGTCCTCGGCGACCACCTGGATCACCGCGTCACGGTCAGCGGGCAAATCACGTGTGATGCCCGCCGCCGCCGGCGAGGTCGGCGCGTAGGCCAGCGGATTATCCGCCGCCACCTGGTGGCGGAAACTGCGCGACCAGGTCTCGGCCAGGGTCAGCGCCAGCACCGCCGCCACCGGCAGCGCCAGCGCGGGCCGCGGCAGGCGGCGGCAAACCATTGCCCAGCCCGGCGCCGCCAACAACAGTAGCAGCAACAGCGGCACCGCCATCAGCCACGGGGTTTTGTACGGCAGCAGGCAGTGAAACAATAACAGCCCGCCCAACGCCGGCGCGAGCACCCGCGCCGCCGGCAGCCGCCGCCAGTTGACCGCGGCCACGCCCGCCGCCAGCGCGCCCAGCCACGCGCTCCACGGCAACCCCGGCCCGCGCCACGAGCCGAACCACACGAAGTATTGCCACCACGGATGATTGTGGCCGGAATCAAGGCCGCGCGCGGTGTGCGGCAACAACGCCAGCCACAGATTGCGCGGGCCGATGAGCGCCAGTACCACCGTCAGCGCCGCCAGCGCCATCACCAGCAGCGACGGCCAGACCCGCCCCGCCCGCTGACCGTCGGCGGGCAGCAAAAACGGCCACGCCACGAGCGCGACAGTGACAGCGGCGTTTTCTTTCGTCGCCACCATCAGCCCCGCCAGGACGCCGCCGGCCACGGCCCACCGCCAGCGGCGGGTGTCGCGCCAACGCCACAACGCGGCCAGCAGCCAGACGGTCAGCGGCAGCAGCAAGCTCTCGTGAATAAACACACGGTTGTAATAATGCAACGGCGCGGCCCCGGCGACCGTCAGCGCCCCGATCACGGCGGCCAACCGCCCCAGCCACGGCGCGAGCAGCAACACCGAGGCCGCCGCCAGCGCCCCGCAGCCGACGGTCACCGCGCGGAGTTGCCACGCCTCCATGTCCGCCAGGCGCCCGACCCCCAGCGCCCGGCACCACGGCGCGGCGAGATAGAACAGCGTCGGCCCGTGGTGTTCGTGCGGCCGGTAATTGAATTTGCCCGCTGACAGTGTCTCGTCCAGCAACAGCGCGTTGTTCGCCTCGTCAGTATGGAACGGCATCGCGTCCAGCCCGGGCCAGCGCAACAGCAGCGCGGCGAACAACACCGCCGGCGCGGCGCGGAGCAGGAATTTCCTCATCGCCAGAGCATACGCCATCACCGGCAGCGTGTCACCATCCCCCTGCGACGACGAACATGATCCGTGCCAAAGAAAATTTTCACCACGAAGACACGAAGACACCAAGGCCCCAAGGATTTTTAAAAACAAAACTTCGTGCCTTGGTGTCTTCGTGGTGAAAAAAAACAAAAAAACCCTTGCGCAAGACAAACAGATTCCATATCGTCACCCCGTCAAATCGTCCAACCGAGTTACCAAAACCCGCTGAAGATGAAAAAGATCAGTCATAACGTAAGTGAATCGCGCTCACGCGCTCACGCGCTCACGCGCTCAGTATGACTGCTGCCCCGACTGCTTAATTTTCCCGCCGAGTTTTACCGCTTGTATTCCCCATCCGGCTGGAGCCTCGTGTGACAAGCTGAGATTCCATGATACGTCTGCCTGTCGTCAGCCCATTCATCATCGAAATGTTTCTATCGTTAATAGCGATGCCGCTACCGCTAGTAGAGACGGTTCTACCATCGGTAGAGGCGTCTCTACCCTCGGTAGAACCGTCTCTACCGCCGGTAGAAGCGTATCTGCCGTCGGCAGAATCGTCTCTACCCTCAGTAGAACCGTCTCTACCGCTGGTAGAATCGTCTCTACCCTCAGTAGAACCGTCTCTACCGCCGGTAGAAGCGTATCTGCCGTCGGCAGAAGCGTCTCTACCCTCGGTAGAAGCGTCTCTACCCTCGGTAGAAGCGTCTCTACCGTCGGTAGAAGCGTCTCTACCGTCGGTAGAAGCGTCTCTACCGTCGGTAGAAGCGTCTCTATCGTCGGTAGAAGCATATCTGCCGTTGGCAGAAGCGTCTCTACCGCCGGTAGAATCCACCCTTTGTGCAGTCGCATAAGCACTGCCACAAATACAACCAACTAATAATCAGGAAATTACATGAACATTAAAACCACCAGCAGATTAACCTTCAGCGTCAAAAAATACATCCACAAGACCTGGGACAGTATCTTTGAATGGACCGCATTGCTGCTGACCGTCAGCGGCAACATGGCCTTGACACTGCCATCGCAAGCGGCCTTTACCGATACGGGCACCGCGACCGTGCGCGCCACTAACGGCTCTTCCGGCACGGCGACGGGCACGGTTTACCGCACCACGGTTGACGGCTCGGACGGACGCGGCTTTTGGGCTTTAAGCAGCGGCACGATTTGGGCCGCCGGGGTGACCATCAGCACCACGGGCAGCGACGCCTATGGCATTGTCGCCGGGGATGGCGCTTTTATTGAAGTGCGCGGGTTGAAGGTCCAAACTGAACAGGCGCCGGGTATCAACGCCTGGGATGGCGGGACGTTGAACGTATTTGGAGTGGTCATTGACGCGCATGGCAACACAGGAGTGGCCGCCTCATCCGCGGGGGTCATTGATTTGCATGATGGCGCGGTCATCAAGCTCACCGGCGACGGAACCCATACGAGCGGTCGCGCTATTTCCGCCTCGGGCACCGGCTCGATTGTCCGTGGCACGGCCATGACCATTGATACTTACGGCACCTATGGGGAAGCTGGCGATACCGGAGTCGTGGGGGCCAAGGCGGAGTGGGGCGGCTTGGTGGATTTAGGCGTCAACACGCGGATTACCACCCACCGGCTGAGTGACACGGGACAAGGCGCCAACGCTATTTTTTCGCAAGGCGAGGATTCCTTGGTACAAGGCCGCGCCGTGACCGTGGTCGCCACCGGTTATGTGGTGTCGGCGGCCGATGGCGGCCAGGTGCGGCTGACGGATGGCGATTTGACCGGACGCGGCGGCATCCACGCCGGCAACAGTGTGGACACGGCCTTGACGGCGGCGGTGATTCTTACCGGCGGCGCGTTAACGGCCACGGATAGTGACCTGATCTATGTGGGCGGGAACGAGCACGGCTCCTTCGGCAACACGCAGCCCGTGAATGCGGTGATTACGATTCGCGACGCGGCACTGGTGAATACCGGCAGCGGCGAGTTGGTTAGCAATAATTCGGTCGGCGGCCACCTTGAAGTACTCTTGGACGCGGTGGCTGCGACCGAGGCGGGCGGCCTCGCCGTCAGCGCCACCAACGGCGGCACCACCATCGTGACCGTCAACGCCGGCAGCGGCCTCAATGGCGACGTCACCAACAGCGGCAGCGGCGCGCTGACCGTGAACCTGAACAACAGCGCCCTGACCGGTGATGTCACCAACGCTGGCGACGGCACCCTGACCGTCATCCTCGACCACAACACAGTCGGCACCGGCGGCTTCAACGGTGGCAACCTCATCACCGGCAGCGACAGCGCGTGGACTTTCAACCAAGACAGCCACGGCAACTACGGCGAGAATCACGGAGTATGGAACATCGGCAATTATGAAGTCATCTTCGACAACCTCGACCACACCGGCACCGTCAACATCAGCGTCAACACCGACACCGGCGCAGGCGGTTCCCTCACCATCACCGGCACCGCTGACGGTGCAGGCACCATCCACATCAACGCCACCGGCAACGGCCAAGCCGACCCGAACCAAGTCCTCCCCGGCCTCGTCAGCGGCGACGGCACCGACACCTGGCAATGGGATCCGATCGACTGGGGCATCGACACCATCATCAAAGACGGCGACCACTTCGTAAAAGCCGGCACCAGCCCCGCCGGCGCCGTCTTCAACAGCGCCATCGCCATCCAACAAGCCATGTGGTTCGCCCAGCAAAACAGCTTGCTCAAACGCATGGGCGACCTCCGCTATGGAGCGCGGGCGTCCCGCCCGCTGGCGGACAAGGATGTCCGCGTTCCATACAACAGCCTCATCGAAAACATCTGGCTAAGAAGCTACGGCCAACAGCTAAACATCGGCAGCCAAGTCGCCGGCCAAGCCTACGAGCAACTCATCTACGGCGTCGATCTCGGCACTGACCATAAGTTCACCATCAGCGCTGACAGTAACCTCTATCTCGGCCTCTACGCCGGCTACGGCCACAGTGATATAGACTACCGCACCCCCGGCGCTGACGGTGAACTCAACTCTTACTACGGCGGCCTCTACGCCACGTGGTTACATAGCAGCGGTTTCTACATCGACGCCACCGTCAAAGCCGCCAGCGTGGACAACGACTTGAAAGCCCCGTATGGCAACAATCAACTCACTGCCAGCTATAGCGATGTCAACCTCGGCGGCAGCCTCGAACTCGGCAAGAAATTCACCTTCACCGATGACTGGTTCATAGAACCTCAGTTCCAAGTCAACTATCTCCACATCCTCGCCGAGAATTACACCGCCGGCCCCATGAGCATCAGCGCCCAAGACCTCGACGCCCTGCAATTCCGCATTGGCAGCCTCTTCGGCAGAACCATCAACCTCACCAACAGCGGCGCACTCCAACCCTACGTGAAGATCAGCGGCGTAGAAACCATCAGCAGCGGCGGCACCCTCAGAAACGGCTACCAACACATCCGCGCCAACACCGACGGCGCTCGCGCCGAACTCGGCGCCGGCCTCATCTGGCAACTCGACACCAACAACCAACTCCACCTCGACTACGAAGCCAGCTTCGGCGACAAGTACGACAAACCCTGGGGTCTAACCGCCGGCTACCGTCATCAGTTCTAAAAAGCAATCTTAACCGCAGAGACGCGGAGGCGCGGAGGTTTAATCAAAAAAAATCTCCGCGTCTCCGCGCCTCTGCGGTTAAGTTTTGTTTAAAAAAACAGCCTTCGTGCCTTGGTGCCTTCGTGGTGAAAAAAAAATTCCCCCACCGTCAGCGGGGTCATTTCAGCAGCAGCTTGAACGGACGGACGTTGGAACGGTAGAAACCTTCGCGGTGCCCCTGCTCCGACCAGGCGCCGGAAAATTGCAGCCACAGGTTGACGCCATCGGCAGCGACCCATTTCAGCGGCAGGCGCGGGCAGTACGGGTTGTACTCCCGCCCTTCCCACAACTCCTCGCTGTACACATGGCTGAACGGCCCCCACGGTTCCGGCGCCTCAAAGACATGCAAGTCGGTGCCCAGCGTCGGGTCAAAGTCGCCGTGCAGCGTCCAGGTGAACAGCAGGTAACGCCGGATACCGGCCAGCCAGACCATCTCCGGCAGCCCAAGCTGACGGTGCAGACTGAACACCGGAATCGCCTCGCCCAGCGCGCGTTGCCACGCCGGCGTGCCATCGGGATTGAACGCGCAGACAAATTCCCACTGCCCCGCCTCCATGATGCGGTCAGCCGACACCCGCCCCAGGCGCAGGTTGCTGCCGTTGTCCCACTGGTCGCCGCTGACGGCGTAAACGTATTGGTCGCGCGCGCCGGCGTTGTTTTGGCCGAAGTTGATGAACGCCGGGCCGCCGAAATGGTTGCCAGGGAACATCGGCGTCGCGATGTTGGCCAGCGCGGGGGTCCAGAATTGCCCCTTCGTGGAGGAATAGACGATTTGCGCGTCGCTGCCGTGCTGCGACAACAGCCCGTGCGCCGGCATCCGTCCGCGCAGTATGTTTTGAAACGCCAGGTACAACACGCCGTTCACGCAAATCATGCCGCTCGGCTTCGGCCCGTGCCCGCCCCAGCCGGTGTAATCGGTCAGGGCGTTGCGCTGCTCGATGACGTAGTCGGTCGGGCCGCCGGTGATTTTTTCCACGTCCAGCCCGCTGTGGCTCGCCCCCCAGCACGGGTCGCCGGCAGCGGTGTAAATTTCACCGTCGTCCGCCCAGGTCAGCGGATAGGTATCGCCCTTGATTTCACGGTTGGCATAGGGAATGCGCGGCCCGGTCCACTCGAGGCCCTTGATGACAGACGATTGCGGAATCATACGCGGTTGGTATCGGTGGTCGGTGTCGTTGCGTTATTTCGCCGCCACGCCCCACACCTCGACCTCGATGTAGTGGTTCGCGTCGTTGGTGGTGCTGCCCTTGCTGGACAGGCGGACATAGCGGCCGCGCGCGCCCTTGGCATCGACCAGCTTGCCCTCGTAATTCTCGACGTAAAACTTGTCCGCGCCCTTGCCGCGGGTGTTGTCGAACACCGTGGTCACGCCCTTGATGAAATCCTGATCGTCGGACACCTGCACCGTCACGTCGTAATACACGCGCGCCTGCGAGTGGAAATGCCACACCAGCACGGCGCTGATGCTGGCGGACTCGCCGAGGTCGAGCTGCACCCACTGCTTGCCGCCGCCCAGCTCGACAAAGCTGCCCTCGTCGCCATCCTTCACACCGTCGGTAATCATCACCAACTCGCCCAGCAACGGCTCGCTGTCGCTGCTGGTGACCGCCTTGCCCAGCGCCAGGTTCGTCGCGCCCGACGGCAGCATGAACGGCGGGCGCTCGCCCTTGCGCGCGGGTTCGAGATTTTTTTGCACCGCCGCCGGCAGCGGCACCGGCGTGCCCACCAGCACCGGTTTCGGCAGTTCAGTCTTCAGCGGCACCGTGTCGGCGGCGCGCGCGGCGGTCAAGGTCAGCGTTAATACCAATGAAGCGTGAATCAATTTATTCATAAAGCCCGATTGTGTTTCAACCATCCCAAATGCCAAGTATTAAATGACGCCAGACCGGCGGGAAGTTTTTAATCCGCGGATTACACAGATTAAATTATTTAAAAAAAACCTTGCGCAAGTCAGCATGATTCCATATCGTCCCATCCCGTTATCGGGAAAAACCAATGCTACCTACTACATGCTATCTACTAACTACCAAGAAAGCCCAGTAGCCCAAGCCAAAGTAAAACCCTGATAACCCGCTGAAGATGAGAGACCTAAGTCATAACGTAAGTGATCCGCGCTCACGCGCTCACGCGCTCACGCGCTCACGCGCTCACGCGCTCACGCGCTCACGCGCTCACGCGCTCACGCGCTCACGCGCTCACGCGCTCACGGTATGACTCTTGCCCTGATACCTTAATTTCCCCGCAAGATTTTACTCCTTTCATTCCCCATGCGGCAACACTCCGGCAGGATGTCATCCCGTCACGATTAGCGTCACCTCCCGCACGGTATCATACGATTCCTGCCTTACGGGAGCCGTTTCATGCAGTGCAGGAAGCGCATACTGCATTGCATGATTTGCCTCCTGCGGCGCGGGAACCGAATACTGCAACGCATGACACGCATACTGCAACGCAGGAATCGAATACTGCACTGCATGATTCACCTCCTGCGGCGCAGGAACCGCATACTGCAACGCATGATACACCTCCTGCCATGCAGGATTACCCACTTTTGGCGGCTGTGTGGCCGCCATTAAACCAACCCCAAAGGAACCCATGAATAGAAACAAACATGCAGTCAGCAACATCAG
>JAISBF010000082.1 GCA_031266335.1 Verrucomicrobiales bacterium
CTCTACGCCACGTGGTTACACTCCAGCGGCTTCTACCTCGACGCCACCTTCAAAGCTGCCAGCGTTGACAACGACCTGAAAGCCCCCTACGACAACACCCAACTCACCGCCAGCTACAGCGACGTCAACCTCGGCGGCAGCATCGAACTCGGCAAAAAGTTCACCTTCACCGATGACTGGTTCATTGAGCCTCAGTTCCAAGTCAACTACCTCCACATCCTAGCCGAGAACTACACCGCTGGCCCGATGACCATCAGCGCCCAAGACCTCGACGCCCTGCAATTCCGCCTCGGCTCCTTGTTCGGCAGAACCATCAACCTCACCAACAGCGGCGCGCTCCAACCTTACGTGAAGATCAGCGGCGTCGAAACCATCAGCAGCGGCGGCGCCATCAGGAACGGCTATCAAGCCACCCGCGCCAACACCGACGGTGCCAGAGCCGAACTCGGCGCCGGCCTCATCTGGCAACTGGACACCAACAACCAACTCCACCTCGACTACGAAGCCTCCTTCGGCGACAAGTACGACAAGCCCTGGGGACTAACAGCGGGCTACCGCCATCAGTTCTAAAAAAACTCGCACCACCAAGACACCAAGGCACGAAGGTTTGTTAAAAAAACAGCCTTCGTGTCTTCGTGCCTTAGTGGTAAAAAATTCCTCCGCGTCTCCGCGGTTAAGTTTTCTTAATTCCCCGCGTCCCGGCGGTTCATGTAGCGGACGCGGACGGTGTAGCTGCGCGCGTCGGCGGTGAGGGCGTTCTGTTTATAATAGACCGTCTGGCCGGGCGTCAGCGTGAAGTTTTGCCACGCGGCCTCGCTGCCGACATCGGTGTATAACACGGCACCGTCAGCGGCGAGGAAAATCGTTTGCAGCTGGACGGACAAGGTCTCGTCGTTGGTGCTGTTGCGCAGCGCCGCCTGGAGTTGCAGCAGCCCGGCCGGCGAGCGCCCGTCGCTGACGCTGTCCACGACCAGCACCCGGCGCAGGTCTTTGTCAATGAACACGACTTGCGCGCCGGCGGTGGCGCTGCCGGTGACGTTGGTTTTGGAGTCGTAGGGCGGGTTGGTGCAGGCGCTGACGGTGAGCAGGGCTACGGTCAAGGCCAGTGGATTGATGAGGTTTTTCATAAGTGGTTAGTTGCTGAAACGGGCGAAGCCGAGGTTGAATGTTTTGCCGCCGCCGACGGTGACGGTGTTGAGCGGCACGGCGGCGCTGGCGGTGGCGCGGCCCTGGGCGTCAAGGCCGCTGACGGTGACGCCGGTCGCGCCCGCGGGCAGCGCGAGGTTCAGCAAAAAAATCGAGTGCGGCAGGTTGTCCCACGAGCGGATGTCGGCTTCCGGCGTGGTCAGCGCGGAGGTGATGGCCGCGCCGACCGCGGCCAATGCCAGCGCGCCGCTGGCGATGCCGGAGCGGTCGGCGTGACTGTCAGCGACCGCGATGGCGCCAACGCCCAGCGCGACGGCGGCGACCCCGGCGCCTTCCTTGAAGTTGGCCTTGCCGTCGAGGATGTAATCCACCTGCCGCGCGCCGCGCGTGGTGGCCTGGAAATACAGGTTCTCCGCCGCCGCTGACTGTGAACTCCGGCCGGGCGGCACGGCGCTGACGGTGACGGTAGCCGGCGGTTCCTCGCGGAAGCGCAGTTGCTCGTGATAGCGCCCGGCGGCGTATTTAATCGGGCCGGCGCCGACTTCGACCACCAGCAGCGTGTTGGTCAGCGGCGTCGGCGGCGGAACTTTTCCTTGAATGCTGTGATAAGTGGCGGCGCGACGCAACGCGGCGTCAGCGTCAGCGGGGTAGCCGTTCCAGTAGGACGCCAGCGCGAGGCCGAGTTCGTCGCTGTACCAGTCGCCGCTGAAGCCCGGCGCGTCGTCGCCGGTGATGTCCTCCAGCTCGCTGCGCTTGAAACACGCGGCGGCGTTGCCGAAGTCGCCGTCGCGCAAATACAGCAGGCCGCGGTAAAAATACAGTGCCGACCGCTCGTAGCTCTCGCCCTTGAACCATTTTTCCCGGTCGCCGACGAACTTGCTGGCGGCGCGTTCCGCCTGCGCGGCGCCGGCTTGCAGGGCCTCGACATCGCGAATCGCGCCGTCGAACAGCCGCCTGGCGATGCCGTACTCGCCCAGGCGCAGCGCCGTCAACCCGGCGCGCATGGAGTGCAGGACGGAGTTCTGCTGGCCCTCGCTGTACAACGCGGTGAACTCGGCGCGGAGCGGTTCGGGAATTTTTTCGTCAACCACGCGCCGCTGGGCGGCGGCGTAAACTTGCGCGTCAATGTCAGTGCCCGACGCGGACTTGTAGCCGCTCGAAGCACAACCTGAGAAAGCAATTAACACCAAGGCGCAAAGAGGCAAAGGAGCACCAAGAATTTTTTTGATTTGTTTCACACCACCATCCTTCAAAAAAACTTTGCGTTCTTTGCTCCTTGGTGTCTTGGCGTCAAAAAACTCAGCGATACACGCCGGCCTCTTTGCCTTCCTTCTTGATTTCGTACTGGCTTTCCCAGAGCAGCAGGTCCTGGTAATTCACCAGCTTGAAGGCAATCAGGAAATAATCGCTTTGCCCCTGGCTGGTGGCGGTGGAGATGCCCTGCAACTCGGCGGTCAGCACGTAATCGTAAGTCGCGCCCTGGCGGCCGCCGGGCGTGGTGTTGTTCACCGCGCCGCTGTCGCGCAAGCCCTGCTCCTGCTGGTTGGTGTTCCACGAGGCGTCGCGGGCGAGGAAGCGGACCTTATTGGAGCCGTATTGCATCAGCGCGCCGCGCAGCTTGGTGGTGTACAAGGTGGCGTCCACCGGGCTGGCGCTGCGGTTGGTGACCGGGGTGATGATGATGACCGGCGCTTGCGCGGCGCCGGCGATGGCGGGCAGGCTGACGATGGATTGCGCGGCTTTCTGCGCGGCGGCGGTAATGTCTTGCGACTCGATGCCGGTGCCGGCGACGACGCCCTGCTGGCCGGGGTCAACGTAGCGGACGGAGTGGTTTTCCGCGCAGGCGGCGAGCAGCGCGCCGGCGCCGAGGATGAGGAGATGACGTTGCATAATGGCGGTAGTATAAGCGGGAAAATAAAAAACGCAACCGTTCGCCGTCAGCGGCAGCCCTCCTTGCCCCGACCCCAGAATTCCCCTTCCCGGAAGGGAAATTCTGGGGTCGGGGCAAGGGAAAATATTAATGGTCATTATAAAAACATTTGACTGATTTTAAAAAAATTTTTAAGATGTTTACCTGAAAGCGAATAAGCATTAAGATTAAAGGAACTATTATGAAAAATATATTGGCGGATTGGCGGATTGGCGGATTGGCGGATTGGCGGATTGGCGGATTGGCGGATTGGCGGATTGGCGGATTGGCGGTTGTGCTGTTGGCTTGGCTGACGCTGGGTAGCGGGCTGGCGCGAGCGGCTAATGCCGATTGGATCGGTGATTCAGCTGCCGCGCCGCATGATTATGACATCAACAACGGGGCTAATTTTAACATCAGCAGGATTCCCACCGCCGATGACATGATGAATTTTTGGGCTGGCGCCGGTTCCGCTTCGACAGCGATACAGAATAGCGCGGCTGACGATGATTTAGCGGTTAGCTCGATTATATTTCAAACTCAAAATAATCTTACTTTCGATGGCGGCCGGATTAAATTCGGCACCGGTAACAATGAGTATTCCGGCTTTACTTTCGATGTTATGACCACCAGCACGCAGACTTTTAACACCAATATCCTGCTGAGCGCCAAGAACCTGATTCTTCAGCCGCGCAATGGCACTGCCAGTGTCGGCGGTAAAATCATCATCACCGGCACGGTGTTTAACGGGCGCGATAACAACGGCGCTCTGGGTATCTGGCAGGGCCTGGGTGTCAACACCAGCGTTTATATTAACGAATTTGTCATCGCCCAACTCGATAGTACGGCCAACCATACCAGCACCATCGGCGCGTCCAACCTCGGTTGGCTGTCATACCGGCAAAGCGGCACCATCACCATCAAAACCCTCAACAATGGCGCGGGCAACAATGGCGCCGGGGTCAACAGTGTGACGGTCAGCAACTTGGATAATGATATGATGAGCGTTGGCGGCACCAATAATGTCCATACCGGCACTTACGCCAACACCAAAGTCGTCATCACCGGCAGCGGCTCCTACACGGGTAACACGACTGTCAGCGGGCACGGCATCCTGATTCTCGACGGCGAGGCGGATCTCAGTTCCTCCGCGTCCCTCAAGGTGCAAGCCAACAGCGTCCTGATTCACAACGCCGCCAGTACCGTCGGCAATCTGTCCTGGGAAAGCGGCGGCCTCATCGGCGGCAACGGCTTTTTTTCCCAAGCCTCCTTCATCGGCAGCGGCACCCATTTCATCAATCCCGGCGATATCGACGGCGGCATCGGCAAGTTGAACTTTTCCGAAGCGGCCTACACCTGGGGCGGCGCTGGCACTGAGCTGGTGTACGACTGGGATTTCAGCGATCCCACCCTTGGCGCCGGTTTCGGTTACGACCAACTCACCTTCGCCGGCGACCTGACCCTCAACGCTGACAGTTACACGCTGAACCTCATCGGCCAGGGCGGCGCGACGCTGGATGGATTCACCGGCGAACTGGCGATTCTCACCGCCGACGGCATCCTCAGCGCCGACCTCGACAACTGGAGTGCCGTCCTACCCAGCGGCTTCGAGTTAAAACTCAGCGACGACGGCCACAGCCTGTTACTGAGCAACATCCCCGAACCCTCGGCGTGGCTGTTGCTGGGAACCAGTGTCGCGCTGCTGGCATTCCTCCGCCGCCGACGCTGACCAATTTGGCCCCACACTGGGAGCGCCGGCATCTTGCCGGCTCTGCTGTCGTCTGCCAGCTGGAAGCCAGCGCTCCCAGTGTCAGCGGGCGGGACGCCCGCGCTCCATACGTAGGTCGCTGACCAACTTGCCGACCTCCCCTGCCCGTTGGAAACCATCATGCCCAGCGCACAACACCACGCCATCACTGGGAGCGCCGGCATCTTGCCGGCTGTGCTGCCTTCTTCTGCCGGCTGGAAGCCGGCGCTCCCAGTGCGGCCGATGTGCTTTTTACCGCCGCCGGCGCAGGAAGACCAGCAGCGTC
>JAISBF010000132.1 GCA_031266335.1 Verrucomicrobiales bacterium
AGCATGTAACTGACAATCTCCGCCGAGGTGGCGTCTTGCAACACCAGCGGGTTGAAACTGGTCGGCTCGCCGGCGTTGGTGGCGATGAAGGTCGCGCCGGCGGAGCCGCTGACGTTGACGATGTCAACATCGGCGGGCAGGGGAAAGTGTTCGCGCGCCGGCAAGGTGACGCGGGCGCAGGCGGCCAGGGTGAGGACGCTGACGCTGGCGATGAGCAGGCGCGCGAGATGAGTTGACATAAGCGGGTGAGGGGAGGGTAGGGGAAAAAACGCGAAACTCAAAGCTCATATCGCAAAGCCACAGTGATTTAATAATATGGAGCGCGGGCGTCCCGCCCGCTCCCGCGTCTTTTTTTAGCTGCATTAACGCAAAGGTACCAAGGGGCCAAGGCGCAAAGATTTTTTTGGTTAGACACAGAGTAGGCACAGAGGAGCACAGAGTTTATTTTTTTAGTTTAATAAATCTCTGTGGCTCTCTGTGTCTGCTCTGTGCTCTCTGTGAGCCAAGGTGCCGTTAGGACGAACGGCGGCGGATGAGGGCCAGGGCACCGAGGCCGACGCCGATGAGGAACCAGGTGGAGGGTTCGGGGACGGCGGTGGCGTTGAAGGTCAGTTGGTTGTTCGCCACGCTGAAGGTGCCTTCGACGCCGTCGCCGGTGGCGGTGAATTGAGCGGCGGTGATGTCGCCGCTGCTGCTCACGCTGGACCAGTCGAGGACGGTGTATTCGCCGGTCTCGGTCAGGCTGCTGAAGTCGATGGTAATGTTGTCGCCGACGGTGATGCTGGTGGTGACGGTCAGGCCGTCGGTGTAGCCGAGGATGGCGCCGTCGTTCAGGGTCAGGTTGGTCGCCACACCGCCGCCGTAGAGGCTGGCACCGTCACCGAGGGTGAGGTTGATGTCGTTCATGTACGTATTCACGTTAATAAGATCGCCGTGCAGGATGGTGTCTGCTCCGGTGAGGGTGATTTCAACAATACCGTAGGTGATGGCGTAAACACTACCGCTGATAAGGCTGCCATTGCTGCCGGTGACGGTGATGGTGGAGGCGGTGCCAGTATTGGTGAGAGAGGCAACTACAATGCTGTAGTTATCGCCGAGCAGGATGTTGTTATTCAAGTTCACTTGGATGTGACCATACGAAGAGATATTTCCTATTCCGGCTGTTGGCCCGGAACCATCCCCTGTCGCCACAATATCTACCCCACTTAGTGTGGTGTTGCCGCCACCATAGACAAGTATTCCAAATTTGCCGCTACCAGTGTAGCCAGTGGTGTTAGCAGTAATGGAACCGCCAGTGAGGGATAGACTACCGCTAGAAACATAGGCAACTGCATCATAGTAGGAGGTACTGGTATTCGTACCGCTGAGGGTGATGTCGGTGCCCGTGTAACTCGTACTATTACCATCAACCCACAGCGCACGAGTGCTGTCGGAGTCGTCGTAGGAGCTTCCAGTCTCCACCACCACGGCGCCGCCGCTAACGTGTTTGCTTTCCGCGAGCACGTTCGAGACGCTGAGAATGCAGGGGAGGGTTAATATTAGGGTTAGTTTTTTAACTCCGGCCGCGAAGACGCGAAGGCGCGAAGGTTGAGGGATGGTGGAGTTCATGGGTGTTCTTTCTTTCTGTTGTTTGGTTGGTTTTTATGGCCACAAAAAAACACAGAAAACACAAAGCATTTTTTACCGGGAGAGCATGGAGGACATGGAGGGGATGGTTTAGTTAAAGCAAACTATCTCCATGAACTCCATGTTCTCCCTGTAAAAAGTTCTTCGCGTCTTGGCGTCTTCGTGGCCGGAGTTTGCATTAGTATTTCTTGGTGCTGAAGTTGTTGCTATCGAGGTATTTATTCATGGTGGTTCTTTATCTTCTGGTTTGTTTGGCGGCGGTATTACCGCCAAAAGGGAGGTTTCTGGTGTGACCAGAGAGCGCTCTGGCGTCACCAGAGGACGTTCTGGTGTCACCAGAAGACGCTCTGGTGTCACCAGAGGATGTTCTGGTGTGACCAGAGGGCGTTCTGGTGTTACCAGAAGACGCTCTGGCGTCACCAGCGGATGCTCTGGTGTGACCAGAATGCATTCTGGCGTTACCAGAAAATGTTCCGGTACCACCAGCGGGGATAATAATACCACCAGCAACGGAACTGGTGCTGGCATGACGGCCAGTCGCCGGATGGGGAATGAAACGGGTAAAATTAGGCTGGGAAATTAAAGAATCGGGGCAGGAGTCATACGGAGCGCGTGAGCGCGTGAGCGCGTGAGCGCGTGAGCGCGTGAGCGCGTGAGCGCGATTCACTTAGTTTATGACTTAGGTCGTTCATCTTCAGCGGGTTATCGGTAGTTAGTAGATAGCATGTAGTAGGTAGCATCTATTTATTCTCGATAACGGGGTAGGACGATATGGAATCTGTCTGCCTGGCGCAAGGTTTTTTTTCGTTTTTTTTTCACCACGAAGACACTAAGTTTTTTTCAAACGAAATTTTTTCGGCGCAAAGTCCCCTTCCCTCAAGTTCTCATTGCAAATCAATGGAACCCACCACATTATCGGCGCTTATGTGCAAAAAATTAGTCAGCGTGTTGGCCGGCTTGGTGCTGGGGTTGGGGTTCGTCTGTGACTTGTCGGCGGAGTATATTGACGCCAAGGCTTTTCCTTTTGCCACGGCCATTCAAGGGCCGCCCGCGCCGGATTCGCCAGCCGGGCAGGCCGAGTTTGCCGCCATGCTCACGTTGCAGGAGTATCGCGCCGCTGACGATGTGCAGCGGGTGCGGGCGGACAATTTGCTCAACTTACACCTGTCGTTTGACGATGTGATGGGCGACTGGTTTGTACACGGCAGGCTGCCGCTGACGATGAAGCTGCTGCGGCACGTGGTCACGGATATCGGCGCGGTCACTGACTTGGCGAAAAAGAATTGGAACCGCGCTCGTCCGTACCAGCAGAACCGCGACATCAAGCCCTGTGTCGGTGTGCCGGGCAACGCCTCCTATCCCAGCGGCCACACCACCAATGCCTTCTCCAACGCGCTGACGCTGGCGGATTTGTGTCCCGACTTGAAGGACGCCATTTTGGCCCGCGCCGAGCGCATCGGCCGGGGACGGGTGGTGGCCGGGGTGCATTTCCCCAGTGATGTGCTGGATGGCCGCGCGTTGGCGGAAGCTGTTTACCGGGAAATCGCCGCCACGCCGCAATTCCAAGCCGACCTGGCCGCCGCCAAGGCGGAAGTGGAGCAAGTCCGGAACACGGCGCGCTGAACGTGGTGGTCGCGCGGCAGCGCGCTGACGGTCACTGGCAGATGAACGCCTTGTCCGTCACCTTGGGGCCGGATTGGCCGGGGGTGTATTTGTCAGCGACGCCGGGACGCTTGAGCGGCGCGAGTTCGAAAATCGGCAGTATCGGCCCGTATTTATGCTCAAGGACGACTTTTTTCATTTTCTTGGGATTGGCCGGATCGGGGGTTTCCCGCTCCTGCCGGAGGACGCCGCCATCCGCGTATTTTTCGTCCCGTTTCTGGATCAGTAAAAACGCGGAGAAATCGCCGCCGGGACATTCGCCAATCAAGATCGACAACGGATAAGGCTGGCCGCTTTCCAGTTTGAACCAGGAGCCGGCGAACAGGCGGAAACCGTTGGCCACGGCCAGCCCGATTGGCTCGCTGATTTTATTGTCCTTCGTGATGAAACAGTTGCCCCAGCGCAACGAGCCTTCCATGACGTTTTTGTTGCCGAGCCGCACGACCATCACGTCGTCGCAAAAACCGACGAAGCGGAACCAGCCGGTGTCCGGCGCGACGAACGAGCCGCGATAGACGATCACCCAGCGCTTGGGCAGGACTTTTTTCCGGTCAAGATTGAACGCCTCCGGCGCGCCCTCGGCGCCCTGGTGCGGCAGAAAAATCCGGAACGTGCCCATCGGCTGGCCGCGCCGGTTTTTGTCCACGTGGAAATATTTTTCCAACACCGAATCCTTCCAGCCGCCATCCACGAACTTGCGCACCACCTCGCCGTAGAGCTGGTTGGCGATCGGCCCCTCCTTGGTCGCCATTTCCGGCCCCATAGCCAGCTCCGGATGACCCCACATTTCCGACGGCTTGCCGTCAGCGGTTTGTTTTAAATCGTAGAAGGTCGCCCCCAGCGCGCCCTCGTCGGTGGTGGCGGCGACGGCGAAGGGATTGGACATGGCGCGGGTGGCATTGTTAGCGCGTTTGTCTGCGCGGCTGGCGGCACTGTCAGCCTGGGACGGCGGCGTGCCGGAGGAACTGACCGGCAGGGCGGAGGGTGGGGCGATGGCGAAGGCGGGCGCGGCCGAGGCGTTGGCGCTGGAGATTTGCTCGATGCTGAAGGACGGCACCGGGGCGGCGGTCAGCGCCGCGTCCTCCTGCGGGGTGACCGGGTTGGGCGTGTCGGGTTGCTCGTCGGGAACATCGGGCGGCGGCGGGATGTCATTGACAGCGGCGGCGGCGGAGTAATCGCCGGCGGGCACGATTTTCGGCGTAACCGCCTGGATGAGGATGATGCCGCTGATGCCGAGAAAAATGGCCAGATGCAAGATCAAGGAAATACCCAGCGCGCCGATGGGCAGAAAGCGTTGCAGTTTTTTCAGGCGGTTCATGACATTGCGGAGATATTACTATGCAACTGGAATTGTTAGCAAGCCCGCTTTTGGCCGCGCGCGGCGCTCACCGTCAGCGGGCGGCGGCGGCGAGGTCGGCCACGGTCAGCGGCGGCAATTCGCCCACGGTCAGCGTCCGCCCGGCGCGCGCCCAGGCCAGCCCCTGCTCCGACGGCAACGCGCCGCGCTCGAGGCACGCCGTCAGCGCCGCGCCGATACGGTCAAGGTCCACGCCCTCGTCGTTATCCTGCTGATACGGCCTGACCCATGCTGCCGGAACGGAGTGGATGCCGCCGGCGGCAGCCAGCGCGGCGTTGACGGTGGTGACGAACGGCAGTGCGTCCGCCAGCCGCGTGGCCGGGCGCGGGCGGCGTTGCCGGAGAAAATCGAGGAAGTCGCGGTAGCAGTTGAGGAACGCGACGTGCTCCTCGGCTGGCACCGGCAGCGCCAGCGCCGCTGACGATGCGGTGACCGAGCCGTCCTCGTGCAGCCGCAGCCAGCCGCGCTCGCCGCGCGCCTCGGTGACGTGGGGAACAGCTTGCCGGCAGGCGTGCGTGTACAACGCGCTGAAGGTGACGCCGCCGTCGAAGGTCGCCCGCAGCGCGGCGGTGTCGAAACTTTCCATCTGACCGGCGCGGTACAACTCGCCGCTGACCGTGCGCGGCATGGCGAAGTCATCCCCGCCGCTGACCGCGCCCGCCAGGTGCAAGGCGTTATGAATGAAGTGCGCCATCGCGTTGGTGCAAGGGCCGTCGAAAATCGGCTCACCGTCAGCGGTCATTTTGCCCGCCCACGGCGCGCGTTGATAATAGGCGCGACCCCGCGGCCAGCCGGCGACGGAGCGGATTTCCCGCAAGGCGCCGAGCCGTCCGTCCCGCAGCGCCTGACGGAGATGTCGCAGTCCCGGCGAGCAAATATGCTGGAAAAACACCGCCGCCCGCCCGCCGGCGTCCAGCGCCATCAGTTCGCGTAACTGGCTGACCAGCGGCGCCGGCGGCTTTTCCAGCAACAGCGGCCGCCCGCGCCGGAGCACCTCGCCGGCGATGGCCGCGTGCGTCGGCGTCGGCGTGACCACGGCGACAGCGTCAACGTCAGCGTGGTCGAGCAATTCGCGGAAATCACGGTAACCCGCCAGCGCCCGGTCGTTGAACTGGGTCGCGGCCTCGGCCAGCGCTGACGGTGACACATCGGCGACCGCGGCGAGACGTACCTGCCCCTCGCGTTCGAGGATCTGGATAAATTGCCGGTGCCAGCGACCCATGCCGCCAACCCCAATCAAGCCAAGACGGATGGGAGTCGTGTTCATGAGCAAACAGGATTGACCATAAACTCCGGCGGCGCAAGCCATCTTATTTAACACCAAGGGACAAAGGATTTTTTACAGGGAGATCATGGAGATTATTTTTTTAAACCTCCATGAACTCCATGGTCTCCCGGTAAAAAATTCCCGGTATCTTAGCCCCAACGGGGCGGGGGCATAACAGCCTGGGGCAACGCCCCAGGTTTTATTAAGGCCGAATGGCCAGCCCTGTAGGGGCGGCGCATCTTCCCGGTACCTTGCACCGCCCCTACAGGGCTGGATAATCCCCTCTGACCCGTTCCCGTTACCTAGGGCGTTGCCCTAGGCTATTATGCTGCCGCCCCGTTGGGGCTTGCGCACTGTTTTTTACAGGGAGAACATGGAGTTCATGGAGGTTTTTTAAAAAAGAATCTCCATGAACTCCATGTTCTCCCTGTAAAAAATCTTCAAAAAATTTAATGAAAACCATTGCTTTAATATGGCGATTAATGTAACGTCGCGATTGTTGTCGGCGCAAGCTGATGGTGGCCGCTAAAAAACATGGGGGGCTAAACCAAGGTGAAAAACCGATAACTCGCTGAAGATGATAGACATAGGTCATAGAATCAAAGCATCGCGCTCTCGCGCTCTCGCGCTCTCGCGCTCTCGCGCTCTCGCGCTCTCGCGCTCTCGCCTACCTCAAGCCGTTAATTTTTCGGCTAGACTTTACTCGCTTCATTCCCCTTGCGGCACAGTCCCCCTCCCAGCGTCAGCGGCGCGTGGCCGGGACTGCCGTTGCCGTATTCCATACTCGTGGCGTGGCTAAAGTTAAACCATTTGCAACAACCTCAATGATAAAAGGAAACCTATGAAAAGGATGCTAATGAAAACGATAACATGGCGTAAATTAATGACGGTCAGCGGCTTTTTGTGTCTGCCGCTGGCGGACGCTTCGGCGGCCGGTCAAAACTGGAGCATCACTCCCAGCGGCACCAATGAGGCGGGCTTGTATCTCCTGGCCAGCGGCACCAACTGGGAGAGCGGCAACGCGCCCGTCGGGAGCGGCGACCGAATGCGCTTCGCCAACACCAGCAGCGGCACCAATCTGTATAACAACTTTGACGCTGGCACCCGGTTCAGCTTTTTATTTGAATACGCCGCCAATCACGCGTACACCTTCAGCGGCAACAGCATTGAACTCGCCGGGTTCACCAACAGCAACGGCGCTGGCATCACACAGACATTCAACCTGAACATGTCCATCAAGGACAGCGTCAGCGTCGCCGGCAACGGCAATTTCGCGCTCACCGGCACGCTGACGATGAACGCCGCCAGCGTTATCTTGCCAACGCTGACCGGCACTATGTCCGTCGGCAACCTTGATCTCAGCACCTTCCAGTTGCGGCTCGGTGCCGCCTTGGAAAAAGGCGCGAACTGGACCACGTATAGCAACGCGCTGTCCACCGTCGTCATCGGCAACATCGTCAGCGGCGCGGGCGCCACGTTTGAAAATCACAGCCTCGGCCAAGTCATCCTCACCGGCAGCAACAATTTGACCGGCCGGATCACGCTCGGCAACCAGTCGTTCACCGAGTTCCGCTACACCGGCACCGCCGACCGCAAGCTCGCGGACGGTGGCGGCCTGTACATGTACAACGGCACGCTGTTGCTGACCGGCGGCACCGTCACCGAGCAGGCCGGCGCGCTGACACTGGGCCGCAGCGCCGGCTTCGGCGCGGGCGACACCCGCATCGTCCGCGACAGCGGTTCCTCGTCCATCATGATCAGCACCCTGTCGCGCACCACCTACTACACGCTGAACGTCAGCGACAACAACCTGCTCGGCGCGAACACCAATGTGTTCGGCAACACTTACCACACCGCCGGCTTCTCCGGCCCCGTCATCGCCAACACGTGGATCACCGTCAACGCCCGCGACTGGGCGGTGTATGACACTGAAACCAAATACCTCCGCGCGTTGACGACGGAGGAATACACTCCCTTCGCCACCGACCTCAGCAACCGCGACGCCTATGTGCTGCTCAACGGCAGCGGCACCGTCAGCGTCGCCGACATGCAAATCAACACGCTGAAGATTGACACCACCGCCGGTAGCGGCACGCTGACCGCCGATGACCGGCGCATCACCCTCTACGGCGGCGGCCTGCTGCTCACCGGCGGCAACGACTACACCATCAGCGGCGGCGCCATCTGGGGAGTCTTTGACACCGCCCCGCGCTACATGCTCAACATTTGGAACGACAGCGCGGGCACACTGGATCTTGCCGCCGACCTTACCAATATCGCACACCTCGTTAAATCCGGCTCCGGCACACTCATCCTCAGCGGCTCCAACCAGTTTGTCACCCAGGACAATCAGCACGTGTTCACCATCAATTCCGGCACGGTCATTCTTAACCATGACTACGCGCTCAACGACGGCGAGTTGAATCTCAACATCGGCACCGGCGGCCTGGACCTCAACGGCCACAGCGCCACGGTGAAATCCATCGACGGCCAAAACAACGGCCAGTTCACGGTCACCAACAGCGCCGAAGAAATCGCCGACCTGATCGTCGGCGATCGTGACAACAAAGCTACCGGCGCCATCGGTCTGGCCTCCGCCGTCATCACCGGCAATCTGCGACTGGTCTTGCAGGGTGACAGCAACGACAATCTCACCTTCATCAACGACAACACCAACACCGGCGGCATGAAGATTATCGGCAACACCGCGACGCGCGTCGGTTATTTACATTACCGTTTCAACAAGGTCAGCACCTTCGGCACGGTGGACGCCCCGCTGGAACTGGGTGACAACGGCGGCTTTGCCGTGCGGGACAACTGGACAAACTGGACCAACCCGGTCATTATCAGCGGTTCCAACGCGTTCATCGTTTCCGAATACGCCAACACGCTGGCCAGCAACGGCGTCTGGTCCGGCGCCGGCGATGTCGAGTTGCGCAATCTTGCGCTAACCCTCGCCGCTCCCCTTGACGAATTTTCCGGGACGATCAAATTTTCCGCCGCTGCCGCTAATAGTACCAGCAAAGTAACCCGCGTCACCTCCCCCATCGTCCAAGACAGCGCCCTGGCCACCGGCAGCGCCGCCACCTACGCCTTATGGCGCGCCGCTGACGGCGGCAACGACGAATCCACGCTGAACGTCACCCTGCAATTCAAAGGCGCCGGCACCGCTTACGATGTACACATCGGCGACCTCGTGAGCTTCAGCCAGCTCACCGGCAGCGCCGCGATGAAGAGCGGCGACAACGAAAACAGCCGCGGCCTCGTCGCCAACAACACCGCGAACAGCACCGCCAACCTGATCGTCGGCAGCGCCAACCACGCCTACAGCGAGTTCGCCGAGCGCATCGCTGACAGTGGCACTCTCGACGTCAACGGCGCGGTCACCGGCGTGCAAAGCA
>JAISBF010000147.1 GCA_031266335.1 Verrucomicrobiales bacterium
TATCTTTGTCGAAAGTCCACGCGCTGTCGCCGCCGGTGATGAGGTTGCCGCCAGCGAAGCCGCCGGTGCCGGTTGAGTTGTTGTCGAGGGTGATGACGAGCGCGCCGTCGCCTTGGTTGGCGACGTCACCGGTCAGGGCGCTATGGTCCAGGTTCACGGTCAGCAGGCCGCTGCCGCTGTTGGTGAGGTCGCCGTTGAGGCCGCTGCCGCCGTTGAGGTTGACGGTGGCGGTGCCGGTGAAGTTTTCGTCGGTGGCGATGCCGCCCGCGTCGGAGGTGTCCACGCCGGTTAGTTCCATATGGTAAACGCCGCTGCCGGTGGCCGCCAGCAAGTCGCCGCCACCGGGGGCGGCCAGGGTGCCGCCGTTGACCTGCAATTCCGCATTGCCATAGTGACTGACCCGGACCACCGGGGCGGTGCCGGTGACGGTCACCAGACTGTCATGCAAGATTACGGCACTGTCTCGATTGACTACGACCCCCATGTTGTTGGCAACTACGGTAAGATGGTTGCCGGCCAGCACGGCATGATCCTGCGCGACCAGCGCGCCGCCAACCTCTCCCGCCAAGCCCGTGCAATTAATCACCACCCGATTCAACTCCAGGTAGCTGTGATATTCCGCGCTCGCGCCGTTGGCCCGGTCACCGCTGGTATTAATGACGGTGTCATTGACTTGTACCACGGTTTCCCGGCCCTGCGCATACACCCCACTACTATAGCCGCCGCCGCTGGTGGTGATGGTACCGCCATTAACAATCAATCGCGAGCCTTGCAGCGCCGCAATGCCACGGGTGGAAGTTTTTGTGGTGGCAATATTGACCTCTTCCAAATAACCGGCGCTGGTGGCGGTAAGGTACACGCCGTAACCATACAAGCCGTCGGCGATAATCGCGCTGTGATAGAGAGCCAGTTGGCTCTGGTCGGTGGCATAAGCGCCATGAACCTGGGTAAACGTGCTACTCAAGGTGAGGTTGGCGCCGTTATACGAGGTTGCGCTGCCGGTGACCAGCAAGGCGGCGGTGTTGGTCACGGCCACGGCTGCATAGGTCTGGTTGGCTTCTGTCTCAGTGCCGCTGGTGACGACTTTGTTGTCCGCGAAGACATTCAACGCGGAGACGCTGAGGGCGCAGAGGAGGGTTAGTGTTTGGGTTAGTTTTTTAACTCCGGCCGCGAAGACGCGAAGGCGCGAAGGGTGGGGGATGGTGGGGTTCATGTGGGTGTTTTTTATTGGTTGTTTGGTTGTTGGTTGAAAACTTTTAATGGCCGCGAAAGAACGCAAGGAACGCAGAGATTTTTTAAAACGGTTGCTTTTTGTGTTTCTTGCGTTCTTTCGCGGCCCATTAGTGAGTAATCCTGCACGGCAGGAGGTGACGCTAATCGTGACGGAGTGGAGGCCCACGGGGATATTACCGCATGGGGAATGGAAGGGGTAAAACTCCGCGTGGAATTTAACGTGTCGGGGCAGAAGTCATGCTTTGAGCGCGTGAGCGCGTGAGCGCGTGAGCGCGTGAGCGCGTGAGCGCGATGCACTTACTTTATGACTTAGGTCTTTCATCTTCAGCGGGTTATCGGTTGCTCGCTCTCGTTTAGTCACTCATGGTTTCCGAGTGCTCAATGTCAGCTTGCGCCGATAACGGGGTGGGACGTTATATTATCAACCGGATGCCGGCAAGTGTTTTTTTACTGTGATGCCGACTCTTTTTTCTCCACGGCGATGATGTCGTCAAACAAGACCGTGCCTTGGCCCTCTTTCACGGTGATGACAAAGACCACATTGGCGTGGTCCCGCACCTGGGAAAAGTTCCAGGTCATGTCGTGCCATTTGCCGTCGGCGGTCAGTTCCTGGTCGCGGTAGGTGGAACTGCCGTCATTGCGCCGGACGCGCAGTTCCAGCCCGCGGCCTTTGTAATCGGCGGTTTTGTAGCGAAACTTAAAGATGACATCCTTGAGTTTGTCCGTCTTGATGCTTTGCGAGAAAGCCTGCTCGGAGTTCTTTTTGGCTTTGACCACCAGCACGCGATTGTCATCGTCAGTGGCGAAGGTGCGGTCGCCCTGCCAGCCCATCGTGCCGTTGCTCATGTCCCCGTTTCTGAACAAGTTGCCCGCCATCGCCGGGTTTTCCGTCGCGCCCATGGTCGCGGTTTCTTGCGCGGCAGCCCGCCAAGTCATGACCGCGCCCACCAAAAGAATTGCCAGGATTGTTTTCATATCGGCGCCAACATACTCCCGCCTGACCGGAATGCCAGCATAAAAACGACCGTCAGCGGCGGCGGTCCGCCGCGGCCAGATGCGCGCGGGCGCGGCCCAGCGCCTGCAAGGGGAAATGGTGGCGGTACATGTTGTAATTCAACATGAAGCCGCGCGCCAGTTCGCGGCCCTGGGCCAGGGAGTCGGTGTCTTTGCAGGCGATGCGCTCGCCCAGGCCGTAGCCGGGGAAGCCGCAGCCGGTGTGCACGTCCTCGTCCCAGGTGCCGTCCCGTTGGGTACTAATCAGGTACTCCACGCCGCGCCGGATGGCCTGGTCGTAGTCGTGGCCGCCGATGGCGACCAGCGAGATGAGGCCCCAGGCGGTTTGCGAGGCGGTGCTCTGGCCGACCCCGCGCAGGCTGTCATCCATATAGGAGCCGCAGGTCTCGCCCCAGCCACCGTCAGCGTTCTGCTTGGCGACCACCCAGCGGGCGGCGCGGTGCGCGCGCTCGTCGTTCATGTCGAAGCCGACGGAGCGCAGGCCGGGCAGCACCAGCGCGGTGCCGTAGATGTAGTTGACGCCCCAGCGCCCGAACCACGGGCCGTCCGGCTCCTGTTCGCGGAACAAATAATCCACCGCGCGTTTCACGGCCGGGTCGGTCAGGCCGTAACCCATCAGGCCGAGCGCCTCCAGCTTGTGCCCGGTCAGGTCGGCGCTGGGCGGGTCGAGCACCTCGCCGAAGTCGCAGAACGGAATCTTGGTCAGCACCGCGCGGTCGTTGTCCTTGTCGAACGCGCCCCAGCCGCCGTTGGTGGACTGCATCGCGCGCACCCACGCCTCGGCGCGCTGCACGGCGCGGTCGATGCGCGCGTGGAACTCCGGCGGCGCGATGGGCCGGATGCGCAGTAGCACGGTCAGCGCCACCGCCGTGTCGTCGAGGTCGGGATAAAAGGTGTTAGCGCGCTCGAAGGCCCAGCCGCCGCACTCCACGCCCTTGACCGTCTCGGCCCAGTCGCCCTTGGTGAAGATTTGCTTGTCGAGCAAATACTCCAGCGCGGGGCGGAGATTGGGGAAGGTCGCGAACGTCTCGCCGCAATCCAGCGCGCCGGTCATCACCAGCATGGTGTCCCAGACCGGCGACTCGCAGGCCTGGATGTACACGCGGCCCTCGCGCTCGTAGGACCAGTGCTGGTTCCAGGCGTCGAGGCCCTTCGCCATCACCGGGTGCCGCGACAGATACCCCTCGGCGTGCAGGGCCAGCAAGCCGTACACGTGCGGCGGCTGGATGCCGCCCCAGCCGCCGTCGGAATCCTGGTGGCGAATGACCCATTCCAGCGCGAGGCGAATGGCGGTGGTGCGGCCCACCTTCAGCGGCCAGTGATGATACCAGTGCAAACCACGGTCCACCGCGCGGAAAATCTCCGGCCACACGCCTTCCAGCCGGCGCGGCATCCGGTAATCGAACTGGTCGCGCCCGGCGGGGAACAATTCGTCGAGCCGATTAGCCGGTTCCAGCGGCGCCACCAGCCGGCGGGCGCTGACGATGGACAGCGGCACGAAGGTCGCGCGCGCCCAGCAGGCGAACCAGTAAATGTTGAACGGCGCCCAGGTCGGCAGGAAAATCATCTCCGGCGGCACAATCGGCGTGTGCTCCCACGGCCATTCGCCGATGACCGCCAGCCAGAACTTGGTGAACACGCGGACCTTCGCCAGGCCGCCGTGGGAGAGAATCCATTCCCGCGCGCGGCGCACCGGCTCACTGTCAGCGGGCAGGCCCGCACTGCGCAGGGCGGCGTAACATTCCACCGTGGTGTTGATGTCGCCCAGCGGCGCGTTGTTATATACGTCCCACGAGCCGTCCGCGCGCTGCTCGTGCAAAATCGTCTTGATGACCTTCGGGTATTTCGGGTCGTCCTTGAGGCCCAGCACGTGCGCCAGCAAAATCCACTGCGCCTCCATGCAGCAATTGGTCTCCATCATGCCGACCCAGTGACCGTCAGCGGCCTGCCGTTGCGCGACCCACAACAGGGCGTTGCTGATGGCCTGCGTGATGGTCTCGGTCGCCACCGGCAGCGGCGTTTTCGTAGCTTGCGCGACTTCCATGATCAGCGTCCAAGTTAGCGGGCCGCGGTTTATTTTCAACCACGGAAAACGGGCGGGAGGGCGGGAAATTCCAAATTTCAAACTCCAAATGCCAATTAAATTCCAAGTCCCAAATCTCAAATTCCAAAAAGATGCCAAATTTCAAATAACTGCCACTGATGATGACCACATGGTTTGGAGTTTGAGATTTGAAGTTTGAAATTTAATTGGCATTTGGAGTTTGGAATTTGAAATTTCCTTCTTACTCTCTCCGCATGACCCCAACCGCCTTCTACCCGCCCGACCTCGAAGCCTGGTGGCTGGCCGTCGCCGGCCGCCGGTTGCGCTTGCGCGACCCGAAAACCATCGCGCAGCGCCTCGCCGAAACCGCCGGGCGGCTCAGCGACGCCTTTACGGTCGGTCGCCAGGCAAACTTCTCCGATTGTTACGCCGACCCGCTGACGGTGGCGGCCTACGGCAATTATTTTTTTCCGCAAACCTACGTCCGCGCGCGGCTGGCCGTCGGCGAACTCATCGCCCGCTGCGGTTGGTCGCCGCCGGCCGGGCGTCCGCTGCGGGTGACCGACCTCGGCGGCGGCGCGGGCGCGGCGCTGATCGCTGCCGTTGACCTGATCGCGGAACAATTTTCCCAGACGCAATTCGATGCCGCGGTGATTGACCGATCCGCCGTCGCATTGAAACTTTACCGCCACCTCACCCGCGACCGCCGCAAACGCCACTTGTTCAAATCCGCCGCTGTCAGCGCCGACCTCGCCGCGCCGGCTGCGTGGCCGGACCTCGCGCCGCGTGACCTCGTCATCGCCAGCTTCTCGCTCGGCGAGGCGTTTTACGGAAAACCCGCTGCCGCTGTGCTTGACTGGCTCGCGGCGATGCGCGAAAAACTCACCGCCAGCGGCCTGCTGATCATCCTCGAACCCGCGCTGAAGGAAACCGCCGAGCGGCTCGAACGGTTGCGCGACCTCATCGTCAGCGCCGGCGGCACATCGCGCTGGCACCTCTGGGCGCCGTGTTTGCACGAAAAACCCTGCCCGCTGCTGGCGGGAAAAAAACATTGGTGCCACGAAGTCCGCCACTGGCCGGTGCCGCCGACGGTGAACCGCATCAACGACCGGTTGCGCCGCAGCGTGTGGGATTTGAAATATAGCTTCCTCGCCCTCGGCACCGCCCCGCCGCCCGCCGCGCCCGGCGCCGCTGACGGTGACCCGCGCCGCGTCCGCCTGCTGACGCCCGCCGTCAGCGGCCACGGCCGGCTGTTGCTGAGCGGTTGCAACGCCGCCGGCGAGCACGCTGACTATGACCTTTTGAAACGCCGCCTCGACCCGCTGACGGCGAAGCAATTCGCCAGGTTGCAGCGCGGCGAGGTCGTCACCTTCAGCGCCATTGAACAACTCGGCGGCAGTTGCCAGTATCGCTGCGTCGGACTAACGCCAATCTGCTAGCGTAACTGGCGCCGCCGTCATCCTGCGCGCAGCGTCGCCGGCCAAGGTGAAGATGAACTATTTATGCTGGCTTTTCCTTCCCGGTTTGCCACACTGGCGGCGTGCCACCAAAAATTGTTTTTTGTCTCTGGTTGTTCGCGGTGCCGCTAAGTCCGCGGATACTCGCTGAGATTCCCGCTGCCACTGACAGCGGCGCTCCCGCCTCGGCCAATTCGGTAAAAACGGAACTGGAAAAGTGGCTGATTGATCTCAAAAACAGCGACGCCGCCTACCGTCGCTCCGCCACCAAAACAGTATCCGCCGCGCCCAGAGTCAAAGCGTCGGCACCGTCAGCCACGCTCGCGCCGGCGAAGCCCAACCGCTATCAGGTGGAACCATTCGCCAAGCAATACACGCCCGCTGAGGATGACGGGAGGAAAATCACATTGCTGGGCACGGTGACACAAATCGTCGGCAAAAAGGATCTGTTCCGCATTATTTTAAACGACTTGGTGGCGTACTCTTACGCTTCCAGCCAAACTCCCAAGGCGTTTGACGCCGGCGGCAACGCCAGGGTGATCGGCCCCTACGCCATCGGCCAGGACGTCACCGTCAGCGGTCGCTGCCTCGGCAAGGACGATGACGGCTTCATCCTCATCGCCCCCAGGTAAAGCTCAGGCGGAAAACAATCTTCCCAGGTATTTGAGCGTCAAAAACACCAGCACCACGCCCAAGGCGATGGCGCCGATCAGCACGACGGAAAAATCGTCAAAAAAGCGCATGAAACTTTTCGTGTAGTGCAAATCCTGTTCCAACTGCTGCGTCTGCTCCACCTCCGGCCAGCCGGCGTTTAACAGCCGCAGAATATGCTCCGCCTGAGTCTTGCCTTTTTTGCCGTTGGCCAGCGCGCCGGTAAAATCGGCGGACAGTTGTTCGTAATAAACCGGTCGTTGGGGATTTTGGGGCCACAACTTGAACGCCTTGAGCATTGACTCCTCGGCGGTGCTCCATTGTTGCGCCGCGTATGCCGCGCGACTGGCCGCCAATTCCCGGTCGGCATCCACCACCAGCGTGTTGAACTCTTGCGTCATGGCAGCGAACAATTGCTGTGCCGGGGCAAAGCCGGCGGCGCGCGGCGGCAACTGCAACTCCGCAATCTCCCGGTACTTTTGCGCGGCCTGCCATTGCTGCAAGTTCCGTTTGAAATCCAGCGCCGCCGCCACTTCGGTTTTCAACTCCTGCCCCCGGCCCGCTGACAGCGCGCCGCTGCCGGCCAATAATTCCAACTGACTGATGATGGCCGTCAGCGTGCTATCCGGCTTGTCCCACTGCAACGCGGCCAGCCACAGGTTGTCCAGCACCATGCCGATGTCCAGTTCGGCAAACTCCCGCAAGCCTTCCAATTCCGGCCAGCCTTTCGCGATGGCGTTGACCTCGCCCAGCACCGGGACATACAAATCCAAACCGATTAATCCCTGGCTTTTGATTTCCGCGATTCTGGCTTGTACTTTTAAAAACTTGTTGGAAAGCTCCAGTAATTTCAGGCTGTCTTGTTTGCTGAGAATCAACAAATCTGGCGGAATATTTTTCTTGGCCGGCCGGATGATGACCTGCAATCCGGCCAAAAGATACGGATAATACAGATTGTTTTTGAATTCGCCGATGCGCTCGGCCAGGCCGCTCAGATTTTTATACTCACCCTGCTGCACCTCCGCCTGCAGGAGTTTCAAATCAGCGGTCAATTGCAGCAACTCACGCTGGTCGGCCGCGGTCCCGGCCTCCCGCGGGGAATCATCCGCCGTGATTTCAGGCTCGCTGTTGTTGGGCGCCTGGCCCGGCAACGCCGCGCCGTCCTCGGCCGCCGCCGCGTCATCTTCCCGCTCCTGCCCGAAAATCGCGTGACTGCCGGACTGCCAGGTCCATGCGATAGTGATGCCGATTGCGATAGCTCTGATCATACAGTGCCGTCAGCCTATGCGGAATAATCGGGTTGCACAAGCACTAGTTCACCCCGACCGGCCGCGCCAACCGCCAAAAATTTTAGTGCGCCCGGCCGGCGGTTGCCGCTAGGTTTCTCCCATGCAACTGGAAGTTGTCAACACCGGCAGCGAGTTGCTGCTCGGCCAGACGTTGAACACGCACCTGGGTTATTTTGCCGAGCAATTGCAACCGCTCGGCGTCCCCGTGACGCGGGCGCAAATCGTGCCCGACGGCCCGCTGATCGAGGCCGCCATCCGCGCGGCGCTGGCGCGCAGCGAAGTGGTGCTGGTCACCGGCGGTCTGGGGCCGACTTCGGACGACGTGACCCGTGACCTGGTGGCGAAAATGCTGGACGCGCCGCTGGAATTCCAGCCGGAGCTGCTGGACAAAATTTACGCCTACTTTGCGCGCCGCAAGATTGTTCCCAGCGACCTCACCCGCGCGCAGGCGTTCGTCCCGCGCGGCGCGACCGTGCTGCCCAACAACCACGGCAGCGCCCCCGGCCTGTGGCTGCAACGCGACGGGCGGCATGTGTTCTGCCTGCCCGGACCGCCGCGCGAACTGAGGCCGATGTTTGAAAACCACACGCTGCCGGTGTTGAAAAAAATCTTCGCCGGCACGCCGCCGCTGACCGTGCAGGTGCTGCGCGTGTATGGCATCGGCGAGTCGTCCGTGCAGGAGCGCGTCGAGCCGGCGGTGCGCGCGCAGGTCGCTGACCGTGCCGGCCTCGACATCGGCTATTGCGCGCGGCCCGGCGAGGTGGACGTGCGTTTCGTCGCCGCTGACCGTGACCTCGTCAACCGCGCCGCCGCGCTCACCCGCGAGTTGTTAGGCGACGCCGTTTACGCTGACGGTGACGGCACGCTGGAACAGGCGGTCATCGGCAGCGCCGTCGCGCGAGGCAAAACCATCGCCACCGCCGAATCCTGCACCGGCGGCCTGGTCGCGCATCTGCTGACCAACGTGCCCGGCGCCTCCGCCGTCCTGCAACGCGGCTGGGTTGCTTACAGCAACCAGGCCAAAATGGACGAGCTGAACGTCAGCGGCGAGACCTTGCAACAACACGGCGCCGTCAGTGCCGAATGCGCTCGCGAAATGGCGCTCGGGGCGCTCACCGTCAGCGGTTGCGATTTGGCAATCGCGCTGACCGGCCTCGCCGGCCCCGGCGGTGGCACGGCGGAACAACCCGTCGGCACCCTGTTTGCCGGCCTCGCGTGGCGTGGCGCTGACAGTCACCCGCGCGTCGAGACACAACACCGGTTGCTCTTGCCCAATCGTGCCGATTTCAAACATACCGCCGCGCAATTCGCGCTGAATTGGCTCCGCTTGAAACTTGTGGAAAAAATTTAACCACCAAGACACCAAGGCACGAAGGGTTGTTTGAAAAAAACGGCCTTCGTGCCTTGGTGTCTTGGTGGTGCAAATGGTCTTTAGAACTGATGCCGATAACCAGCGGTCAAGCCCCACGGTTTGTCATACTTGTCGCCGAAGCTCGCCTCGTAGTCGAGGTGGAGTTGGTTGTTGGCGTCGAGTTGCCAGATGAGGCCGGCGCCGAGTTCGGCTCTGGCACCGTCAGTGTTGGCGCGGGTGTGTTGGTAGCCGTTACGGATGGTGCCGCCGCTGCTGATGGTTTCCACGCCGCTGATCTTCACGTAGGGTTGTAACGCGCCGCTGTTGGTGAGGTTGATGGTTCTACCGAACACGCTGCCGATTCTGAACTGGAGGGCGTCGAGATCTTGGGCGCTGATGCTCATGGGGCCGGCGGTGTAATCCTCGGCGAGGATGTGGAGGTAGTTGACTTGGAACTGTGGCTCGATGAACCAGCCGTCAGTAAATGTAAACTTGTTGCCAATCTCAATGCTGCCGCCGAGGTTTACGTCGCTGTAGCTGGCCTTGAGTTGAGTGCCGCCATACGGAGCTTTCAGGTCGTTGTTGACACTGGCGGCTTTGA
>JAISBF010000171.1 GCA_031266335.1 Verrucomicrobiales bacterium
GTGAACTTGTGCTGCCGCGCTTTTTTCGCGACGGCTTTTTGCAACTCGCGCAAGTCGGCGAGCAGAATATCAGCGGCGGCGCGCATTTGCAGCGCGAGCGTGGTGTCGAGCAAGTCGGACGACGTCAGCCCTTGGTGAATCCACCGCCCGGCGGGGCCGACGTAGGCGGCGACGTTTTCCAGGAACGCCAGCACGTCGTGCTGCGTGCGCTCCTCGTTCCGGCGGACTTCCGCGAGGTCGAAGCGCGCCTTTTTGCGAATGTCAGCGGCGTCTTTTTTCGGGATGTGACCGTAAGCGGCCATGCCTTCGCAAGCGAGCGTTTCGATTTCCAACCAGTGCGCGAGCTTGGCTTCCTCGGTCCACACGGACACCATCAGCGGGCGCGAATAACGGGTAATCATAAGCGGGATATTCAACCACGGA
The DNA here is from genome assembly GCA_031266335.1 of Verrucomicrobiales bacterium. GTDB lineage: Bacteria > Verrucomicrobiota > Verrucomicrobiia > Methylacidiphilales > JAAUTS01 > JAIRPN01. The sequence goes on from JAISBF010000171.1 coordinate 424, forward strand.
TGAACACGGATGAACACGGATTTTTTTGGAATTTGGAATTTGAATATTGGGATTTTCTTGGCATTTGGAGTTTGGAGTTTGGAATTTGCCAGCTACGCTGACCGTCATGGCGAAAAGCAAGCGCAAGCAGCGGGAGGAAGCCGAGCGTCAGCGGCTCGACGCAATCGAGGCACGGGAGCGCGGCGACGAGGTGGAACTTTGCATCTTCTGCCAGCGCCCCGCGATGCATGACAAAACCCACTCGCTGCACAAGCGCATGAAATGGGAAAAAAACTTCAACGACATCGTCATCTGCCTGCAATGCCACGCCGAGTTACACCGCATCGCCAAGACCCGCTCGCAACGGCTGGAGTCCGTCGAAGTGGCGCTGGCGGAGGAGTCGTTTCAAAAATACCTTAAGTGGGCGAGCAAACGCCCGCCGGAGACGATGTATGATTGAGCAGGCAAAATTCCAAATGCAAAGTTCAAAGATTTTATTGGGCCGCGGCCGCACCGTTCAACCGCGTCACGGCACGGGCAAGATTGTCAGTGGCACAGCGGCAACAAAAAAACAACAAGCAATCCGTGTTCATCGGTGTCCATTTGCTTCACTTCGTCCGGAGTTTGAGGCGGCGTGTAATTGCCGCCTGACTCTTGTGGTTGAAAATTAGCGGCCGGCGGCCTGGTCGGCTTGCATCACTTCCAGCGCTTTTTTGGCGTCGGGATAGCCACTGTCAGCGGCGCGTTGCGCCCATTTGATGGCTTCGCCGAGGTTTTTTTTCACGCCGGCGCCATTATAATAGTGCAGCGCGAGCTTGTATTGCGCCTCGGGATAGTTTTGCTCGGCGGCTTTGCGGTACCAGTGCGCGGCGGCGGGCAAGTCTTTTGCCACGCCGACGCCGCGTTCGTAGCACAGCGCGAGGTTGGCTTGCGCGGCGGGATGCCCCCGTTCGGCGGCTTTTTTGAACCAGGCGACGCCAGCCGCACTGTCAGCGGCGGTGCCGAGGCCGTTGAGGTAGCAGAAGCCCAGTTTGTTCTGCGCGTCGGCCAGGCCGTTGTCGCCGTCAGCGGCGCGGGTGATGAGTTGGAACGCCTCGGTCGCGTCCCGCTCCACGCCGTCGCCGTTCAAGTACACCATGCCGAGGCTGAGCAGCGCCAGCCGGTCGCCACGGTCAGCGGCCTGGCGCAGCCATTGCCGCGCGGTGGCGGGATTTTTTTCCACGCCGTCGCCGGCGAGGTACAACATGGCCAGCAGGCGCGCCGCCTCGGCGTTGCCCAGCGCGGCGAGCCGCCGGTAGTAGCGCGCCGCGCGGGCGGCGTCGCGCGGGACGCCGCGGCCGTTGAGGTAGCACATGGCGAGGTTGCTCAGCGCGGCGAGGTTGCCGACGCGGGCGGCGAGGGTGAAGCATTCCGCCGCCATGACCGGGTCGCGCTGGGTGCCGAGGCCGTTCAGTTTCAGGTAGCCGACGGTGTTTTGCGCGCCGGTGTGCGCGTGCGAGGCGGCGGCCAGGAACCAGCCCAGCGCGGCGGCCAGGTCTTTCGCCACGCCTTGGCCGTTGAGGTAGCAGGTGCCGAGCGCGGCCTCGGCGGCGGAGTAATTTTGCGCGGCGGCGAGCCGGAAGTTTTTCAGCGCCAGCGCCGCGTCTTTCTTCGCGCCGTCGCCGTGCAAATAGCGGTAGGCCAGCAGGCATTGCCCCGCCGCGTCACCGGCAGCGGCGGCTTTGCTGCCCCACTGGAATGCCGCGACGGGATCCCGCGCCACGCCCCAGCCGTTCAGGTGGCAGAAGGCGAGCAGCACCTGATTCCGTGTGTCACCGGCAGCGGCGGCGGCTTGAATTTCCTCGCGATTTTCGTAGCCGTACAACGCCAGCGCCAGTCGCGCCTTTTCGTTGTCCTCAACGGCAGCCTGCAACAACTGCCGGATCGCCTCAATCCTGGCGGCGGCGCCGACCGGCAGCGGCGGCCATTCCCCGCCCTCCGGCGGCGCGCTTTGGTCGTCGTCCAGTCGGGCGGCGGCGTCTTGCAACAACGCCACGCCGTAGGCGGCGCGGGCGGCGAGATGCCCCTGCTGCGCCGCCGCTTGCAACCAGACCAGCGCCTGTCGCCGCTTGGCGGGCTGGCGGTAGCACAGTTCGGCGAAATGAAAAATCGCGTCGGCATGTCCCTGCCGGCCGGCCCGGTAAAACCAGTCGCGCGCCGCCGCGTCGTCGCCGTCGTCCAGCGCCGCCAGACCCATATTGAATTGCGCGTCCTGGTTACCGTCAGCGGCCTGCTGTTCAATCGTGCCGGTGCCCGACGGCAACACCGCCGGCGGCGGCGGCGCGGTTGACTCTGCCGGCTGCGCTGACAGTGACAGAGTCGCTAACAGCACGGTCAACACCAGCGCCGCCGTTCGTGAAATGGTTCGCCGTCCGCTCATCGTCAGCGTTCCTCCGACTGTGACTCATCGTCAGCGGCGGCCTCGCGCGCGGCGAGTTGCTCCGGCGTCAGGCGCGTGATGGAGACGCGGCGCAGGCCGGTGGCGTGGGTTTGCAGCGCCGCGATTTCAAACTCGCCGAGCACCACCACCTCGCCGCGCCGCAGCAGCCGGCCAGTCTGCCGGATGGACCATTGCTCGACGGTTTCCTTCGGCAAAAACTCGAAGTCCCAGCCGGTCTCGGCGCGCAGTTCGCGCATCGGCAGCGCGGAGTCCACGATGATAACGCTCTCGGTCTGCTTAAAAATCGGCCCCTTCTCAATGTCCAGTTCGTCGCGGATTTCACCGACGATTTCCTCCAGCACGTCCTCGAACGTCACCAGCCCGGCCATGTTGCCGTTCTCATCCAGCACCACCGCCAGGTGACTGCGCGAGGTGCGGAACAACTCGACCATCGCGTGCAGCGGCGTCAGCAGCGTGAAGGTCAGCACCGGGCGCAGCAACGGCTCGAACGGCGCGTTGCCGCCGAGCGCCTGGATTTGCCAGAGCCATTCCTTGACCAGCACCATGCCGCGCACGTCGTCCATCGAGCCGGCGCAGACGGGGAACCGGCTGTGGCCGCTGGCCTGGGCGATGCGCAGGTTTTCCTCCACGTCGCGGTCCAGCCACAGCGCCACCGCCCGGTCGCGCGGGAGCATGACTTGCTGGGCGTTGGTGTCGCGCAGGCGCAGCGAGCGCACCATGATTTTGTTGATCAGCGCGTCGCCGGGATGGGTGTGCCGCGAATGGCTCAGGACATATTCCAGTTCCTCCGAGGAAAACCCGTGCGCGCTCTCCGACGCCGGCGCCAGCCCCGCGCGGCGCAGGAAAAAATTGGCGGTGCCGTTCAGCGTCCAAATGAACGGGTAGAACAAATAGTAGAACAGCAGCAGCGGCCCGGACACCCACAGCGAGACACCCTTCGGCCGCTGGATGGCGAGCGATTTCGGCGCCAGCTCGCCGAAGATGATGTGCAAAAAGGTGATGAAGGAAAAGCCGAGCACCACGCTGATGCTGTGCCGCGAGGCGTCGGCGTCGATGCCGAGGCGGTCAAACAGCGGCTCCAGCCAGGCGACGACATACCCCTCGCCCAGCCAGCCGAGGCCGAGGCTGGCGAGGGTGATGCCAAGTTGCGTGGCGGAGAGGCAGGCGTCCAGGTGATTGACCGCCTGGAGCGCCAGGCTGACGCGCAGGTCGTTGCCCTTCTTCAGCAGCGGCTTCAACTCGCTGGCGCGGATTTTGACAATCGCAAACTCCGCCGCGACGAAAAAGCCGTTGATGAACACCAACAC
>JAISBF010000016.1 GCA_031266335.1 Verrucomicrobiales bacterium
CTGGTGAGCAGTTTTTCCAGTTCAATGATGAGGTCGTTCAACCGGCCGTAACCGGCGGCGCTGTTGGTGATCAGGCCGATTTCCGGGGAGGGCAGGCTGAGGCGTTCCCGGATGCCGGGGAGGACGCCGACGTATTGGGTGAAGAACTCCCGGAGGCCAGTCCAGGTTTTGTGGATGTACTTCTTGGTGCTGAAGTTGTTGCTATCTAGGTATTTATTCATGGTGGTTTCTTATTTTCTGGTTTGTTTGGCGGCGGTATTACCGCCAAAAGGGAGGTTTCTGGTGTGACCAGAGAGCGTTCTGGCGTCACCAGAGGATGTTCTGGCGTCACCAGAGGATGCTCTGGTGTGACCAGAGAACGCTCTGGCGTCACCAGAGGACGCTCTGGTGTCACCAGAGGGAGTTCTGGCGTCACCAGAGGACGCTCTGGCGTTACCAGAGGATGTTCTGGTGTCACCAGAAGACGCTCTGGCGTCACCAGCGGATGCTCTGGTGTGACCAGAATGCATTCTGGCGTTACCAGAAAATGTTCCGGTGCCGCCAGTGGGGATAATAATACCACCAGCAACGGAACTGGTGCTGGTATGACGGCTAGTCGCCGGATGGGGAATGAAACGGGTAAAATTCTGCCCGGTAATTAAGCCGTCGGGGCAAGAGTCATACGGAGCGCGTGAGCGCGTGAGCGCGTGAGCGCGATTCACTTACGTTATGACTTAGGTCTCTCATCTTCAGCAGGTTATCGGTAGTTAGTAGATGGCATGTAGTAGGTAGCAGCTATTTATTCCCGATAACGGGATGGGACGATATGGAATCATGCTGACTTGCGCAAGGTTTTTTTTATTTTTTTAACCACGGATGGACACGGATGAACACGGATTATTTTTTGTTTTTTTATCCGTGTCCATCGGTGTCCATCCGTGGTTAAGAGCCTTCCACCGTCAGCACCGTCTCCGCGGCCAGTTGCCGGCAGGTCTTGAGGTCGATTTTGCCGTTGGACATCACCGGCAAAACCGGTTCCAGGCGAATCAGCCGCGGAATCCACAGGTTCGGCAGGCCGCGCCCAGTCAGCACCTGCCGCACGGTCTCGCGCGCCAGGGTCCGGTTGGTCAACAGCACCAGCAGCTCGCCTTTTTTCACGCTGTTGGCGCCGACCACCACCACGTTGAATTCCTCGTCCAGCGTCGGGCGCAACGCCTCCAGCAAATGCCGCTCCACGGTGCCGTGCGGCACCATTTCACCGCCGATTTTTGAAAACCGGCTGAGCCGGCCCTCGATGTGGAGAAAGCCGCGCGCATCCACGCGGCCGAGGTCGCCGGACAAATACCAGCCGTCGCGCAACACTTGCGCGGTCTCGGCGGCGGCGCCCAGGTAACCGTTGAAGATGTTGCCGCCGCGGAACCACAACATCCCGGTCTGGTCGAGCGGCAACTCGTCGTCGGACTCCGCCCGCGTCACCCGGATGGCGACGCCGGGCAACGGCCGCCCGACGCTGCCAATCACGCGCGCCAACGGCGGCGCGATGCCGTTCTCCACGTGCGTCCAGTCGGGCAGATTGGCGCCGATGACCGGCGAGCCTTCGGTCATGCCGTAGCCTTCGCACACGGGGACGCCGAGTTTTTCCTCAAATTCCGCCGCCAGCGGCAGCGGCAATTTTTCCGCGCCGGTGACGATGAGGCGGAGGGAGGTGAGTTGCGCCGGCGTGGCCTTTTTCATATAGCCGCGCAAAAAAGTGGGGGTGGTGACCATCAGCGCGATGCGGTATCGCTGAATCGCCTCGATAATTTTACCCGTCTCCAGCGGCGACACGCAGGTGATGACCCGCGGGCCGTCAATCATCGGCCACCACAGCGTCACGGTGAAGCCGAAGCTGTGAAAGGTCGGCAAACAGCCCAGAACCGACGGCACGAAATTATTCGGCAGGATGGCCTTGATTTGCGCGATGTTGGTCAGAATATTGCGGTGCGACAGCGGCACGCCCTTGGGGTCGCCGACGCTGCCGCTGGTGAACAGGATGCCGGCCTCGGCGTTGTCCCCTTTCGGCGGCACGTCCAGATCCTCCAGAATCCACCGCGCCGGGCTGCACACCACCTTGCCAAACCGCCGGAGAATGTCCGCCCGCGGCAGCGCCAGCAGCCAGTCCACCACGTCGAAACGCCGCGCCGTCCAGGGAAAATCGGCCATGCGCTGCACCACCAGCTCGCTGGTAATGATAAAGTCCAGCCCGGTCTGCCGGATGGCGTGCTCATTGGCGCGCCGGCCCATGGTGAAATTCAGGTTCACCGGCGTCCGGCCAATCAGCACGCAAGCCAGGTTCGCAATCATCGCCCCTACCCCCGGCGGCATCACCACCCCGATCCGCTGCTGGTCGGTCATGGTCTCCAGTTTTTCCGCCAGCAGCCAGGCCAGCGTCAGCAACAGGCCGCCGGAAAATTTCTTGCCGCGCACATAGGTGTCAATCGCCACGGTGCGGAACAATTTTTTCTTCAAGCCGCGGATGGCGGCGTCGGCCAGGTGCCGTTTCAAGGCCGGGTGCGACTCCACCACGCGCGACAGCATTTCCAGCAAATCGCGGCGCAACCGCGCGGCGCTGAAGTCCACGGTGCGGATGATGCCGCCGTAACACACCCCGAACGCGCGGGCCGGGCCGCGGCCGGAAAAGTGCCGGAAGTTCCGCGTCAGCGCCAGCCGGGAATACGGCAGCACCGCCACCGGCACCGCGTTGCTGCGGGTCCGGCGGATGATTTTTTCCACCTCCTCGTCCGCCAGGCCGTCCGCGCACAGGCACACCAGCCAGCCCTGCCGGCGCAGCAGCCCGACGCTGTCACCCAGCGCCTGCGCCGGTTCCCGTTCCACCACCCGCAGCGGCAGCCAGCCCGACCAGCGCGCCAGCCACCCCACCGCGGCCGGCCGGGCGTGCGCCAAAAAACACACCCGCCGCCCCAGGTCCGCCGTCAGCGTCAGCGCCTCGTATAACGACAGACGATTGGTCACTAACAACCAGTCGCCGTCCGGCTCCGGCTGCCAGGCGCACACCCGTTTGACCCGGCAAATTTTCCGCCAGATGAATGCCAATAATCTCGCCATAACTCGCGCCGCCGCGCCCGGCAACCATGCCGCGCGCGGCCAGCGCCGCTGATAATAATGAACCGCCGCGGGATGCCCAACAAAAAATTCCGCCGCCGCCGCCGGCCGGACGCCGCCCACCCCGCCGGCCGCCAGGCCAGTATTCAAGCGCATCCGCGGCCAATCCCCCGCCGCAACGCCGATAAATTCTCGATAAATCGGCCCGCGACCGAAAATTTCTGTTGACGTACCGCCCGCGCCTGTACATAACACTCACTACAACGTGCGGCGGGTTCAAAGGTTGAAGCGCCCACAAAGACTAACTAACCAAAGGAGGTTTATGAGCGTAAATCGTGCTCAATTAGTGGAAAAAGTCCAAAAGGAACTCGGCGGCGACACCAGCAAAGCTGGTGCTGACCGCGCATTAACCGCTGTCATTGACAGCATCAAAGTGTCAGTCAAAAAATCCAAGTCCGTGCAACTGATCGGTTTCGGCACATTCAAAGTGGTCAACCGCAAAGCCCGCACTGGCGTAAATCCGAAAACCGGCGAAAAGATCAAGATCGCCGCGTCCAAGAGCGTCAAGTTCTCCCCCGGCAAGGATTTCAAAAAAGGTCTGTAATCTTTCCGGATTGCGGATTGTTGACTGACTACAAACCCGGCCCCGCAATGGGTCGGGTTTGTGCTTTTGGGGGAAAGTTTGTGTCAGTTGGCGCGGTACCGCGTAACTCAACAAACTTTCAACCTGACACCAACCGACACCAACTTCCTTCTTCAAAAGCCATGCGCATATCCGTCACCGTCAGCGCCGCCCCGCCCCTGGCACTGCCGCCGGAATTAAAAAAATACAAGGCGCGGCGACTGCTGGACGAGGCCGGTCAGCGCGCGTTGTCGGCGGTCTGGCAGGCCGCCGGCGCGGCCGGTCTCGACCTGACGGTTCACTCGCCCACCCGCGCCGTCATTGTCAGCGCCGCCGCCTACGACCCACGCGCCGCCGAACTGCGGGCCGCCGACCGCGACCTCGGCTACGCCGGGCTGCGCGCCAACGTCAACCCGCTCTGGCTGCTCAAGGTCCTGCCCAACATGCCCGCCGCCCATCTCGCCATCCTCACCAAGTCCGGCGGCCCCAGCCACACGGTCGCTGACCGTGACCAGGCCACGCGCCTCGCCCGCGCGCTCATTGTCAGCGGCGAAGCGGACACGGTGCTCCACGTTGACCTGCCCGCGGCCGACGCCGCGGTGTATGCAAAGCGAACGGGCTAATTTCTGCTTTCCGCTTTCAATTTTCCGCTTTTAATAGGCGTCATGACTTTTGCTGCCATCCTTGCCGGCGTGAAGGACGAAATCGCCGCGACGCTGAACCTGACGCCGGGCGAAATCGGTGACACGCAACTGCTGGTTAGCGACCTCGGCGCGGAGTCCATTGATTTTATCGACCTCACGTTCCGCCTCGAAAAACGTTTCCAACTGGCAATCCCCGAAGGCGAGTTGTTCGAGTCCGCGACCGTGCCGGCCGCGACGCTGACGGTCAGCGCCGTCGCCGAATATATCCTTAACCGGCGGCCAACCGCCCCGTGAAGCCGCGCGTCATCATCAGCGGTCTCGGCGTGGTCTCGCCATACGGCGTCGGCGCGGCGATTTTTCAGCAAAACATCTGCCAGGGAAAATCCGCGTTGCGCCGGCTGGAGACGCCGCCCCAGGTCGGCGCGCCGGTGACCGACCCGCGTTTCACCGGCAGCGGCAAGGCGCGGCAAATGGCGCTGACGGCGGCCCGGGAGGCGCTGGCCGGCGCGGCCCTGCCCGCTGACTGTCAACTCGCGCTGTGCTCGTCCGTCGGCTGGGATGAAACGCCGGAGCGTCAGTCGCTCGCTGACGGTGAGGATTTGCTCGCCCGCCACCTCACCGTCAGCGGCCCGAAAATCACCAACTTTTCCGCCTGCGCCGCGAGCACCATGTCCGTCGGCAACGCCTGCCGCCTCATCGTCAGCGGCGCGGCCGACTGCGCGCTGGCGGGCGGGGCGGATTCGCGGCTGCACCCGCTCGGCACGCTCGGCTACGAGTTGCTCGGCGCGCTGGCGCCCGGCGGGGACACTGACGCTGACGCCGCGCGGGCCAGCCGCCCGTTTGACCGCGACCGCCGCGGATTCGTGATGGGCGAGGGCGCGGCCTTTTTCGTGCTGGAGACGCTCGACCACGCGCGGCGGCGCGGCGCGCCAATCCTCGGCGAAATTTTATCCCACGCCGCCAACTGCGACGCCCACCGCCTCACCGACCCCGACCCCGCCGGCCGCGCCGCCGCCGCGTGCATCCGGCTGGCGCTTGACCGCGCCGGCCTGCGCCCCGCGCAACTCGACTACGTCAGCGCCCACGGCACCGGCACGCCGGCCAATGACGCCGCCGAAATCGCGGCGCTGACGCTGGCGCTCGGCGACGCCGCGCGCGCCGTGCCAATTTCCTCCGCCAAGTCCATGTTCGGCCATTGCTCAATGGCAGCGGGCGCGCTGGAACTGACGGCGGCGCTGCTGGCCTTGCGCGCCGGCGTCCTGCCGCCAACCCTGAATTGCGACCAGCCGGCGTGGGCCGGGTTCGATTTTGTGCCGCTGACGCCGCGCCGCGCCGCCGCCCGGATTTTCCTGAAAAACTCCTTCGGCTTCGGCGGGCAGAATGCGTGCCTCATCGTCAGCGTTTGATTTTTTTACCGGGAGATCATGGAGTTCATGAAGGTTTTAAAAAAATCTTCGTGTTCTTTGCCCCTTTGTTTCTTTGCGTTAATGAAGCTATATCTCCATGTGCTCCATGATCTCCCTGTAAAAAAATTTAAACCGACGCGCTGCCAATTTCTTGCTGTGTTTTGCCGGATTCGCGGTATGCTGCCGCCATGAGTGATTCCAAACGCATCCCCGTCACCATCCTCACCGGCTTTCTCGGCGCGGGGAAAACCACGTTGCTGAACCGCATCCTCAGCGAGCGGCACGGTCAGCGCGTCGCGGTGATTGAAAACGAGTTCGGCGAAATCGGCATCGACCACGAACTGGTCATCCGTTCCGACGAGGAGATTTTCGAGATGAACAACGGCTGCATCTGTTGCACCGTGCGCGGCGACTTGATTCGCGTGCTCGGCAACCTGCTCAAGCGCCGCGACAAGTTCGACCACATCCTCATCGAGACCACCGGCCTTGCCGACCCCGGCCCGGTCATCCAGACTTTTTTCGCTGACGATGACCTGAAGGAGGCGCTGCTGGTGGACGCGGTGGTGACGCTGGTGGACGCCAAACACGTGCTGCAACATCTTGACGACAGCCCGGAGGTGAAGCAGCAAATCGCCTTCGCCGACATTGTGCTGCTGAACAAGGTGGACCTGGTCGCTGACGGTGAGTTGCCGGAGCTGGAAGGCCGCGTGCGCGCGGTGAACCCGCTGGCGCGGTTTTATCGCACCACCAACGCTGACATTGACATCAACAAAGTGCTCAATGTCGGCGCGTTCGACCTCGACCGCATCATCAAGGACGACCCGCATTTTCTGACAGACGCTGACGCTGACGACGAGGATGAACACGAGCATCACCATCACCACGAGCACGGCGAGGATTGCCAGTGCGGCTGTCACGAACATGACCACGACACTGATGATGACCACGAACATCATCACCATCACCGACACTATCACGACAAGGACGTGCAATCGGTTGGCATTGAGCACGCGGGCGAGGTGGACGGCATGAAGCTGAATCGCTGGCTGAGTCAATTGCTGGCGACGAAGGGGCCGGATATTTACCGCATGAAGGGCGTGTTCACCGTCAGCGGGCAAAAAAACCGCGTGGTATTCCAGGGCGTACACATGATGCTGGACGCCCAGCCCGAGGCCGATTCCACCGGCAAGCCGCGCAAATGCGCACTGGTGTTCATCGGCAAAAACCTCGACCGAGCGGCGCTGACCAAGGGCTTCCGCGAATGCGTGGTGTGAAGAACTCCGGTCGCCAAGACGCCAAGAATTTCAAAACCTAATGTCTGCGTGACTTGGTGGTGTTAGTTGTTGTTATGAAAGAATCCAAAGCGGCCTTGCGGACGAAACGACTGACGCCGGCGTGGGAGACGCGGCTGCCGGATTGCGTCGTCGCGCTGGAGTGGAGCGCTGACGGCGAGACGCTGGCGGCGGCGGCGATTGACGGCACGGTCAGCGTCATTCCCAAACGCGGCGGGGCGCCGAAAAATTTTGTCGCGCACGCCGGCCTGGGAGCGCTGGTGTGGCACGCTGACGGTCAGCGGCTGGTCACGGCGGGGCAGGACGGGGCGGTGCGCTGCTGGGCCGCTGACGGTCGCCGGAATTGGGAGTACCAGGCCGGGCGCGCGTGGCTGGAAAAATTGGCGTGGAGTCCGCTGCCGGTGACCGCCGCCGGCGCGGCGCAAAAAGTCCTCGCCGTCGCCAACGGCAAACAAGTCGCCTTGCTCGCCGCTGACGGTCAATTACTGGCCAACAGCGAGCCGCTGCCCAGCACGCTGGCCGACCTGTGCTGGTATCCCAACGGCCCGCTGTTGCTGGTCGCGGCCTACGGCGGCCTCAGCGTGCTGCACGGCGTCAGCGCCAGGCGGGTCCGGACTTACGACTGGCGGGGCGCGATGTGGAACTGCCGCTGGTCGCCGGACGGGCGCTGGGTGTGCGGCGGCAGCCAGGAACACGCCATGCACATCTGGGCCGCTGACAGTGGCGAGCATTTGCACATGCCCGGCTACCAGGCGAAAATCCGCGCGCTGGACTGGAGCGGCGACGGCAAGTGGCTGGCCACCGGCAACGGCCCGGACGTGCTGCTGTGGAATTGCGCCGGCCAGGGACCGGCCGGCGCCGCGCCGCTGATGTTCGGCGCGCACAGCCAGTCGGTGACGGAACTCCGCTTCCGCCACCACGGCGAGCTGTTCGCCGCCGGCGGCAAGGACGGCAACCTGATGCTATGGGACGCCAACGGCGAGCCGGCACCGCTGGCGGCCTTCATCGGCAGCGCGCCCATCACCGCCGCGCGCTGGTCGCCAAACGACAAACTGCTCGCTGTTGGTGACGCGGACGGCGGAGTAGTCGTGATTTAAACTTTGCATTTTTCATTTCGCACTTTGAATTTTCAACCATGCGCATATTACCGGTATATTTGGTGACAGGCTTTTTGGGCAGCGGGAAAAGCACCTTGCTGGAGCATATCATTACCGGCGAGGGCTTCCCGAAGGAACAGATGGCGCTGATCATCAACGACGCCGGGCCGCTGAACGTGGACGCCAAACTGTTCCGCGGCAAGGCGGCGCGCATCGCGGCCCTGACCGGCGGCTGCGCCTGCTGCGCGACTCCGCTGGAGTTGATTTTCCAACTCAAACAATACGCCGCGGACACCGGCCTCGCGCAAGTGTGGGTCGAGGCGTCGGGCCTGGCAAACACGGAGGATTTGCTGGACTGCCTCACCAGCCGGGACTTGGCCGGCAAGATTGAAATCCGGCAGATTATTTACGTGCTGGACGCGAAAAATTTTCCGCGCTGGCTGGTGAACCGCTGGGTGCATGAGGCGCAGGCCCGGTGGGCGGACGTGATCATCATCAACAAGACGGACCAGGTGTCGGCGGCGGACGTGGCGAACATCCGGACGCAAGTCGGCGACTGGAACGCGGGCGCGCGGTTGCTGGAGAGCGAGTTCGGCCGGGTGCGCCTGCCCGACAGCGACTGCGGCGCGGGCGCGGCGCGCGACTGGCCGGCGCTGACGCTGACCGGCAACGGCGAGCACGTGTCGATGAAGGCGTTTTTCGTGCCGCTGCCGCGACCGGTGGCGCGCGAGGACTTGGAGCGGATTTTGCGGGAGCTGCCGGCGGGAGTGTGCCGGGTGAAGGGCTTCCTCCGCTTCCGCTCGGCGCCGGATGAATGGCAACTGGTGCATCAGGTCGGCAACGGCGAATTGCACGCCTGGCGTTACGAGCGCGAGGTCGAGCACGCGGGCCTGGTGGTCATCGGGCTGGCGCTGGACTTGCAACTGGCGCGACATGCGCTGCGGCAACTGGGTGCTTAACGCTTAGCCCCGGCGCGAGCGGCAGCGGCTGCGGCGCGCGGCCAATCACGGAATCCGGAACGGCTGCCCGGTGTAACTGTCGTAAATGACCGTGCCGGGCTTCATGCCGATGTCGCTGATGGTGAAATTGCTGAACGGTGACTTGACCAGGGAGTTGTTTTCCGGGATGCCGTAAGGCGGCGCGGTCACGGTGAGCAGCGGCGTGAGCGACGCTGGCGCTGGCGCGGGGGCCGCGGGCGCGCTACTGACGGTCGTGGTCTTGGTCGTGGTGGTCCGGGTGGTAACAGTCGCCGGCGCGCTGACCGTGGCGGCGGAATAAATCGGCATGGAGTAAACAATCGCCGGGCCAAAGCAAGCGGGACCATACGGATAATAATAAGGTCTGAAGTAAGGATGATGATGGCCGTGCCAATAAGGGCGGTAAGTATGCCCCACGCCGACACCAACCCCGACCCGCGCGTAAACTGTCGCCGGCGCGTCGGTGACGAACAAGGTCACTCCACACCCCACCGCGGCAAGCAATAACCAAAACCGGTTTTTCATGGCGATAATCCCTGACGATTTAATTTAACATAAACTGGCAAAGAATCCATCGGCAAACCGGTTGCATTATAGCTAAAAACCATCCGTGTCCATCAGTGTCCATCGGTGGTTAAAAAAAACGAAAAAAACCCTTGCGTCATCTCGCCAGATTCCATATCGTCCCCTCGTCAAATCGTCATATCGAGTTACCAAAACCCGCTGAAGATGAGAACGATAAGCCATAAAGTAAGTACACCGCGCTCACGCGCTCACGCGCTCACGCGCTCACGCGCTCACGCGCTCCGCTGAGCATGACTCTTGCCCCGGTCTGTTAATTTTCCAGCCCATCTTTAGCAAAAATATTCCCGATACGCCTAAAATGCCATATGTCATGAGGTTTATGCCACATGTCATAATGCTTAAACCACGTGGTATGAGACTTAAACCATATGGCATAGAATTAATGTCACGTGTCATGAAATTAAAGCCATGTGTCATGAAATTCATGTCATATGTCATAAGGATTAAACCGTATGGCATATTCTCTATGCCATATGTCATTGAACTAAAACCATGTGTCATAGATTTCATGTCATGTGGCATACGTTCTATGTCATGTGTCATTATTGACTTATTTCCCGGCAAAAGACCAATGGCAGACAACATTAACATCTTATCATTCAATAACTAACGAAAGGAAACCCATGAGTAACGCCAATATAAACAAAATCCCGCCAAAAGGCAGTGAATTGCCGACTTTTGGCCGACTAACCGAAATCACCATCGTCACCTAACCCAATTGAATGGCCACAAAAAATCACAAAAAACACAGCGCTTTTTAAAAAAGGATTTTCTTTGCGCTTTTTGTGATTTTTTGTGGCCATTAAAACCAACAACCAACCCACCATATATGAATATAAACATGAAAAAACTAACCCTGCTCGCCATCGTCAGCGGCCTGACGGCGAGTGCATTAACCGCCGCGCCCAACCCGCAAACCAACACCAACTTGCTCACCGGCGGCACCTATTACACGCTAGCCGACGGCAGCAGGGCCGACCTCATCACCAGCGGCAGTTTCACCGCCGCAGACAATGTTTTGCGCACCGCCGGCGCCAATTACGCGGTGGCTATTTTTGTGGACACTGACGGCGCGGCATTCACCGGCAGTAATTTGACCATTTACACCGGTATCAAAATGGACGCGGACGGCAATCCGCTGACCGCCGGCGGCGACCTCGCCACCGACCCCAGCCAGTACGTCTATTCCGGGACGCCGGGGGCGAAAAACATCAATTATAATTACGGCATCATCGCCCGCAACGGCGCCGCGGTGGAGGTGGCGGCGGTGAACATCATGACTTTTTCGCACATCGAGGGCAACGGCTTGATGGCGGAAAACGCGCGATTAATCGCCAACAACGTGGCTATCGTTATCAATACCTATAGCTATGCCAATGGCGGCCTAGCCCACAACCTGGGGTACTTGGAAATTGACGGTGGCACGATCAACACTTTCAATTTGAACGCCAGTGAAGGTGGCAGCGGGTTAACCGCCTGGCACTCCGGCACCGTCGTGGCGCGCCACTTGACCATCAACGCCCAAATCGGCGCCAATGTTTATGCCGGCAGCGTCACGGTGGCAGACTCGGTGATTCACGCGGATCAGAAGGCTTATCACACATCGGTAATCCCCAGCGGCACCGGCACCGTGGGGCAATTGGATATTATCAACACCGTGGCGGTGTCGGATGATGTCGGCCTGGCAACGGAAGGCGGCGGCAGCCTGGTCAACATCAGCGGCGGCTCGCTGGACGCGGCGGGGGATTTGATTATTTCCAGCGGTACGGGCACCAAGGACCTTGTGCTCGACCGCCTGACCAGCGCCACCGGCAGCAACGCGCTGAGAGTCATCGGCAGCAACACCACCACCGTGACCGTCAAGCACACGGACGTGAGCGGTCAGACGCAAGTCTCCGGCACCACCACCACCACCGTCACCCTCGACGACAGCGCCTTGACCGGCGACCTCACCGCCAGCGAAGACGCCACCATAGCAGTCACCGTCAGCGGCAGCCGCAGCGCCCTGCTCGGCGACATTGAGCAAAACGACCGCGCCGTCGTCACCGTCATCCTCGACGACCACGCCACCGGCCGCGGCGGCTTCAACGGCGGCAACCTGATCACCGACGGCGACAGCGCGTGGACCTTTGACAAAGACAGCCACGGCAACTACGGCGAGAATAACGGCACTTGGAACATCGGTGATTACAACGTCACCTTCGACAACCTCACCCACACCGGCACTCTCACCATCAGCGTCAACAGCGACACCGGCGACGGCGGCTCCATCATCGTCATCGGCACCGCTGACGGTGACGGCACCGTCCACATTGACACCACCGGCAACGGCCAAGCCGACCCAAATCAAGTCCTCCCCGGCATCGTCAGCGGCGACGGCACCGAACACTGGCAATGGGATCCCATCGACTGGGGCATCGACACCATCATCAAGGACGGCGACCACTTCATCAAACAAGGCACCAGCTCCGCCGGCGCAGTCCTCAACAGCGCCATCGCCGTCCAGCAAAGCATGTGGTTTGCTCAACAAAACAGCCTACTCAAACGCATGGGCGACCTGCGCTATGGAGCGCGGGCGTCCCGCCCGCTGGCGGACAAGGATGTCCGCGTTCCATACCATAGCCTCATCGAAAACATCTGGCTCAGAAGCTACGGCCAACAGCTAAACGTCGGCAGCCAAGTATCGGGCAAAGCCTACGAACAACTCATCTACGGCGTCGATCTCGGCACGGATCACAAGCTCACCATCAGCGC